>NZ_JAVHYN010000003.1:0-370574 GCF_031119065.1 Cellulosimicrobium sp. XJ-DQ-B-000
CTAAGCCCTTCAGCGCCGATGGTACTGCCCTGGAGACGGGGTGGGAGAGTAGGACGCCGCCGGACAACCCTTCACCGAAGGCCCACCCCACACGGGGTGGGCCTTCGGCATATCCGCGCCCCTATTGCTGAGCTCTCGGCTGGCCGAGACAGACCTGCGGTTCGCCAGACAGGACCGCGGTCGCGAGAAGTAGAACCGTGGTCGAGAGGTGGAACGGCTGCCGGGCGAGGTAGAGCCGTGGTTCTCGTGCTCGACGGCGTGCGGCCGGCCTGGACCGTCGAGGTGGTTGGTGGTGCCGCGTCTACCATCCGCCGCTCGTTCCTCGCGGATCCCACCAGGCCCGCCACGAGGCGGTACCAGCACCCACCCCGCCCGGCTTGTCTCACCTCGTCGTGGCTCGCTCGGCGTCTGCGCGCGGTGTCGTCTGCGCTGTCTCGGTCACATCCGTGTGCCGGGAGGTCGGCGACGCGGTGGGCACGACGTCGGTCCCCACTAGAATGGGGGCATGTCCACCATCTCCCGTGACGAGGTCGCGCGCGTCGCCGCGCTGGCCCGCATCGATCTGCGACCCGAGGAGCTGGACCGGCTCTCCGGCGAGCTCGACGTGATCGTCGACGCCATCGCCAAGGTCAGCGAGGTCGCGACGCCCGACGTCCCCGCGACGAGCCACCCGATCCCGATGTCGAACGTCTTCCGTGACGACATCCCCGAGCCGCCGCTGCCCGTCGAGGACGTCCTCGCGGGCGCGCCCGCGGCGGAGGACGGCCGGTTCTCCGTACCGCAGATCCTCGGGGAGGAGTGAGATGACGGACCTGACACGGCTCTCCGCGGCCGAGCTCGCCGAAGGGCTCGAGGCGCGCGACTTCTCGAGCGTCGAGGCCACCCAGGCGCACCTCGACCGGATCGGCGCGGTCGAGGGCGCGGTCAACGCGTTCCTCCACGTCAACACCGACGATGCGCTGGCGACGGCCCGCTCGGTCGACGACCGCCGCGTCGCGGGCGAGCCGGTGCACCGGCTCGCCGGTGTGCCGATCGCGGTCAAGGACGTCGTCGTGACGAAGGGCATGCCGACGACGGCCGGCTCCAAGATCCTCGAGGGCTGGGTGCCGCCGTACGACGCGACGCTCGTCGAGAAGATCCGCGCCGCCGGGCTGCCGATCCTCGGCAAGACGAACATGGACGAGTTCGCCATGGGCTCGTCGACCGAGCACTCCGCGTACGGCAACACCCGCAACCCGTGGGACCTCGACCGGATCCCCGGCGGTTCGGGCGGCGGCTCCGCCGCGGCGGTGGCGGCGTTCGAGGCACCCCTCGCGATCGGCACGGACACGGGCGGCTCGATCCGTCAGCCCGGGGCCGTCACCGGCACCGTCGGCGTCAAGCCGACGTACGGCGGCGTCTCCCGGTACGGGCTCATCGCGATGGCGTCCTCGCTCGACCAGGCGGGCCCCGTCACGCGCACCGTGCTCGACGCCGCGCTGCTGCACGAACTCATCGGCGGCTACGACCCGCGCGACTCCACGTCGATCCCCGGCCGCGGGCCGGCGCTCGTCGACGCCGCGGTCCAGGGCGCCACGGGCGACCTCTCGGGCCTGCGCGTCGGCGTCGTCAAGGAGCTCACGGGCGAGGGCTACCAGGAGGGCGTGAGCGCGCGCTTCGCGCAGTCGCTCGACCTCCTGCGCGGGCTCGGCGCCGAGATCGTCGAGGTCTCCTGCCCGCACTTCGAGTACGCGCTCGGCGCGTACTACCTGATCATGCCGTCGGAGGCGTCGAGCAACCTCGCGAAGTTCGACGGCATGCGCTTCGGCCTGCGCGTGGAGCCCGAGGAGGGCCCTGTGACCGCGGAGCGCGTCATGGCCGCCACGCGCGGCGCCGGCTTCGGCGACGAGGTGAAGCGCCGCATCATCCTCGGCACCTACGCGCTCTCGGCCGGCTACTACGACGCCTACTACGGCAGCGCGCAGAAGGTCCGCACGCTCATCCAGCGGGACTTCGCCGCCGCCTTCGAGCAGGCGGACGTCCTGGTCTCGCCGACGGCGCCGACCACGGCGTTCCGGTTCGGCGAGAAGCTCGACGACCCGCTCGCCATGTACCTCAACGACGTCGCGACGATCCCCGCCAACCTCGCGGGGGTCCCCGGAATGTCGGTGCCCTCGGGCCTGTCGGACGACGGCCTGCCCGTCGGGTTCCAGATCCTCGCGCCGGCCAAGGCCGACGACCGCATGTACCGGGTGGGCGCCGCGCTCGAGGCCGCCCTGGTCGGCTCGTGGGGCGGACCGCTGCTCGACCGCGCGCCCGCGCTGCCCACGGCCACGAACGCACAGGAGGGCCAGGTCGGATGACCGCCACGACCGTCGACCTCGTCGACTACGCCGACGCCACGCGCCGCTACGACCCCGTCATCGGGATCGAGGTGCACGTCGAGCTCGGCACGCTGACCAAGATGTTCTGCCCGGCCGAGGTGAGCTTCGGCGCCGAGCCGAACACCCAGGTGACCCCGGTCTCGCTCGGGCTCCCGGGCGCCCTGCCGGTCGTCAACGGCAAGGCTGTCGAGTACGCGATCCGCATCGGCCTCGCGCTCAACTGCCAGATCGCCGAGACGTGCCGGTTCGCGCGCAAGAACTACTTCTACCCGGACGTCCCGAAGAACTTCCAGACCTCCCAGTACGACGAGCCCATCGCCTACGACGGGTGGATCGACGTCGAGCTCGAGGACGGGACCGTGTTCCGCGTCGAGATCGAGCGCGCGCACATGGAGGAGGACGCCGGCAAGAACACCCACGTGGGTGGGGCGACCGGTCGCATCCACGGTGCCGAGTACTCGCTCGTCGACTACAACCGCGCCGGCATCCCGCTCGTCGAGATCGTCACGCGGCCGATCACGGGCGCGGGCGACCGCGCCCCCGAGGTCGCGCGCGCGTACGTGCAGACGCTGCGCGACATCTTCCGGGCGCTCGACGTGTCCGAGGCGCGCATGGAGCGCGGCAACGTCCGCGCCGACGTGAACCTCTCGCTGCGCCCGACGCCCGAGTCGCCGCTCGGGACGCGCACCGAGACGAAGAACGTCAACTCGTTCCGCTCCGTCGAGCGGGCCGTGCGCTACGAGGTCTCGCGTCAGGCCGCCGTGCTCGACGCGGGCGGCACGGTGATCCAGGAGACCCGGCACTGGCACGAGGACACCGGCATTACGACGTCGGGCCGCGTGAAGTCGGACGCCGAGGACTACCGGTACTTCCCGGAGCCCGACCTCGTCCCGATCGCGCCGCCGCGCGAGTGGATCGAGGAGATCCGTGCCGGGCTCCCCGAGCTCCCGGTCGCGCGCCGCCGTCGGCTCCAGGGCGAGTGGGGCTACGCGGACGCCGAGATGCGCGACGTCGTGAACGCGGGCGCGCTCGACCTCATCGAGGCCACCGTCGCCGCGGGCACCAGCCCGGCCGGTGCGCGCAAGTGGTGGATGGGCGAGCTCGCGCGCCGCGCCAAGCAGGACGAGGTGGCGCTCGAGGCGCTGCCCGTCACGCCCGCGCAGATCGCCGCGCTGCAGGGTCTCGTCGACGCGGGCCGGATCAACGACAAGCTCGCGCGCCAGGTGCTCGACGGCGTGCTCGCCGGCGAGGGGGACCCGGAGGCGGTCGTCACCGCTCGGGGCCTCGAGGTCGTCTCTGACGACGGTGCGCTGCTCGCCGCGATCGACGAGGCGCTCGCCGCGCAGCCGGACATCGTGGAGAAGGTCCGGGGCGGGAACCTCGGGCCCGTCGGCGCGATCATCGGCGCCGTGATGAAGGCGACCCGCGGCCAGGCGGACGCGGGCCGCGTGCGCGAGCTCGTCCTCGAGCGGATCGGCTGACCGCCGTGACGCGCGGACCGGTCGTCCTGGGGGAGATGGTGCGTCTGCGCCCGATCGAGGCGCGGGACGCGGGCCGCATGTGGGAGTCGCTGCAGGACCCGGAGGCCAACCGGCTCACGGGGACGACGGCGACCTTCACGCGCGACCAGATCGACGAGTGGGTGGCGACCGTCAGCGACCGGGACGGCCGGTACGACTGGGCCATCACGCCGGGCGCGGTGCGTGACGGGCAGCCGGTGAGCGACGAGCTGATCGGCGAGATCGTGCTCAACGACCTCGACGAGCACGCGCGCTCGGCGAACCTGCGGCTCGCGCTGCTCCCGAACTACCGCGGGCGCGGCTACGGTCGCGAGGCCATCTTCGAGGTGCTGCGGTTCGCGTTCGACGGGTCGACGGACGTGGACGGCGTCCGGCACGAGGGACCGCGCCTGCACCGCGTGAGCCTCGACGTGCTGAGCATCAACCCCCGCGCCCGGATGCTCTACGAGTCGTTGGGCTTCCGCGAGGAGGGTCGGCTGCGCGACGTCTACCGCGACGGCGACGGGTGGGCGGACGCGACGGTCATGAGCATCCTCGAGGACGAGTTCCGGGCGGGCCTCGGCGCGTCCTGAGCCGTCCGCGGGCACGACCGCACGAAGGGCCCGGCAGCATCCGCTGCCGGGCCCTTCGTCGTCCCGTCCTGCACCAGCTCCTCGCCGCGCGGACGTGCCCGTCAGGCGCGGTACGCCTGGCGCAGCAGCTCCACGCCGTCCAGCGTGCCCTCGAAGGACGTGCCACCGGTCATGACGACCACGAGCTCCTGGTCGGGGAAGAGCGCCAGGAGCTGGCCGCCCAGGCCGAGGGCGAAGACCATGCCGAGGTCCGGGTCGGCCCACCAGTGCCAGCCGTACGCGCCGATCCAGGGGTAGGTCCGGGTGCGGGGGCGCCAGCACTCGCGCAGCCAGTCGAGCGGCGCGACCTCCTCGCGCAGCACGGCGGTCCCGAGGCGCGCGAGGTCGGTCGGGAGGAGGCACAGCCCGTTGCCCGCGTGGCTGTAGCCGTTCCGGTCCGCGTAGAAGCGCCAGCGGCGGATGCCCGACGGGCGGAAGAGGTGCTCCTCCGCCAGCTGCTCGACGCTGCGACCCGTGCGCCGGTGGAGCACCGCACCGAGCAGGTGCGAGGACCCCGTGGAGTACCACATCGTGCGTCCGGGCTCGTCGACCAGCGGCCGCTCCACGACGGCGCGCAGCAGGTCCTTGCTCGCCGTGAGCGGCGGGGCCGAGCCCCGCCAGGCGCCGAACTCCGGCCACTCGAGCCCCGACGTCATCCCCAGCAGGTGCTCGACGGTGATGGCGCGCTTGCGCTCGTCGTCGACCGGCACGTGCGGCAGGTGCGCAAGCGCCGAGGACGACAGGTCGACGTCGACGAGGCCCGCGAGGATGCCGGTGACGCTCTTCGTCACCGAGTTCAGCTTGGCGAGGCGGTCCGCTCCGTCGTGCCGGCGGAACCACGTGCGCTCGGTGGTCCCCGCGTGCACGACGACGAGCGCGTGCACGCCGGCGGTGCGCAGCCGCCGCTCCCAGCGCGGGCCGGTCCAGAGGTCGTCGATCATGGGGCAGGAACGTAGCGGCTCCGGCTCGCGGCGGACGACGGGATTACCGACGCGTGGCCGGGACGCACCGTGGTTGACATCACCCGACCCACGACGTACATTCATAAGACGGAAACAAACTTCCGAGATGTGGAATCCACTCCGAAGGTCGGGCGGTGTGCCGCCCGGCCCGGTCGTCGAGAGGGAACGCAGCGATGACGCTGGACGAGTTCAACCGGTGGTCGCCGGACGAGGCGCGGGACGCGCTCCTCGCGTGCGCCCACGTGGACCGCTGGGCCGAGGAGGTCGCGGCCGGGCGCCCGTACGCGACCGTGGAGGACGCCGCCGAGGCGGCGCTCACCGCCGCCGACCCGTGGACGGACGACGAGGTCGACTCCGCGCTGGCGCGCCACCCTCGGATCGGCGAGCGTGCCGAGGGGGAGGCCGCGGACGCGAGCATGTCGCGCTCCGAGCAGGCCGGCGTCGACACCTCCGACGACGACGTGACGCGCCGGCTCGCCGAGGGGAACCGCGCGTACGAGCAGCGGTTCGGCCACGTGTTCCTCGTCCGGGCCGCCGGGCGCAGCGCCGAGGAGATCCTCGAGCAGCTCACCGAGCGGCTGGGCAACGACGCCGAGACCGAGCGGGCGAACGCCGCCCGCAACCTGCGCGAGATCGCCGCGCTGCGGCTGAAGGGAATGCTGACGGCATGAGCACCCACGCCAGCCACATCACCACGCACGTACTCGACGCGGCCAGCGGTAGGCCCGCCGAGGGGATCACCGTCCGCCTGGAGGCGGCTCCGGAGATCGCGGAGGGGACGACGGGGCAGGGCTGGTCCCTGGTGGCGTCCTCCCGCACGAACGACGACGGTCGCGTGCCCCAGCTCGGGCCCGAGACCCTCGTCCCCGGTACGTACCGGCTCGTGTTCGACACGGCCGAGTACTTCGACCGGCGAGACACCGTGTCCTTCTACCCGGAGGTCGTCATCGTCTTCCGGGTGGCGAGCGCTGAGCAGCACTACCACGTCCCCGTCCTGCTCAGCCCGTTCGCCTACTCGACCTATCGAGGGAGCTGACATGAGCACCACCACGACTGCCGAGCAGTCGGCGGCCACGCAGAGCAGCGGGGCCATCGTCCTGGGCGACAACCAGTGGGGCAAGGCGGAGGTGCGCCTCGTGCGCGTCGACCGCTCCACGCCCCGCCACGAGATCACGGACGTCAACGTCTCCTCACAGCTGAGGGGCGGGCAGGAGGCCACGCACCGCGAGGGGGACAACTCCCGGTGCGTCGCGACGGACACGCAGAAGAACACGATCTACGCGTTCGCTCGCGACGGCGTCGGCGCGATCGAGGACTTCGCGATCCGCCTCGGGCAGCACTTCGTCGAGGACTTCGAGTGGATCGAGGGCGGGCGCTGGGAGATCGAGCAGTACTCCTGGAACCGCATCGAGACCTCGGACGGCGAGCACGACCACGCGTTCGTCCGCAACAACCAGGAGACGCGCACCACGGTCGTGCAGCGCGACGGCGACGAGGTCTTCGTCGTCTCGGGCCTCACGGACCTTGTCGTCCTCAAGTCGACGGGCTCGGAGTTCCACGGGTTCCCCCGCGACCGCTACACGACGCTCGTCGAGACGGACGACCGCATCCTCGCGACGTCGGTCACCTCGCGCTGGCGCTACACGACCACGGACGTCGACTTCGACGCGGTGTACGCGAAGGTCCGCGCGATCCAGCTCGAGGCGTTCGCGACGACGCACTCGCTCGCGCTCCAGCAGACGCTCTTCGCGATGGGCAAGGCCGTCCTGGAGGCCGTCCCGGAGATCGCGGAGATCAAGTTCTCGATGCCGAACAAGCACCACTTCCTCGTGGACCTGGCGCCGTTCGGCCTCGACAACCCGAACGAGGTCTTCTACGCGGCCGACCGCCCGTACGGTCTCATCGAGGCGACCGTCCTGCGTGAGGACGTCCCGGCCGAGCCGCGCGCCTGGGCGACCGTCACCGGGTTCTGCTGAGCCGACATGACGGACGGACGCGCCCTGCCGGGCCGCGGAGTACCCGCGGCCGGGCAGGGTGCGCCCATCTCAGGGCGCCGCGGTGATGAGCTCGCGCGTGAGCTCGCTCGCGACGCGGTGCAGCACCGGGACCGCGTGCTCGCCGAACTCGTACGTCACGCGGGCCGCGGGCCCGGAGACGGACAGCGCGGTGGGGGTCGGGGCGTCGGGCACCGCGACGGCGAAGCAGCGCACGCCGAGCTCCTGCTCGCCGTCGTCGATCGCGTACCCGCGCTCGCGGGTCGCGGCGAGCTCCGCGAGGAGCGCGTCGACGTCGGTGATCGACTGGTCCGTCGCGGGGGGCATGCCGACGCGGCCCATGATCTCGCGCACCGTCTGGTCGGGGAGCTGGGCGAGGACCGCCTTGCCGACGCCCGTGCAGTGCGTGTAGACGCGTCGTCCGACCTCGGTGAACATGCGCATCGAGTGGCTCGACGACGCCTGGGCGACGTAGACCGCCATGTCGCGGTCGATCATCGCGAGGTTCGCCGACTCGCCGAGGTCGTGGGCGAGGCGCTCCAGGTAGGGGCGCGCACCGGCGCCGAGCTGGCGGCCCGCCGACTCGCCGAGCCGGATGAGGCGCGGGCCGAGGGTGTACCGCCGCGACGGCGTCTGGCGCACGTAGCCCTGGGCGAGCAGCGTGCGCAGCAGGCGGTGGATCGTGGGCAGGGGGAGCCCCGCGTGCTGCGCGAGCTCGCTCAGGCCGGACTCCCCGCCGAAGTCGGCGAGCAGCTCGAGCAGCTCGATCGCGCGGTCCACGGACTGCACGCCCCCGGCCGGCTTCGCCGTCCGCGTGCCCGGCGCGGTCTCCGTCGGCTCCGTCGCCGCCGGTGTCTCGGCCATCTCACCATCTCCTGTCCACCAGGTGCCGCCCGACGGCGGGCGCACCTCGCCTGAGCAGTGCGGGAACCTCCCGCACTCCCTTCCGCATCACGGAAGACACGCATCAGCATACGAGAAGAAGGAACGAACATGACGTCCGAGACGAAGGCCCCGGAGACGCAGGCCGCGACGGCGAAGAACGCCGCGACCAGCCCGAGCTACTCCATCACGCTGCGCGTCGAGGCCCCCAGCGGTCACCGCACGGCGAGCGACCTCGTCGCGGCCGTGAGCGCGACGGGTGCCGCGATCACGGGCGTCGACGTCTCGGAGTCGGGCGCCGACCGCCTCGTCGTCGACATCACGGCCGACACCGTCGACGCCGCGCACGTGGAGCAGATCCGGGACGCGCTGAGCGCGCTCGACGGCCTCACCGTGCGGCACGTGAGCGACGCGACGTTCCTCATGCACCTCGGCGGCAAGCTCGAGGTCAACCCCAAGGTGCCGCTGCGCCACCGCGCCGACCTGGCCCGTGCCTACACGCCGGGCGTGGCGCGCGTGTGCCTCGCCATCGCGGAGCGGCCCGAGGACGCGCGCCGTCTGACGGTCAAGCGCAACACGGTCGCGGTCGTGACCGACGGCACCGCCGTCCTCGGCCTGGGCGACATCGGTCCCGCCGCGGCCCTCCCCGTCATGGAGGGCAAGGCCGCGCTGTTCAAGCAGTTCGCGGGTGTCGACGCCTGGCCGGTGTGCCTCGACACGACCGACACCGAGGAGATCATCCGCACGGTGAAGGCCATCGCGCCCGTGTACGGCGGGATCAACCTCGAGGACATCTCCGCGCCCCGCTGCTTCGAGATCGAGCGCCGTCTGCGCGAGGAGCTCGACATCCCCGTGTTCCACGACGACCAGCACGGCACGGCGATCGTCGTGCTCGCGGCGCTGACGAACGCGCTGCGCGTGGTGGGCAAGGCCATCGAGGACGTGCGCATCGTCGTCTCCGGTGTCGGCGCGGCGGGCAACGCGATCATCGCGCTGCTCCAGGGCCAGGGCGCGGGCAACATCGTCGCGTTCGACCGCCAGGGCGCGATCCACCCCGGCGCGAGCCTCACCGACGAGCACCGCCGCCGCCTGGCGGAGACGACCAACCCCGAGGGTTTCACGGGCACGCTGCGCGAGGGCCTGGCCGGTGCCGACGTCTTCATCGGCGTCTCGGGGCCGAACATCCTCACGGGCGACGACGTGGCCACCATGGCCGACGACGCGATCGTCTTCGCGCTGGCGAACCCCACGCCGGAGGTCGACCCGATCGCCGCGGCGCAGCACGCGACGGTCGTCGCCACGGGCCGGAGCGACTACCCGAACCAGATCAACAACGTGCTCGCCTTCCCGGGCCTTTTCCGAGGCCTGCTGGACGTCGGCGCGAGCGAGATCACCGACGAGATGCTGCGCGCCGCGGCCGTCGCGATCGCCGACGCGGTCGCGCCCGAGGAGCTCAGCGCGAGCTACATCGTCCCGAGCGTCTTCGAGCCGGCCGTCTCCACGGCCGTCGCGCGCGCCGTCGCCGAGGTCGCGGAGCGCGACCGCGCGGGCCAGGCTCAGGAGAGCAGCACGTCGGGCCACCACGTCGGGTCGGCAGCCCGGTCCTGACGCACCCTCGTCAGCCCGGCCCGCCCCGCAGAAAGGACACCACCATGACCACCACCACGGCCGTCGCCGTCCACGGACCCGCCGTCGAGCGGTCCGACGAGATCCTCACGCCGGACGCGCTCGACTTCGTCGCCGACCTGCAGCGCCGGTTCGGCGCCCGCCGCGACGAGCTGCTCGCCGCCCGGGCCGCGCGGCGCGAGCAGGTCGCCCGCACGGGTCGCCTCGACTTCCTGCCCGAGACCGCCGACGTGCGCGCGGGGGACTGGACGGTCGCCGGCGCGCCCGCCGACCTCCGGGACCGCCGCGTCGAGATCACCGGGCCCCCGACGCCCAAGATGGCGATCAACGCCCTCAACTCGGGCGCGAAGGTCTGGCTCGCCGACCTCGAGGACGCGTCGACGCCGCACTGGAGCAACGTCGTCGGGGGGCAGGTCGCCCTGCACGACGCGACGCGCCGCACGCTCGCGTTCACGTCGCCCGAGGGCAAGCAGTACGCGCTGCGCCCGGAGACCGACGGCGACCCGCTCGCCGTCATGGTCGTGCGGCCCCGTGGGTGGCACTTCGACGAGGTGCACCTCACCGTGGACGGGACGCCCGCCGTGGGCGCGCTCGTCGACTTCGGGCTGCACTTCTTCCACAACGCCGCGGAGCTCGTCGCGCGCGGCTCCGGGCCGTACTACTACCTGCCGAAGATGGAGTCGCACCTCGAGGCGCGCCTGTGGGACGAGGTCTTCACGCACGCGGAGCAGGCGCTCGGCATCCCGCACGGGACGATCCGGGCGACGGTCCTCATCGAGACGATCCCGGCCGCGTTCGAGATGGACGAGATCCTCTACGAGCTGCGCGACCACGCGTCCGGGCTCAACGCGGGCCGCTGGGACTACCTGTTCTCCGTGATCAAGTACTTCCGCGACTCCGGGCCGTCGTTCACGCTGCCCGACCGCGGGTCCATCACGATGACCGCGCCGTTCATGCGCGCGTACACCGAGCTGCTGGTGCAGACGTGCCACCGGCGCGGCGCGTTCGCGATGGGCGGCATGGCGGCCGTCATCCCGAACCGCCGCGAGCCCGAGGTCACCGCCCAGGCGTTCGAGAAGGTGCGCGCCGACAAGCAGCGCGAGGCCGGCGACGGCTTCGACGGGTCGTGGGTCGCGCACCCGGACCTCGTGCCGGTGTGCCGCGAGGTGTTCGACGGGGTGCTCGGCGAGCGACCCAACCAGCTCGACCGGCAGCGCCCCGACGTCCACGTCACCGCCGACCAGCTCCTCGACGTGGCGTCCGCGCAGGGCGACGTCACCGAGGCCGGGCTGCGCAACAACCTCTACGTGTCCGTCGCGTACGTCGCGGCGTGGCTCGCGGGCAACGGCGCGGTCGCGATCCACAACCTCATGGAGGACGCCGCGACCGCGGAGATCTCGCGCTCGCAGGTGTGGCAGTGGGTGCGCTCGGGCGCGTCGTTCACCGCGGGCGAGAGCGCGGGCACGACCGTCACCGCCGACCTGGTCCGCACGCTCCTGCGCGAGGAGACCGCGCGGCTGCGGGACGACGTCGGGCACGAGGCCTACGACGCCGGGCCGTACGACCGGGCGGCGGCGCTCGTCGAGGACATCGCGCTCAACGAGCACTACGTCGACTTCCTCACGCTGCCCGCGTACGAGGACGTCGTCGCGCACGAGCAGGACGCGTCCTGATGCCGGCCGGTCCCGAGGCGGGCTCGGTCCGCGGCTTCAGCGAGGACGGCGTCGCGGCGCTGCACGCGTCGCTCGACGGTCTGCTCGCGCCCTGGGACGCGGAGCTCGCGGCCCGCTACCCGGGCGACGACGGCTCGCGCCAGCCCGTGCACACCGTCTACGTGCCGGGCGACCGGTACACGGCCGGCCTCGCACCGGAGTGGGCGGCCCGGGCGCGCGAGGCGGTCGACGGCGCAGGCGGCGTCCGCCGGCTCGTGGACCTGCTGGGCGTCGGGGAGGGGGCCGGGGGCGACCTCGCGGACGCCGTCGCGGAGCGCGTGAGCGCGAAGCTCGCGGTCGAGGCGATCGAGGACCTCCGGATCGACTTCGAGGACGGGTTCGGCGACCGCGGCGACGCGGCGGAGGACGCCGCGGTGATCGCGGCGGCGCGCGAGCTCGTCCGGGCCGAGGCGCAGGGCACCGCGACGCCGTTCGCGGGCATCCGCATCAAGTGCCTCGAGGAGGCGACGCGCCGACGTGGCGTGCGCACCCTCGCGCTGTTCGTCGCGGAGGTCGTCGCGGGTCGCGTCGCGGCCGGCGAGACCCGCGCCCTGCCGGACGGGTTCGTCGTGACGCTCGCCAAGGTCACCGCGCCCCAGCAGGTCGAGGCGATGGCGCGCGCGTGCGAGCACGTCGAGGACGCGAACGGCCTCGAGCCGGGCACCCTGCGGTTCGAGGTCCAGGTCGAGACGCCGCAGGCGCTGCTCGCGGCCGACGGCACGGCGACGGTCGCCCGCCTCGTGCACGCCGCGCCGGGTCGTGTCACGGCGCTGCACTACGGCACGTACGACTACTCGGCGTCGCTCGGTATCGCGGCGGCGTACCAGTCGATGGAGCACCCCGCGGCCGACCACGCGAAGTCGGTCATGCAGCTCGCCGTCGCGGGCACGGGCGTGCGGCTGTCGGACGGGTCGACGAACGTCCTGCCCGTCGGCGACCCCCAGGCCGTGGACGCCGCGTGGCGCCTGCACGGGCGGCTCGTGCGCCGCTCGCTCGAGCGCGGGTACTACCAGGGCTGGGACCTGCACCCCGCGCAGCTCCCGAGCCGGTTCGCCGCGACGTACGCGTTCTACCGCGAGGGCGCGGCGTCGGCGCTCGCGCGCCTCGCGGCGTACGTCGGGTTCGTGCCCGACGCCGGGGGCGTCCTCGACGAGCCGGCGACCGCCAAGGCGATGGCCTGGTTCCTCGGACGCGGCGTCGACTGCGGCGCGCTCACCGATACCGAGGTCCGCACCGCCACCGGCCTCGACCGCGCCGGGCTCGACGCGGTTCGCGTCTCCGGGCGCGCGCCGCAGCCCGTCGCGGGCTGAGCGCCCGCCGGCCCTCCCATCCTTCCCGCCGTCCGCCGTGGCGCCGCCACCGGCACGGCCACGACCTCCGAGGAGTGACCCCATGACCCAGACCACCCCCTACTACACCCCGCAGGGTGGCCTGCCCGGCCAGACCGAGCTGCTCACCGACCGCGCGATCGTCACCGAGGCGTACACGGTGATCCCGCGCGGCGTGCTGCGCGACATCGTCACGAGCAACCTGCCCGGCTGGGACAAGACCCGGCTGTGGGTGCTCGCCCGGCCGATCGAGGGCTTCGCGACGACGTTCGCGCAGTACGTCATGGAGGTCTCGCCCGGCGGCGGGTCGGACCAGGGCGAGGACGAGGAGACCGTGCAGTCCGTCGTCTTCGTCACCGAGGGCACGCTCGTGCTCACGCTCGCCGGGGTCGAGCACGTGCTCGAGCCGGGCGGGTACGCGTACCTGGCGGCGGGGGAGCGGTGGGCGCTGCACAACCGCTCGGACGCGAAGGCCGCGTTCCAGTGGATCCGCAAGGTGTACGAGCCGATCCCGGGCCACACCGCGACGTCGTTCGTCACGCGCGAGCAGGACGTCGAGCCGCGTGCGATGCCGGACACGGACGGCGTGTGGGTGACGACGCGGTTCGTCGACCCCGACGACCTCGCGCACGACATGCACGTCAACATCGTGACGTTCCAGCCCGGCGGGTCCATCCCGTTCGCGGAGACGCACATCATGGAGCACGGGCTCTACGTGCTCGAGGGCAAGGCGGTCTACCGCCTCAACGGCGACTGGGTCGAGGTCCAGGAGGGCGACTTCATGTGGCTCCGCGCGTTCTGCCCGCAGGCCTGCTACGCGGGCGGCCCCAAGCCGTTCCGCTACCTGCTCTACAAGGACGTGAACCGGCAGGTCAAGCTCGACCGTCGACGCTGACGAGACCTGACGAGGGCATGACCAGGGCCCGGCTCCGCACGCGGAGCCGGGCCCTCGTCGTGCTTCGGGTGTTTTCACCCGCCGCGGCGCGAAGATCATCCGGCTCCGAACGGCTCTCGGCCTGTCGGCGGTGCCACAGTGGGGTGTAAGGCAACGGATCACGTGAACCAATGGAGTGTTCATGGCACCGCGCTACAACTCCCCGCCCAACTGGCCGCCGCCTCCTGCAGGGTGGTCACCGCCGCCAGGCTGGTCGCCTGACCCCGCATGGGGACCCGCGCCGCAGGGGTGGAGGTTCTGGATCGAAGACACCGAGTCCGGTTCTCCCGATCCCCGAGGGGCGCTTCCCAAGGTCGGTGCCGGTGACGAGACCGCGGGAGCGGCACAGGGGAAGTCCTGGATTGCGCGGCACAAGCTCCTGACGGGAGCAGGCGGTGTGGTCCTGCTCATCGTCGCCATCGCGGCGCTGGTCGGCGGGAATGGCGGCGCAGGCGAAGATCCCGTCGTCGTCGCGACGACGCAAGATGCCGATACGGGCGAGAAGTCGGCTGACGAGATCGCTGCGGAGGAGCAAGCAGAGGCGGATCGCCTTGCCGAGGAGGAAGCTGCGGCGGCGGCGGAAGCCGAGGAGGAGCGGCTGGCGGAGGAGCAGCGACTCGCTGACGAGGCGGCTGCTGCGGAGGCAGCCGCTGCCGAAGCAGCGAGGATCGGGTCGGTCGCGCAGCAGAATGCGTACCGGTCGGCCGTGAGCTACCTCGACCTCACGGGGTTCTCGCGTTCGGGCCTCATCGGGCAGCTCGAGTTCGAGGGCTTCAGCGCAGCCGACGCCGAGTTCGCGATCGCTCGACTCGAGGCCGAAGGCGGCGTGGACTGGAACGCGGAGGCGGCCGAGAGCGCGGCGAGCTACCTGGACTTGACGTCGTTCTCGCGGGCCGGTCTCGTCGACCAGTTGCTCTTCGAGGGATTCACACAAGAGCAAGCCGAGTATGGAGTGAGTACCACGGGACTGTGACTCAAGGTCCGTCCCGACCGTTCGCCGCCATCGTGTCGTCGAGGGCCAGTCCGCACGGCGATCCTGCCCGTCGACGAACGTCCCTGCAGCGACGAGGTTTGCGCCTCTGTCGAGCCTCACGTTCTGCGCCTTCATGAAGGCCGCGCCCGCCCACTCCTCGAAGAGCAGCGCGACCGGCCCTTGACGTCCTGACCGAGAGGCAGCGCGTCTCGCCCTTCGCCATCGCGACGATGCGCGACATCTGAACGTCGCCGAGTGCGATTCGAGCCCGCACGCCCGGAAGCGGGAGCCGTCTCACGATCCCCTTCATGTGTCGTGTGAGGGCGGACGGTAGCCGCGCGCGAGCCCAAGTGGGTCACCGTCTCCCTCCACCGTCGTCCCGAGGGTCTGCACCTGAGGCTCGGGAGAGGTTCAGTCTTGCGTGCCCTCGTGAGTCTTCGCTGACGGGCTTCCCGTCGCGCCAGATACGGGAAGGCGCCGACGCCCTGGACGTCGCGCCAAGGCTTCCCCGACGCTTGACGCTCTGCGCGAACGGCGCTTACACTTCCATACAGCAGAAGAAAAGTTCCGCAGAATGGAATCGCAAGGTCGCGAGACGCGGACGGACCCAGGGAGACGACGATGAGCCCCGCACCGACGTACACCGTCAACTGCTCGATCCTGCTCACGGACCTGCCGCTGCTCGAGCGGCCGGCCGCCGCCGCGGCGGCGGGGTTCCGGGGCGTCGAGTTCTGGTGGCCGTTCGCGTCGCCCACGCCCGCCCGCGACGAGGTGGACGCGTTCGTCGGCGCGATCGAGACCGCGGGCGTGCAGCTCACGGGCCTCAACTTCGACGCCGGGAACATGCCCGGCGGCGACCGCGGCCTCGTGTCGTGGCCCGCGCGCTCCGCCGACCTGCGCGCGAACCTCGACGTCGTCACCGCGATCGGGGAGCGCACCGGCTGCCGCGCGTTCAACGCGCTCTACGGCAACCGCCAGGAGGGCGAGACGCCCGAGGTGCAGGACGAGCTCGGCGCCGAGAACCTCGCGCTCGCGGCGCGGGCCGTCGGGCGCATCGGCGGCACGGTGCTCGTCGAGCCCGTGAGCGGCGCGCCGGCCTACCCGCTGAAGACCGCGGCCGACGCGGTGCGCGTCATCGACCGGGTCGCCGCCGACCACGGCGAGACGAACCTCGGTCTCCTGTTCGACGTCTACCACCTGGCCGTCAACGGCGACGACGTCGACGCGGCCCTGTCGACCTACCGCGGCCGCATCGCGCACGTGCAGGTCGCGGACGCGCCCGGTCGTGGCGAGCCCGGCACGGGCGACCTGCCGATCGAGCGCTGGACCAAGGACCTGCGCGCCGGCGGCTACGACGGCTGGATCGGCCTCGAGTACAAGACCGCGGCCGCCGACCCGTTCGCGTGGCTCCCCGCCGCCGAGCGCTGACGCGACCCCCGGCCGTCCGCCGGCCGCGTGCCGGCGTCCGTCGGCCGCCCCGACCCCCGACCTGAACCACCCAAGAGGAGCACACCATGGCCTCCATCGCCTTCATCGGACTCGGCATCATGGGCAGCCCCATGGCCGTCCACCTGCAGAACGCCGGGCACGACGTCGCGGGCTACAACCGCAGCCCCGAGAAGACCGCGCCGCTCGTCGAGGCGGGTGGTCGCGCGGCCGCGTCGGTCGCCGACGCGGTCTCGGGCGCCGACGTCGTCGCGATCATGGTCCCGGACTCGCCCGACGTGGAGGCGGTGCTCACCGGCGACGACGGCGTCCTCGCGAACGCGAAGCCCGGCGCGCTCGTCGTCGACTTCTCCTCGATCCGCCCGGACGTCACGGTCGCGCTCGCGCAGCAGGCGAAGGACGCGGGCCTGCGGATCGTCGACGCCCCCGTCTCGGGCGGCGAGCCGGGCGCGATCAACGCCGCGCTGTCGATCATGGTCGGCGGCACGCCCGAGGACTTCGAGGCGGCCAAGCCGTTCCTCGACGTCGTGGGCAAGACGGTCGTGCACGTGGGCCCGAACGGCTCCGGCCAGACGGTCAAGGCCGCGAACCAGCTCATCGTCGCCGCGAACATCCAGGCGCTCGCCGAGGCGGTCGTCTTCCTCGAGGCCTACGGCGTCGACACCGAGGCCGCGATCGAGGTCCTGGGCGGCGGCCTCGCGGGCTCGGCGGTGCTGAACCAGAAGGCGCGCAAGATGCTCGACCGCGACTTCGGCCCCGGCTTCCGGATCGAGCTCCACCACAAGGACCTCGGCATCGTCACCGCCGCGGCCCGCGAGGCGGGCGTCGTCGCGCCGCTCGGCGGCCTCGTCGCCCAGCTCATGGCCTCCGCCCGCGCGAACGGCGACGGCGGCCTCGACCACTCCGGCCTGTTCCGCGGCGTCGAGCGCCTGTCCGGCCGCGACGGCTCCTGACTTCCCCCTGACGACGACGTCACCTCCAGCAAGGAGAGAAACCATGCCTCGTATGCGTGCGGTGGACGCCGCAGTGGCGATCCTCGAGATCGAGGGCGCGACCCAGGCGTTCGGCCTGCCCGGCGCCGCCATCAACCCCTTCTACTCCGCGATGCGCGCGCACGGCGGCATCGACCACGTGCTCGCCCGCCACGTCGAGGGCGCGTCGCACATGGCCGACGGCTACTCCCGCGCGAAGCCGGGGAACATCGGCATCTGCATCGGCACGTCGGGCCCCGCGGGCACCGACATGATCACCGGCCTCTACGCCGCGTGGGCCGACTCGATCCCGATGCTCTGCATCACGGGCCAGGCGCCGGTCGCCAAGCTCGACAAGGAGGACTTCCAGGCCGTCGACATCGCGAGCATCGCCGCTCCGGTGACGAAGATGGCCAAGACCGTGCTCGAGGCCGGGCAGGTGCCGCAGGTCTTCCAGCAGGCGTTCCACCTCATGCGCTCGGGCCGCCCGGGCCCGGTGCTCGTCGACCTGCCGATCGACGTGCAGCTCACGGAGATCGAGTTCGACCCGGCGACCTACGAGCCGCTGCCCGTGCACCGCCCGGCGGCGACGCGCGCGCAGGCCGAGAAGGCGATCGACCTGCTGCTCGCGGCGGAGCGTCCCCTGCTGGTCGCGGGCGGCGGCATCGTCAACGCGGGCGGCGAGGACCTGCTCGTCGAGCTCGCCGAGACGCTCGGCGTCCCCGTGATCCCCACGCTCATGGGCTGGGGCGTCATCCCGGACGACCACGCGCTCATGGCCGGCATGGCCGGTCTCCAGACGTCGCACCGCTACGGCAACGCGAACCTGCTCGCGTCCGACTTCGTGCTCGGCATCGGCAACCGCTGGGCCAACCGCCACACGGGCGGCCTCGACACGTACCGCGCGGGCCGCACGTTCGTCCATGTCGACATCGAGCCGACGCAGATCGGTCGCGTGTTCGCGCCCGACTACGGCATCGTCTCGGACGCGAAGGCGGCCCTCGAGCTGTTCGTCGAGGTCGCGCGCGAGCGCCGCGACGCCGGCCGTGCGCGCGACTACGCGGGCTGGGCGGCCGAGTGCGCCGAGCGCAAGCGGACGCTGCAGCGCAAGACGCACTTCACCGAGATCCCC
Source organism: Cellulosimicrobium sp. XJ-DQ-B-000 (assembly GCF_031119065.1). Classification (NCBI taxonomy): domain Bacteria; kingdom Bacillati; phylum Actinomycetota; class Actinomycetes; order Micrococcales; family Promicromonosporaceae; genus Cellulosimicrobium; species Cellulosimicrobium sp. XJ-DQ-B-000. The sequence goes on from NZ_JAVHYN010000003.1 coordinate 18,455, forward strand.
ATCAAGCCGCAGCGCGTGTACGAGGAGATGAACAAGGCCTTCGGCCCCGAGACGCGCTACGTCACGACCATCGGGCTCTCGCAGATCGCCGGCGCGCAGTTCCTCCACGTGTACAAGCCGCGGCACTGGATCAACGCGGGCCAGGCCGGGCCCCTCGGCTGGACGGGGCCGGCGGCGCTCGGTGTCGCGAAGGCCGTGCCGGACGAGCCGGTCGTCGCGCTCTCGGGCGACTACGACTTCCAGTTCATGATCGAGGAGCTCGCGGTCGGCGCGCAGTTCAACCTGCCGTACGTGCACGTCGTCGTGAACAACTCCTACCTGGGCCTGATCCGCCAGGCGCAGCGGGCCTTCGACATGGACTACCACGTCCAGCTCTCGTTCGAGAACGTCAACTCGCCCGAGCTGGGCGGCTACGGCGTCGACCACGTCAAGGTGGCCGAGGGGCTGGGCTGCAAGGCGATCCGCGTGACCGACCCCGAGGGGCTCGGCGAGGCGTTCGCGAAGGCGCAGGCCATGGCGGCGGAGTTCCGCGTGCCGGTCGTGGTCGAGGTCATCCTCGAGCGCGTCACGAACATCGCCATGGGCGTCGAGATCACGGGCGTGAACGAGTTCGAGGACCTCGCGATCTCGGCCCAGGACGCCCCCACCGCCACCGCGCTGCTCGACTGAGCACGCCGCACCCAGGGAGCAGGAGACATGACGGAGGGCGCGATGGGCACGGGTGAGGTGAGCGGTCGCGGGCACGAGTACGACCTCGTCGTGCGCGGCGAGCGCGTGCTCGTCGCCGGTGGCGAGCACCCGCGCGAGGTAGGTGTCGTCGGGGGAGTGGTCCGCGCGATCGAGCCGCTCGGCGCGAGGCTCGACGGCGCGCGCGTCGTCGAGCTGGGGCCGCACCAGGTGCTGGTCCCGGGGCTCGTCGACACGCACGTGCACGTGAACGAGCCGGGGCGCACCGAGTGGGAGGGCTTCGCGTCCGCGACACGGGCCGCCGCCGCGGGCGGGGTGACGACGATCGTCGACATGCCGCTCAACTCGATCCCCCCGACGGTCGACGTCGAGGCGCTCGAGACCAAGCAGAAGGTCGCGCGCGACCAGGCGTTCGTCGACGTCGGGTTCTGGGGCGGCGCCGTGCCCGGCAACGCGGACGAGCTGCGGCCCCTGTGGGACGCGGGCGTGTTCGGGTTCAAGTGCTTCCTGCTGCACTCGGGGGTCGAGGAGTTCGGGTACCTCGAGCCGGACGAGCTGGAGGCCGACCTGCGCCTGCTCGCCGACTTCGACGGGCTCATGCTCGTGCACGCCGAGGACTCGCGCGCGATCGAGCGGGCGCCCACCCCGCACGGCGACCACTACGACGCGTTCCTCGCGTCGCGCCCGCGCGGCGCGGAGAACGTCGCGATCGCCGCGGTGATCGAGGCGGCGCGCTGGACCGGGGCGCGCGCGCACGTGCTGCACCTGTCGAGCTCGGACGCGCTGCCGATGATCCGCAGCGCGAAGCGCGAGGGCGTGCGCCTCACGGTCGAGACGTGCCCGCACTACCTGGCGCTCGCGGCCGAGGAGATCCCCGACGGCGCGACGCAGTTCAAGTGCTGCCCGCCCATCCGGGAGATCGACAACCGCGAGCTGCTCTGGGAGGGGCTGCTCGACGGCACGATCGACTGCATCGTCTCGGACCACTCGCCGAGCACGCCCGACCTCAAGGAGCTCGACACGGGCGACTTCGGGACGGCGTGGGGCGGGGTGTCGTCGCTCCAGCTCGGTCTCGCGATCGTGTGGACCGAGGCGCGGACGCGCGGTGTGCCGTTCGCGCGCGTCGTCGAGTGGATGTCGGCTCGCCCGGCGGCCGTCGCGGGCCTGCGGCGCAAGGGCTCGATCGCGCTCGGCTTCGACGCGGACCTCGCGGTGGTCGAGCCGGACACGGCGTTCGTCGTCGATCCGAAGGCCCTGCATCACAAGAACCCCATCACGCCGTACGCCGACCGCGCGCTCTCGGGCGCCGTCGTCGCGACGTACCTGCGGGGCGAGGAGATCACCCTCGACCGCCCCACGGGCCGCCTGCTCGCGCGCGGCGACGCGTGAGGGGCTGAGACTCCCGTGCCCGGCCGCGGGGGCCGGGCACGGGGAACCACCTGACCCGTACACGACGAGGGGCGGCACCGCTGGTGGGTGCCGCCCCTCGTCGAGCGCGAGGTAGAGCCCTGGTCGCCCGAGGTAGAGCCCTGGTCGCGACCACGGCTCTACCTCGGCGGACCGGGGCTCTACCTCGGCGGGGTGGAGGGCGTGGGGGTCAGGATTGCGCGAGGAGCTCGTCGAGCTGCTCGTAGCCCTCGCGGACGCCGACCTCCATGCCGCTCGCGACGAAGCCGTCGCGGCCCTCGAACGAGTCGACGAGCGACGTCGCGGTGAGCCGGCTGCGGCCGTCGGGCAGGTCCTCGAACACGAGGCGGTCGAGCGAGACGCCGTCGGGGAAGCCCTCGAACGTGAACGTCTGGACGATGAGCTCGTCCGGGCGCACCTCGTGGACGCTGCCGAAGAACGCGTACTCGTTGCCGTCCGGGTCGACCTGGACGTACCGGTACGCGCCGCCCGTGCGCACGTCCCAGAGCTCGTTGCGCTGGGTGAGGTAGCGCGGGCCGTTCCAGCGCGCGAAGAGCTCCGGGTCGAGGTGGGCGCGGAAGACCTTCGCCGCGGGCGCGTCGAACTCGCGCACGATGCGGACGATCGGGAGGTCCGTGGGGACGACGATCTCGGTCTCGTGGGTGCCGGTGGTGGTCATGGTGCTGCTCCTGTCGTCGGGTCGTTCTCGGTGGTGCCCGGTCGGTCGGGCAGGTCGCGCAGGACGTCGTCGAGGCGGCGGTAGCGGTCCTCGGCCTCGCGCCGGTAGCGCTCGATCCACTTCGTCATGAGGTCCAGCACCTCCGCCTCGAGGTGCACGGGGGCGCGCCGGGCGTCCGTCGTGCGGGTCACCAGGCCGGAGTCCTCGAGCACGCGCAGGTGCTTGGACACCGCCTGGACGGACATGTCGTACGGCCGGGCAAGCTCCCCGACGCTGGCGTCTCCCGACGCGAGCCGGGCCACCATGTCGCGGCGCGTGGGATCGGCGAGCGCCGAGAACACGCGGGAGAGCGGGTCGGCCGTCACGGGACCTCCTCGTGGGGCGCCGGGGTACGGCGTCCGGTTCGTCAACTCATTGGTTGACAACGACGCTACGCCGCACCCGGCAAGTCGTCAACCCTTTGGTTGAGAAGATCGCGTCAGGCGCGCCGGGCCCGCTCGAAGTCGTCGAGCGAGACCTTCCGCTCGACGGCGTGGTCGACGATCCGCTCGGGGTACCCGGCCGGCAGCTCGCGCAGCGTCCACGGCTCGTGGACCCCCCGGCCCTCGACCTCCCGCAGCTCCGGCACCCACCGGCGCACGTACGTGCCGTCGGGGTCGAACTTCTTGCCCTGGGTGACGGGGTTGAAGATGCGGAAGTACGGCGCGGCGTCGCGGCCCGTCCCCGCGACCCACTGCCAGTTCAGCTGGTTCTGTGAGACGTCGCCGTCCGCGAGGTGCGCCATGAAGTGCTCCGCGCCGCGCTGCCACCGCACGTGCAGGTCCTTGACGAGGAACGACGCCACGACCATCCGCACGCGGTTGTGCATCCACCCCTCGCCGAGGAGCTGGCGCATCCCGGCGTCGACGAGCGGGTAGCCCGTGCGGCCCTCGGCCCACGCGGCGAGGTACGCGTCCTCGGCGGCACCCTCCGCCCACGCGTCCTCCGGGACGACGGTCCGCAACGACTGCTGCGCCGCCCCCGGGTGGTGGAACAGGACGTCCGCGTGGAACTCGCGCCAGGCGAGCTCGGAGCGGTAGGCGAGCGCGTCGTCGGACGGCGCGGAGCCGTCGTGCAGGGCGCTCCGCACGTCGGCGAGGAGCGTGCGCGGGTGCAGCTCGCCCCACTTCAGCGGCACCGACATGCCCGACGTCGCGGGCCGGTCCGGGCGGTCGCGCTCGGTCGCGTAGCCCGCGAGGTGGTCCGCGAGGAAGTCGCGCCAGCGCCGTCGCGCCGCGGCCTCGCCCGCCGCGGGGAGCCGGGCGTCGGTACCGGGGTCGGCGGGGACGCCGTCCGACCGGAGCGTGGCCCACGGCACGTCGCGCGGCCTCGGCGCCGGGTCGCGCCAGCCGTGCTCGACCCACGCGTCGCGGAACGGCGTGAAGACCTGGAACGGGGTCCCGGTGCGCGTGCGCAGGCGCCCCGGCGCGACGGCGTAGGGCGAGCCGGTGCGCACGAGGTGCGCGTCGGCGTCGGGCAGCGCCTCCTCGACCGCGACGTCGCGGGCGACGCCGTAGGGCTCGAACGACGCCGCGACGTGCACCTCGCGCGCCTCGACCTCGCGCGCGACGGCGGGCACGACGGCGCGCGGGTCGCCGTGCCGGACGACGAGCCGGCCGCCCGTCGCCTCGTCGAGCGCGGCGAGGCTGCGCGCGAGGTAGGCGCGGCGCGGGTCGCCCGCGGCGCCCCACAGGCGGGGATCGAGCACGTAGAGCGCGACGACCTCGTCGTCCGCGTCCCGGGCGGCCTGCACCGCCGCGACGAGGGCCGGGTTGTCGGCGAGGCGGAGGTCGCGGCGGCACCACCAGAGCGTCGGCATCCGGCCACGCTAACGGTCGCAGGCGGTGCACGCCGGTGGGAGCATCGCAGGATGGGTGGTGACGACCGACGAGAGCAGGACGACGCGCGACGCCGTGCGCTCGGGCGCGAGGCGCGCACCGAGCCGGAGGCCGGGGCACCGCCCCTCGGGCCGGGGACCGCGGCCGGTGTAGGGGCCGCCGAGGGCCCCGCGGCGGGGGCCATCGTCGGGGACCACGCGTTCTTCGGGCACCCGCGCGGGCTGCTGACGCTCTTCACCACCGAGCTGTGGGAGCGGTTCAGCTACTACGGGATGCGCGCGATCCTGCTGTTCTACCTCACGGACACCGTGGCGAACGGCGGCCTGGGCATCGGGGAGACGACGGGCCTCGCTCTCGTGTCGATCTACGGCACCAGCGTGTACCTGCTGTCCGTCGTGGGCGGCTGGCTCGCGGACCGCGTGATCGGGTCCCGGCGCTCCGTCCTGTACGGCGGCATCATCATCGCGGCCGGGCACGTGAGCCTCACGGTCCCCGGCGCGGGCTTCTCGATGGTGGGCATCGCGCTCGTCGCGCTCGGCACCGGCCTGCTCAAGCCCAACGTGTCGTCGATGGTCGGCGAGCTGTACGCGCGCGACGACCCGCGCCGCGACTCGGGCTTCTCGATCTTCTACATGGGCATCAACCTCGGCTCGTTCGTCGCGCCGTTCCTCGTGGGCGCCGCGCGGGCCTGGGGCGGCTACCACGCGGGCTTCGCCGTGGCCGCGGTGGGGATGGCCGTCGCGCTCGTGTTCTTCGTCGCGGGCCGGCGCTACCTCGGCGAGGCGGGGGCGCACGTGCCCAACCCCGTCCGCCCCGAGGAGCGCGCGAAGATCGCGCGGATCTTCCTCCTCATCGCGGGCGGCGTGGTGCTCGTCGGTCTGGTCGCCGTCCTCGTCGCGGGCGGGTTCGAGATCTCGACCTTCATCGACACGATGTCCTACCTGGCGTTCCTCGCGCCGATCGCGTACTTCATCGTCATGTACCGCTCGCCGCGCGTGACGGACGCCGAGCGGCCGCGTGTCATCGCGTACATCCCGCTGTTCGTCGCGGCGATGCTCTTCTGGATGATCTTCGAGCAGGCGGCCACGACGCTCTCGGCGTTCGCGAAGGACCGCACCGACCTGACGTTCTTCGGCGTGGGCATCAGCCCCGAGTTCTTCCAGTCGGTGAACCCGCTGTCGATCATCGTCCTCGCGCCCGTGTTCGCGTGGATCTGGCTCAAGACGGGCGACCGCCCGACGACGGCCAACAAGTTCGCGATCGGCCTCACCCTCGCGTCGGTGTCGTTCCTCTTCCTCGCGGCCGCGTCGGCCGTCGTCGGCGACGGCAAGGCGCCGTCGTGGGTGCTCGTGCTCGTCTACGTGATCCAGACGCTCGGCGAGCTGTGCCTGTCGCCGGTCGGCCTCGCCGCGACGACCCTGCTCGCGCCGAAGGCGTTCCGGTCCCAGGCGATGGCCCTGTGGTTCCTCGCGCCCGCCGCCGGGCAGGCCATCACCGCGCAGGTCGTGCAGGTCACCGAGGGTGCCTCCGACACCGCGTACTTCGGCGGCATCGGCGCCATCACCCTCGTGTTCGCGCTCGCGCTGTTCGCGCTCGCGCCGTGGGTCACGCGGCACATCCGCCACGCCGACGAGCTCGAGGGCGCGCACACCGCCGGGGCCTGAGGGCGGCGTCGGACGACGGAGCGGGGCCGCGACGTCGCGGCCCCGCTCCGGTGCTGCACCCGTGGGGGTACCAGTCCCGCGGCGCGTCAGCGCAGCCAGGCCGCCCGGCGCACGAGGGGGAGGGCCGCCCAGCGTCGGCCGAGGCCCCACGTGTCGCCCGCGAGCGTCGTCGCGAGGACGGCGAGGAGCAGGATCACGAGGACGTGGTCGTCGACGACCGGGTTGTTCGAACCGGCCGCGAGCGGCCACTGCGAGAGCCACAGCATCGCGAACAGGACCGTGCCGCTCACCGCGGCGACCCGCAGGCCGATCCCCAGCAGGAGCGCGAGGCCGACGCCCAGCAGCCCGAGCATGAAGAGCCAGTCGGTGACGGGGCTCGCCATCGCGGCGAACGTGCTCGCGAGCGGGCCCTGAGCGCCGTTCTCGAGGTAGCCCTGCGTGGGTGCGCCCCCCGCGAGCCACGCGCGCTCGCGCGGGGTCGCGTACCCGAGGCCGACGAGCTTGTCGGTGAACGGCCACAGGAAGACGACGGCCGTGCCGATCCGCGTGAGCGCGAGGGCGTGGCGGGCCGACGAGCGCGTGACGACGTCGTCCTGGGTGACGGGGCCGGTGGTGCGCGCTGCGGCCCCCGGGGTGGCGCCGGGCGGCGCGGACGTGGTGGACGTGGACATGGAGGTGCCCCCTCGGGGAGAGAAGTGGTCGGGTCGGGGCCGGCGAGGACCCACCCCGACCCGAGCGGTGTGCCGCTCCCCGTCGAGGCGTCGCGGTGGTCGTCCGGCCGTGACGTGCTCGCCCACGGTGGCAGGGGTACGGGAGGCGGTTCAACCCTTACGTCCGGATCGCGTGGACATCCCGTAGGTCCCTCGGGGCTACGTACGTAGGCCGCACGACCACGAGACGGACGCCTCGGCCGGACCGCCCCGACGAGGCGTAATGTGACCCGGCGGCCGGAGGATCGGTCGCAGCACCCCGTCGAAGGAGCTGACCCGGAATGAGCCGCCCCCTGCGCTCTCGGACGTCCACCCACGGCCGCAACATGGCCGGCGCCCGCGCCCTCTGGCGCGCGACCGGCATGGGCGCGGAGGACTTCGGCAAGCCGATCATCGCGATCGCCAACTCGTACACGCAGTTCGTCCCCGGCCACGTACACCTCAAGGACATGGGCGACCTCGTCGCGTCCGCGATCCGCGAGGCCGGCGGCGTCTCCAAGGAGTTCAACACCATCGCCGTCGACGACGGCATCGCCATGGGCCACGGCGGCATGCTCTACTCGCTCCCGAGCCGCGACCTCATCGCCGACTCGGTCGAGTACATGGTCAACGCGCACTGCGCCGACGCCCTCGTGTGCATCTCGAACTGCGACAAGATCACGCCCGGCATGCTCAACGCCGCGCTGCGGCTCAACATCCCGGTGATCTTCGTGTCCGGCGGGCCCATGGAGGCCGGCAAGGCGGTCGTCGCCGACGGCGTCGCGAAGACCCCGCTCAACCTCGTCAACGCGATCAACTACTCGGCCGACGACGCGGTGTCCGACGCCGCGCTCGCCCAGGTCGAGGAGAACGCGTGCCCCACGTGCGGGTCGTGCTCCGGCATGTTCACCGCGAACTCGATGAACTGCCTCACCGAGGCGCTCGGCCTGTCGCTCCCCGGCAACGGCTCGACCCTCGCGACGCACGCCGCGCGCAAGGAGCTCTTCCTCGAGGCCGGCCGCACGATCGTCGGGCTCGCGAAGCGCTACTACGAGGACGAGGACGACTCCGTCGCGCCCCGCTCGATCGCGACCAAGGCCGCGTTCTCGAACGCCATGGCGCTCGACGTCGCGATGGGCGGCTCGACGAACACCGTGCTGCACATCCTCGCCGCTGCGCAGGAGGGGGGCGTCGACTTCGACCTCACCGACATCGAGCGCATCAGCCGCCAGGTGCCGTGCCTGTCCAAGGTCGCGCCGAACCACCCGAACTTCCACATGGAGGACGTGCACCGTGCCGGCGGCATCCCCGCGCTCCTGGGCGAGCTCGACCGCGCGGGCCTGCTCGACCACGACGTCACGAGCGTGCACACGCCGACGCTGCGCGAGTGGCTCGACGACTGGGACGTCCGGGGCGGCAAGGCGACCGAGCGGGCCGTCGAGCTGTTCCACGCGGCGCCCGGGGGAGTGCGCACCACGCAGGCGTTCTCGACGTCGAACCGCTGGGAGTCGCTCGACACCGACGCCGCGAACGGCTGCATCCGCGACCTCGAGCACGCGTACACCGTCGAGGGCGGGCTCGCCGTGCTGCGCGGCAACCTCGCCGAGGACGGCGCCGTGTTCAAGACCGCCGGGGTCGACCCGGACATCTTCCACTTCGTCGGGAAGGCGCTCGTCTGCGAGTCGCAGGACGAGGCCGTCGAGAAGATCCTCACCAAGCAGGTCCAGCCCGGCCACGTCGTCGTCGTGCGCTACGAGGGCCCCGCGGGCGGCCCCGGCATGCAGGAGATGCTGTACCCGACGTCGTTCATCAAGGGCCGCGGCCTCGGCAAGGTCACCGCGCTCATCACCGACGGCCGCTTCTCCGGCGGGTCGTCGGGCATCTCCGTCGGCCACGTCTCGCCCGAGGCCGCCGCGGGCGGCGTCATCGGCCTCGTCGAGGACGGCGACGAGATCGAGATCGACGTCGACACGCGCCTCATCCGCCTCAACGTGCCGGACGACGTGCTCGCCGAGCGTCGCGCCAAGATGGAGGCGCGCGAGAACCCGTGGCAGCCGGTCGACCGCGACCGCTACGTCTCGCCCGCCCTGCAGGCCTACGCCGCCATGGCGACGTCCGCCGACCGCGGCGCCGTCCGCGACGTGTCGCTCATCAAGCGCCGCTGACCCGACGACGACGGGCCCGCACCTCCCGAGGTGCGGGCCCGTCGTCGTGCCCGGGCGCGGAGCCCCCCGCGGCGAGGGTCAGCACTCCTCCTCGGACTGCTCCGTGACGACCCACCGCGCGCCCTGCGGCACCATGACGGCGATCCCGCAGTCGCCGCCGTCGTAGACGACGGACAGCACCGCCGCGTCGGCGCGCTCCTCGCGGACGCCGACCTCGACCTCCGGCACGTCGCCCACGGCCGCGTAGAGACCGGCGGTGGTCGTGGTCATCGACGCGCAGTCCGTGATGCCCGGCCACCCCTGTGCCGTCATCTCGGCGACCATCCGGTCGACGAGCTCCGGTGCGAGGTAGCCGCACGCGACCTCGACGTCCGGCGCGCGGCTCGCGGCCAGCCACGCGCGGAACGACTCCTCGGGCGTCTCGACCTGCCCCTCGGGAGCCTCCTCGGCGCTCGCGGTCGCCGTCGCGGTCGCGGTGTCGTCGGGCGACCCGGTCGTCGCGTCCGGTGCGGGGGCGGACGTCGCGGAGGTAGGGGAGCCGGGGCTCGTGCCCGACGGCGCGGGAGCCGCGCACGCGGCGGTCGCGGCCAGGGCGAGGACGGGCAGGACGGCTCGGACGGCTCCGGGGCGTGTGTGCACGGCCCCATGATGCCGTGCGCCTCGCACCGCGGTCGGCCCGTCTCGGGCCTGCACGGGCCGGGCGGGCCTCCGTGCCGCGGCGCGTCCCGCCGCGCCCCGCGCCGGTGCCGTTCCTAGAGTGGGGTCATGACTGGGCACACCTCGGGGTCCGACGCCGGACCCGACCTCAAGCCGCGTTCCCGCCAGGTCACCGACGGCCTGGAGGCGACGGCGTCGCGCGGCATGCTGCGCGCCGTCGGGATGGGCGACGAGGACTTCGCCAAGCCGCAGATCGGCATCGCGAGCTCGTGGAACGAGATCACGCCGTGCAACCTGTCGCTCGACCGGCTCGCGCAGGGCGCGAAGGAGGGCGTGCACGCGGGCGGCGGGTACCCGCTGCAGTTCGGGACGATCTCCGTCTCCGACGGCATCTCCATGGGCCACGAGGGGATGCACTTCTCGCTCGTGAGCCGCGACATCATCGCGGACTCGGTCGAGACGGTCGTCCAGGCGGAGCGCCTCGACGGGACGGTCCTCCTCGCCGGGTGCGACAAGTCCCTCCCGGGGATGCTCATGGCGGCAGCGCGGCTCGACCTGGCGAGCGTGTTCCTCTACGCGGGCTCGATCATGCCCGGCTGGGTCAAGCTCTCCGACGGCACGGAGAAGGACGTCACGCTCATCGACGCGTTCGAGGCGGTCGGCGCGTGCGCGCGCGGGCTCATGAGCCGCGAGGACGTGGACCGCATCGAGCGCGCCATCTGCCCCGGCGAGGGCGCGTGCGGCGGCATGTACACGGCGAACACGATGGCGTCGGTCGCGGAGGCGATGGGCATGTCGCTGCCCGGCTCGGCGGCGCCGCCGTCGGCGGACCGGCGCCGGGACGCGTTCGCGCACCGCTCGGGCGAGGCCGTCGTCAACCTGCTGCGGCTCGGCATCACGGCGCGCGACATCATGACGAAGGAGGCGTTCGAGAACGCGATCGCCGTCGTCATGGCGTTCGGCGGCTCCACCAACGCGGTGCTGCACCTGCTCGCCATCGCGCACGAGGCCGAGGTCGACCTCACGCTCGCCGACTTCGACCGCGTCGCGAGCCGCGTGCCGCACCTCGGCGACCTCAAGCCGTTCGGGCGCTACGTGATGAACGACGTCGACCGCATCGGCGGCGTGCCCGTCGTCATGAAGGCCCTGCTCGACGCCGGCCTGCTGCACGGCGACGCGCTCACCGTCACCGGCCGTACGGTCGCGGAGAACCTCGCCGACATCGACCCGCCCGACCCGGACGGCAAGATCCTGCGGGCCCTCGACAACCCGATCCACCACACGGGCGGCATCACGATCCTGCACGGGTCGCTCGCGCCCGAGGGCGCCGTCGTGAAGTCCGCCGGGTTCGACGAGGACGTGTTCGAGGGCACCGCGCGCGTCTTCGAGCGCGAGCGCGCGGCGCTCGACGCCCTGGAGGACGGCACGATCACCGACGGGGACGTCGTCGTCATCCGGTACGAGGGGCCCAAGGGCGGCCCGGGGATGCGCGAGATGCTCGCCATCACGGGCGCGATCAAGGGCGCGGGGCTCGGCAAGACGGTCCTGCTGCTCACGGACGGCCGCTTCTCCGGCGGGACGACCGGCCTGTGCGTCGGGCATGTCGCGCCCGAGGCGGTCGACGGGGGCCCCATCGCGTTCGTGCGCGACGGCGACCCGATCCGGCTCGACGTCGCGAACAAGACGCTCGACCTGCTCGTCGACGCCGACACTCTCGCCGCGCGCCGCGACGGGTGGGCGCCGCTGCCCCCGACGTTCACGCGCGGCGTGCTGGCGAAGTACGCCAAGCTCGTCCAGTCGGCGTCGCGCGGCGCGATCCTCGAGTGACCCCGGAGCGCGCGGGCGTCGCAGGCGCGCACTAGCGTGGTGTCGCACCTCGCCGCAGCGACGCACCCCGGAGGACGGCCATGACCCAGACGGCGGACGACCGCATCACCGCGCGCCAGTTCCACGACAGCGACGGCGTCGAGGACTGGCGGTTCATCCTCAGGACGGTGCAGACGCTGTTCCGCACGGGGTCGTTCACCGCGGGGGTGGAGCTCGTCGACGCGATCGGCGAGCTCGCCGAGGCGGCGAACCATCACCCCGACGTCGACCTGCGGTACGGGACGGTGACGGTCCGGCTGACCTCGCACGACGTCGGGGGCGTCAGCGAGCGGGACGTGGCCCTCGCCCGGCAGATCTCCGCGGCGGCGCGCGAGCTCGACCTCGTCGCGGACCCGACGGCGGTGCAGGACCTCGAGATCGCTGTCGACACCCTCGTCGGGACGGCGGTGCAGCCGTTCTGGCGCGCGGTCCTCGGGTTCGACGAGGGCGCCCCCGAGCTGCCCGCACCCGAGCTCCGCGATCCGAGCGGGCGCGCCCCGGCGTTCTGGTTCCAGCAGATGGACGCGCCGCGCGAGCAGCGCAACCGCATCCACGTGGACGTGACGGTCCCGCACGACGTCGCGGAGGCGCGCGTCACCGCCGCCATCGCCGCGGGCGGGCACCTCGTGTCCGACCGGCGCGCGCCCGCGTTCTGGGTCCTGGCCGACGCCGAGGGCAACGAGGCGTGCGTGTGCACCTGGCAGGCGCGCGACTGACCGGGGCCGGTGGCTACGGGGATGAGCCGAGCGCGCAGGAACCGCCCGGTCCCTGCGATGCTGGTCCCGTGAGCGCACGTCCGGAGAGATCGCCGCGCCGTCGCCGGGCCGCGTCCGCCGTCGTCCCGCTGGCCATCGTGACGGCCGCGGTCGTCGCGCTCGGCGGGTGCACTGCCGCCGGGGAGCCGGAGGTCGCTCCGGGGTCCTCCGCCCCGAGCCCGACGGCCACCGAGGACGCGCTGGGCACGCGCGACGAGCCGTCGGAGGAGACGACGCCCGAGGTGGTCGACCCGCTCGCCGACCGTCCCTCCGCGCCACCCGCCCAGGCGGTGGACGCGGGAACGGTCGCCGCCGGTGCACCCGCCGCGGCGAGCGGGACGGGGAGCGCCGCCGTGACGTTCGCGCGCGACGGCGACTTCGCCGTCGTCGTGCACCTGGACTGCGGCGACTGCGCGGGGACGCGCGCGTTCATGGCACCGACGGACGTCACGCCGTACCCGGGTGCGCTCGGTGAGACGACCGGGTCGTACCTCATGGACGTCTTCGAGGACTCCGCGCCGCAGCAGTCGATCTGGCTCGAAGCGTCGGGGGAGTGGTCCCTGCGGTTCGAGAGCTGGAACGACCTGCCGCCCGTCGCAGGGCCGCAGTCGGGCACGGGACCGACCGTCCTGCGGCTCGACGGCAGCACGACGAGCGCGGAGGTGTCGTGGACGCCGGCGGGCCCCGAGGACTCGTTCCAGGGCCGATACTTCGGGGTCACGCGCGAGGCGTCGCGCATGTTCGGCGACACCGAGGCGTTCACCGAGACGTACGACCTCGCGCTTCCCGGTGTCCTCGCCGTGAAGACCGCCGGCACGTGGAGCGTGACCCCGCAGGGCTGACGCCCGGTGTACCGCTGCCGATTCCCGCCCTGCGGGTCAGGCGCGCGCAACGACCAGCTGGTCGTAGCCGGGCACGAGGACCCGGCGCTTGGCGCGGCGCGACACGACGCGCAGGGGTGCGCCGTCGTCGTACAGCGCGTGCAGGAGCGCGGCGATCTCGGCGCGGGCGAGCGCGGCGCCGAGGCACAGGTGGCGCCCCGCGCCGAACCAGAGCTGGCGCGTCTCGCGCACGTAGGGGCGGTCGGCGCGGAACGGCCCGGCCGCTGTGTTCGCCGCCCACGTGAGGATCATGACGCGCTCCCCGGCGCGCAGGGTGCGGCCCGCGACCTCGACGTCGGCCGACACGCCCCGGCCGATCACCGAGGCCGGGCTCGTCACGCGCAGACCCTCGCGCACGGCGTTCTCGACGGCGTCCGGCTCGCCGGCGGTCCGCTCGACGGGGTGGGCGCGCTCGTCGGCCAGGAGCCGGAGCAGGCGGTGCTGCTCGCCCGTGTCGATCAGGAGCGCGGTGGTGCGGACCATGGCCGACGCCGACGTCTCGGTGCCCGCGACCATGAGCAGGCTCGCGAGCCCGGTCGTCTCCTCCAGCCCGAGGCCGAGCTCGCGGCACCGGCCGAGCAGGCGGTCGGCCGGCGCGTGCCGCCACCCGTCCGGGACGCCCTGGGTCAGCTCGGCGACGATCTCCCGCGCCGCCGCGACCTGGCCCGGCGCGAGGTACGTCGAGCCGGCGCTCCCGAGCGCGATCGACGCGAGCCGCTCGCCCGTCGCGAAGGCCGCGAGGGCGTCGTCGTCCGTCGGGACGGCCTCCGGCGTCGCGCCGGTCCCGGCGCCCGCCGCTGAGCCCGCCGCTGAGCCCGTCGCTGTGCCCGGCCCTGAGCCCGCCCCGGTGGCCGCCGGGGACGGGATGCCGAGCAGCGAGATCATCATCCGGCCGACGAGCACGCGCGCGAGCCGGCCGACGTCGACCGTCCCGCCCGCGGCGAGGGTGCGGCGCGCGTCGTCGAGCGCGAGCGACCACGCGCCGTCGACCAACGCCGCGGCGCTCGCCTCGGTGAAGAGCTCGCGCGAGCGGGTGCGCAGGTCGTGGTGGCCCGGGCCGTCGAACAGGTCGAGGACCCAGTCGCCGAGGATCTGGGCCCAGAGGTGCCCGACCCCGCCCTCGCCGACGATCGTGAAGTGCCGGTGGTCGGTGAGGATGCGGCGACCCACGGTCGGGTCGGCCGTCACCCACCCGAGGCCCGGCACCCGGCGCAGCCCACCGCCCGGACGCCGCCCGGTGAGCGCGCCGCCCACGAGGAGCACGCCGGCCATCGCGGGGCGCGCGGCGGTGAGGACCTGCAGCTCGTGCCGGGTCGTGGGCAGGGCGCGACGGCGCTCGCGGGTGGGCACGGGTCCGGTCGTGGTCGCAGTCACGGGGTCAGTGTGGCGCACGGGCAGGGCCACGGGGCGGCCGCGCCGCCGTCCGGGGATGGGCACTTCACCCCATCGGAACCTGTGGACGCCCGCCGTCCGAGGGGGTCTGCTTGGCTACTGTGTCGCGCGTGCCAGAGAACCCACCCCGCCCGGTAGCCCCCGGGTCCGCACCCGTGCGTCCCGCGGCGGTGATCGCCGCCGTCGGGGTCCACCTGCCCGAGCGCGTGGTCGACGTGCGCGAGGCGGAGCGCGCGCTCGCGGAGCGCAACCCGGGCGCGGCGCCGCGCGTGCCGATGGTCTCGCGCCTCACGGGCGTGCGGCAGGTCCACGTGCTCCCCGACGACTGGGACGCCTCCGACCTCGCCGTCGCGGCCGCGGAGAAGCTGCTGGCGACCCAGGGCCTCGCCCCCGACGACGTCGACCTGCTGCTCTTCGCGTCGGCGAGCCAGGACATGGTCGAGCCCGCGACGAGCCACATCGTCGCCGCGAAGCTCGGGGTCCGGGCGCCCGTCATGGACGTCAAGAACGCGTGCAACTCCGTGCTCAACGCCATCGAGGTCGCCGAGGCGCTCGTCGCGACGGGCCGGTACGGCACCGTGCTCGTCGCGTGCGGGGAGGCGCCGTCGCGCGCCGTGCGCTGGGACGTCCCCGACCGCGCGACCTACCTGCTCTCCGCCCCGGGCTACACCATGTCCGACGCCGGGGCCGCCGTCCTCGTGCGCCGCGTCACCGCGGCGGAGGCCGACGCGCGCGACGGCTCCGGCGCCCCCGCGCCCCGCGGCATCCTCGCGAGCGCGTTCGGCGCCGAGTCGACGCACTGGGACGTCGGCATGCTCCCCGGGGGCGGCACCGCGCACCCGCGCGACCTCGAGCGCACCTACTTCGAGATCGACGGGTCGCGGCTCCGGGACGCGTTCCTCGCGCTCGGGCCGGGGGTCGTCCTCGACGCGCTCGGCCGTGCGGGGCTCACGTGGGACGACGTCGCGCTCGTCGCCGTGCACCAGGTCGCCGTCGCCTACCTCGACGACGTGCACGCCGCGCTCGGCCTGCCGACCGGGCGCACGCTCGTCACCGTCGCCGACCACGGCAACGTCGCCTCCGCGACGCTCCCGCTCCAGCTCGCGACCGCGCTCGAGACGGGTCGGGTCGGGCCGGGCGACGTCGTCGTGCTCGTCGGCCTCGCGGGCGGCATCAGCATCGGCGCGACGGTGGTGCGGCTGTGAGCACCCGGCGGTTCACGCGAGGAGTGACGAGCACGCAGCGGCTCGCCGTCGTGGTGCCCGCGCGCGACGAGGCGCACGGGATCGTCGCGACGCTGGAGGCGCTGCGCGACCAGCAGGACACGGACTTCGACCTCGTCGTCGTGGACAACGGGTCGTCGGACGGCACGGGCGACCTGGTGCGCGCGACCGCGGCGGCGTGGGGCATGACGCGGTGGCGCGTCGTCGACGAGCCGCAGAAGGGCACGGGCGCGGCGGCCGACACGGGGATGCGGGCGGCGATCGCGCAGGGCGCGACCCACCTCGCCCGCACCGACGCCGACTGCCTGCCGCTGCCCGACTGGACCCGACGCGTGCGGGCCGCGTTCGCGAGCGGGCACGACCTCGTCGCGGGACGGCTCGTGCCGCGTACCGACGACCGCCCGGTCTCGCGCGTCCAGCAGGGCGTGCTCTCCGCGGCGGTGAGCGTCGCGAGCACGTTCGGGCGCTTCCGCCCCGGCAACCAGGACCCGTCCTACCTCGGGCCCTACGTCATGGCGCCGGGCTGCAACATGGCGATCACCGCGGCGCTGTACGAGGCGGCGGGCGGGTTCCCGCGCACCGCGATCGAGGACGTCCACGAGGACCGGGCGCTCGTCAACGCGGTGCGCCGCCGCACGCGACGGTACGGCGCGCACCGTGACGTCGTCGTGCGGGCCTCGACGCGCCGGGCGCACGCGTGGGGCCTCGTCCGCACGCTCGGCTGGTACGCCGACCACCGCTACCGGCCCGAGCTCGTGGACATCCGGTGACCGGCACGGCGCTCGCGCCCGCACCCGCCGGGCTCGCCGCGGCGATGCGCTGGGAGGAGCGGGTGCAGCGCGGGGCGCACCCGCTCGTCTACCCGGCGATCCGGGCCCTGCGGCACCGCGGCCCGGTCGTGCGCGTCCCCGGGATCGGGGTGGTCGTGTCCGACGCCGCGACGGCGCGCGCCGTGCTGCTCGACACCGAGCACTTCTCCAAGGTGGGCCCGGGGTCGCCGTCGGACCTGTGGACGCCCGTGCTCGGCCCGTCCGTGCTCCTCAACATGGAGGGCGCCGACCACGCGCGCCTGCGCCGGGCGCTGTCGGGTCTCTTCACGCCCCGCGCGGTGCGCGACCTCGTCGCGGTGAGCGTGCCCGACGTCCTCGCGGGCCTCGCCCCGCGGCTGCTCGCGGGCGAGCGCGTCGACCTCGTGGCGGAGACGGCGACCATGGCCGGCACGGTCGTCTGCGCGATGACCGGGCTGCCCCCGACGGACTCCGCCGTCCGCGAGGCGATGACCGCCGCACAGTCCGTGGTCGGCCTCGTGCGCCTGCACCGGCGCAGCCTCACGCCCAGCCAGGTGC
This sequence comes from Cellulosimicrobium sp. XJ-DQ-B-000, assembly GCF_031119065.1. Classification (NCBI taxonomy): domain Bacteria; kingdom Bacillati; phylum Actinomycetota; class Actinomycetes; order Micrococcales; family Promicromonosporaceae; genus Cellulosimicrobium; species Cellulosimicrobium sp. XJ-DQ-B-000. Next base: position 35,743 of record NZ_JAVHYN010000003.1, read on the forward strand.
GGCACGCGCGCGCCGTCCTCGCGCGGCTGTCCGCACCGGCGCGCGACGCGTACCGCGCGGGGGACCCCGCGACCGTCCCCGGGCGCATGCGCGAGCTCGGGCTCTCGGAGGACGAGGCGCTCGGCGCCGTCGGCGCGTTCGTCCTCACGGGCACCGAGACCATCCAGTCGTTCGTGCCGCGCCTCGTTACACTCACCGCGGACACCGGCTGGCTCGACCGGCTCCTCGCGGCCGACCCCGGCGCCGGGCCGGAGGCCGCGGCGCTGCGCGGCCGCGTCGTCGAGGAGGCGCTGCGCGTCACGGCCCCCACGCCCGCCATGCTCCGCTCCGTGCGTGCCGCCACGACCGTGGGCGACGTCCGCGTCCGCGCGGGCGACCGGGTCGTGATCGCGACGATCTCCTGCTGCAAGGACGCGGGCCCCTTCGACCCGGACGCCCCCGTCGACCCGGCGGTGCGACACCTGTGGTTCGGCGCCGGCCCGCACTTCTGTCTCGGCATGCCGCTCGCGACGGCCCAGGTCGACGCCGTCCTGGACGCCCTGCGCCCGGTCGCCGCGGCGGGTCGGAGCCTTCAGGTCACCGACCGAGCCGTCGCCCGCGGCGTGCTCATCCCGGCGTACCGCTCGCTCGTCGTGCGGGCGGTCGGCGGCGAGGTGCGCGCACCGGGCCCGGTCGCCGGATCGGCCGCGTCGTCGGCCGGGGAGGCGGCATGACCGCGCCCGACGACGTGGCCCGCCACCTGCTCGCCCCGATCCTCGCCCGCGGGGCCGCCGGGCACGCGTCCGCCGACGCGGTCGCGCTCCGGCGCTGGACGCGGCCGGGCCGCCGCGGTGCGCGCGTGCGCGAGGAGGCCTCGTACGCCGACCTCGCGCGGCGCGTCGAGGCGACCGCGACGGCGCTCGCGGCCGACGGCCTCGCGCCGGGCGACCGCGCCCTGTTCTCGGTGCGGCCCCGGCCGGAGGGCGTCGTGCTCGCGTTCGGGGTGGTCCGGGCGGGCGGGACCGTCGTCTTCGTCGACCCCGGCTCGACGCCCGAGCTCTTCGCGGCACGCGTGAGCGCAGCCGGGCCGTCGCTCGCGACGACCGAGTCGCTCCTCTACGCCGCCTCGCGCGGGCCGCTGCGCCGTCTGGCGCGGTCACGGGGCCTGCTCCTGCCCGACTACGCGAGCCTCCCGCTGCGGCACGTGCACGCCGGCCCGTGGCTCCCCGGGGTGCCGCGCGGCTCGCGCGCCGCCCGCCGCCTCGCCGCGAGCGCGGTCGACCGCGCGGCGCTGCCGCCGCTCGACCCGGACCGTGAGGCGCTCACCGTCTTCACGTCCGGCACGACGGCGCAGCCGAAGGCCGTCGTGCACACGGCCGGGTCGCTGCTCGCCGGGTGCGACCTGCTGCGCGACGTGTTCGCGCTCGCGCCGGGCGACGTCGTGCACACCGACCAGATGCTGCTCGGCGTCCCGGCGCTGCTCGCGGGTGCCACGTGGTCCGTGCCGGCCGACCCGCCGAGCCGCGACATCACGACCTTCGCGCGCCAGCTCGACGGCGCCGCGGGCACGTACCTCGTGCCCGCGGACGTCACGGCACTGCTCGACGCGATCGAGGCCGGGGCAGTCCCGGCACGCGGGCCGCGCGTCGCGCTCGTCGGCGGCGCTCCCGTGACCCGCGCGCTCCTCGAGCGCGCGACGCGCGTGCTGCCCGGCACGCGGTGGGTCGCGGTGTACGGGATGACCGAGATCCTGCCGGTCGCGGTGGTCGAGGCCCGCGAGAAGCTCGCGTATGCGGGCGACGGCGACCTCGTCGGCGCGCCGCTGCCCGGCACGGTCGCGCGGCTCGACCCGGTCGAGGACGAGGAGCCCGAGGACGGCCGGGACGCCGTCGTCGGGGAGCCCGGGCACGAGGACGGCGTCGGGGAGCTCGTGCTGTCCGGGCCGTCGCTCATGGCGGGCTACCTGCACGACCTCGACGCCCCCGCCCGGGGCGCGGGCGCACGGGCCGCGGAGCACCGCACCGGCGACCTCGCGCGCCTCGACGACGCGGGGCGGCTCGTCCTCGTCGGCCGCACGCGGGACATGATCATCCGCGGCACGACGAACATCTACCCCGGCCTCTACGAGCCGCGCGTCGCGGCGCTCGACGGCGTCGGCGAGGCGCTGCTCGTGGGGGTTCCCCAGGTGGACGGCGACGAGCGGGTCGCGCTCGTCGTCACCTCGGCGTCGGGAGACTCTCGGCCGGAGACGGCCACCAGGCCCGATCCTCGGCCCGACGCCGGTACGGCGGTGCGCCTGGACCCGCACCACCCGCTCGTGGACCGGGTGCGCACCGCGCTGCCGGGCGTGCTCGACCACGACGCGCTGCCCGACGTCGTGCTGCTCGCCGACCGCATCCCGCTCGCCGGTCGCTCGCGCAAGCCCGACCGCGCCGCGCTCTCGCGCGCCGCCGCGCCGCTGGTGCCCGCCGCACCGCTGGAGACCGCCGCGCCGAGCGTGCCCGCCGCGCCGCTGGTGCCCGCTGAGTCGGCCGCCGTCGGCCGAGACACGCCCGGCGCCCGCGCGTGAGGGTCGTCGTCACCGGGGCGTCGGGATTCGTCGGGGGAGCGGTCGCGCGCGGGCTGGTCGCCGACGGCCACGAGGTCTGGACGTCCTCCCGCCGCGACCCGGCGGTCGACGGCGCCCGGCACCTCGCCTGGGACCTCACCACCGGTCCGCTCGCCGACCCGCCCCCGGTGGACGCCGTCGTGCACGGGGGCGCCGCCGTGTCCGACTGGTGCGCGCTCGACGTCGCGCGCGCCACGAACGTCGCCGGGACGCTCGCGGTCCGCGACACGTTCCCCGGCGCGCGGTTCGTGCACGTCTCGTCCGGCAGCGTGTACGACCCGTACCGCCCGAGCGTCCGCGCCCGCGAGCACGAGGCGCCGGTCGCCCGGTACCTCGACGCCTACGGCACGACGAAGGCGGAGGCCGAACGCGCGCTGGCCCGCGACGTCGCGCGCCACCCCGACCGCGGCGCTGTCGTCGTCCTGCGCCCGCACGCCGTCTACGGGCCGGGCGACTCGACGCTCCTGCCGCGCGTCGAGGCCGCCGTGCGGCGCGGGCGCCTCGTCCTGCCCGGCGGCGGGCGCGTGCTCCAGTCCCTGACCCACGTGGACACGCTGCTCGCCGCGGCGCGCGCCGCCGTCGTGCTGCCCGACGCCGCGGCCCGCGCGCCCGGCGCGGGGGACGGCGCGGCCGGAGGCCCGCTCGTCGTGAACGTCGCCGACGCCGAGCCGGTGGTCCTGCGCGACGCGCTCGCCGACGCGCTGCGCCGCCGGGGTACCGCCGTGCGGGTCGTCGCCGTCCCGGTGCGGCCCGCCTGGGCGCTCGCGGGCGCGGTCGAGACGGTCGCCCGGCGGCTGCGTCGCCGCGAGCCGCCGCGCCTGACCCGGTACGCGCTGAGCCACCTCGCGATGGAACGCACCTACGACCTCACGGTCCTGCGCGACGTGCTGGGCGTCGACCCGGCTCCCACGCGCTTCGTCGGGGCCGAGCGGTGGTAGCGGCGAAAGCCCTGGGTGTCGTGACGCCGACCCGCTAGGTTGCCCGGGTGGAGACCGGGACCGACCTCGCGCGGCGCTACTACGACGAGGTCGTCGGGCCGATCCTGCTCGGCCGCTGGCCCGGGCTGCCGCACGCGGCGGGACGCCTCGGGAGCGGGTCCGACGTCCTCGGGCTCGACGACGCGACGTCGCGCGACCACGACTGGGGTCTGCGCCTGACGTTGCTGGTCGACGAGCCGATGGTCGACGAGGTCGACGCGCTGCTCGGCGCGGCGCTGCCCGACACGTTCGCCGGGCACCCGACCCGGTTCCCGACCACGTGGAGCCCGCACGGTCCGCACCAGGTCGAGGTCGCGTCGCCGTCGGGCTTCGTCACGTCGCGCCTCGGCGTCGACGCGACGCGACCGCTCGCCGTCGACGACTGGCTCACGCTCACCGGTCAGGCGGTCCTCGAGGTGACGGCCGGGCCGGTGTTCGTGGACACCGGCGGTCAGGCCACCGCGGCGCGCGAGCGCCTCGCCTGGTATCCCGACGACCTGTGGCGGTACGCGGTCGCCGTCGACTGGGCGCGGATCGGGCAGGAGCTGCCGTTCGTCGGCCGGACGGCGGAGCGCGGAGACGACCTCGGGTCGCGCGTCGTCGCCGCCCGGCTCGTGCGCGCAGCGATGCACCTCGGCTTCCTGCTCGAGCGGCGCTGGACGCCGTACGCGAAGTGGTTCGGGACGACGTTCGCCGCGCTCCCGCGTGCCGCCGCCGCCGGGCCCGACCTCGCGGAGGCGCTCGCGGCCGACGACTGGCGGGCGCGCGAGGCGGCGCTGTGCCGAGGGCTGGAGACCCTGCACGACCTCCAGGGCGAGGTGGGCCTCCCGACCGTGACCGACGTCGTCGTCCCGTTCTTCGACCGGCCCTTCCGGGGGCTCGGGCCGGTGGCCGACGTGGTGACGTCCGCGATCCAGGACCCGGTGGTGCAGGCGCTGCCACCGGGCGTCGGGACCGTCGAGCAGTGGGTCGACGACGTCGACGTCCTCACGGACCCCGCCCGTCGCGTCGCCGCGTCGCGCGGCGTCGGGCAGGCTGGGACCAGGACCCCCTGACCCGAGAGGAAGCCGTGCGATGACCTCGTCCGCACCCACCCCGGACCCCCTGCCCCGCGGCGGGTGGCCCGGCGCCGAGACGCCCGGTGACGCCCCCTGGTGGACGCGCTCGGTCGTCTACCAGGTGTACCCGCGCTCGTTCCAGGACACCGACGGCGACGGCATCGGGGACCTCCCGGGGATCACGCGACGCCTCGACCACCTGGAGCGGCTCGGCGTCGACGTCGTGTGGCTGTCCCCGGTGTACCGGTCGCCTCAGGCGGACAACGGCTACGACATCAGCGACTACGAGGACGTCGACCCGCTGTTCGGGTCGCTCGCGGACCTCGACGCCCTGATCGAAGGGCTGCACGCGCGCGGGATGAAGCTCGTCATGGACCTCGTCGTCAACCACACGAGCGACGAGCACCCGTGGTTCGTCGAGTCGCGCTCGTCCGCGCAGAGCCCGCGGCGCGACTGGTACTGGTGGCGCCCCGCGCGCGAGGGCATGGAGCCCGGCGCCCCGGGCGCCGAGCCGACGAACTGGCGCTCGTTCTTCGGGGGCAGCGCGTGGCGGTTCGACGAGGCCTCGGGCGAGTACTACCTGCACCTGTTCGACCCCAAGCAGCCGGACCTCAACTGGGAGAACCCCGACGTCCGCGAGGCGGTCTACTCGATGATGCGGCGGTGGCTCGACCGCGGCGTCGACGGCTTCCGCATGGACGTCATCAACCTCATCTCCAAGGACGTCGCGCCCGACGGCTCGCTGCCCGACGGCGAGGTGCACTGGGGCACGTACGGGGACGGGAGCCCGCACTACACGGACGGGCCGCGCGTGCACGAGTTCCTCGCCGAGATGCACCGCGAGGTGTTCGCGCCGTACCTCGCCCGGGGCCGGGAGATCCTCACGGTGGGGGAGACGCCGGGCGTGACGGTCGAGCACGGCGTGCGGTACACCGACCCGGACCGTCGCGAGGTCGACATGGTGTTCCAGTTCGAGCACATGGGCATCGACCACGGGGCGACCCGGTACGACCCGGTCCGGTGGGACCTCGCCGATCTCAAGGCGACCCTCGGCCGCTGGCAGGCGGGCCTCGCCCACCGGGGCTGGAACGCCCTCTACTGGGACAACCACGACCAGCCGCGCGTCGTCTCGCGGTTCGGCGACGACTCCCCGGAGCACCGCGTCGCCTCGGCGAAGGCGCTCGCCCTCCTGCTGCACCTGCACCGCGGCACGCCGTACGTCTACCAGGGCGAGGAGCTCGCCATGACGAACGCGCCGTTCACGCGGATCGAGCAGTACCAGGACGTCGAGTCGCTCGGGTACTTCCGCGAGCTCACCGGTCGCACGGGCGCCCCGCGCCTGCGGACCGACGGGGAGATGCTCTCCGTGCTCGCGCACGCGAGCCGCGACCACGCCCGCACGCCCGTGCAGTGGGACGCGAGCGCGAACGCCGGCTTCACGACGGGGACGCCGTGGCTCGAGGTCAACCCCAACCACACGACGATCAACGCGGAGGCCGCCTGGGCCGACGAGGACTCCGTGCTGCACTTCTACCGGCGGCTCGTCGCGCTGCGCCGGGAGGAGCCGGTCGTCGCGCTCGGCGACTTCCGCATGCTGCTGCCCGACCACGAGGCGGTCTACGCGTTCACGCGCGCCCTCGACGCGCCCGGGCCCGACGGCACGCCCGTCCGGGACGAGCTCCTCGTGCTCGTCAACGTCGGCGGCGTCCCGCAGGACGTCCCGGCCGGGACGCTCACGGGCTGGGAGGACGCGTCGGTCCTCGTGACCACGCACCCCGGGCGGGCCGACGACGGCACCCGGCCGGGCGCCGTCGGGCACCTGGAGCCGTGGGAGGGACGGGTGCTCCGGCGCACCGGGCCGCGCCCCGCACGTCCCAGTGCGTGAGACGGCCGCCTCGACACGTGACATCACCGGGACATGGGCGTACAGTCCCAGACGTGCAGACGATCCTCCTTGTAGTACTTCCTGAGCGCGCCGGCTGAGGCCACGCCACCAGGCTTCGTCAGCGCGCTCACCCCTCGTCCAGCCCGGCATCCCGGGTTCGAGGGGTTTTTTGTTGCCACCACAACGCCATCAGCACGGCAGACAGACCGCGGCAGGCCTACCCGGCCACCGCGAGCGCCGCACCCGCGAGACCCGCGAGGACCGGCACCCGCACACCGCGACCAGCACGACCGCACCACCACGGTCGGCTCCGGCTCCCGGCGGAGCGCCCCACGGGGCGCCCGCCGGGCCGAGGCCACGACACGCAGGAGACACCATGGCCCAGGGTCCCACCCCGGCACCTCCGCGACAGGGCGCCCCGGCGCCCGCCGCGGCGCCGAAGCCCGCCCCGACACCCGCGTCGGTCGCCCCGCGCGGCGACGTCCGGCGCGCAGCCACGGCTCGCCCGGCCGGCGCCTCGAACGGCGCCCCGACGGGCGAGGAGATGACGGGCGCGCAGTCGATCGTCCGCTCGCTCGAGGAGGCCGGTGCCGAGGTCGTCTTCGGCATCCCGGGTGGTGCGATCCTCCCGACGTACGACCCGCTCATGGACTCCCAGCGCCTGCGCCACATCCTCGTGCGCCACGAGCAGGGCGGCGGCCACGCGGCGCAGGGCTACGCCCACGCGACCGGCCGCGTCGGTGTCACGATGGCGACGTCGGGCCCGGGCGCGACGAACCTCGTGACCCCGATCGCCGACGCGAACATGGACTCGATCCCGCTCGTCGCGATCACGGGCCAGGTCGCCGAGTCGATGATCGGCACCGACGGCTTCCAGGAGGCGGACATCGTCGGCATCACGATGCCGATCACCAAGCACTCCTACCTGGTCACCGACCCGGACGACATCCCGCGCACCATCGCCGAGGCGTTCCACATCGCCTCGACCGGCCGCCCGGGCCCGGTGCTCGTCGACATCGCGAAGTCGGCGATGCAGTCCCGCACCACGTTCTCCTGGCCGCAGGACGTGCAGCTGCCCGGCTACCACCCGGTGACGAAGCCGCACAGCAAGCAGATCAAGGAGGCCGCGCGCCTGCTCGCGACGGCCCGCCGCCCGGTCCTGTACGTGGGCGGCGGCGTGATCCGCGCGAACGCGTCGGCCGAGCTGCGCCGCCTCGTCGACCTGTCGGGCGCGCCCGTCGTGACGACGCTCATGGCGCGCGGCGCGGTGCCCGACACGCACCCCCAGAACCTCGGCATGCCCGGCATGCACGGGACCGTGCCGGCCGTGGCGGCGCTGCAGAAGGCCGACCTCGTCGTGTCGCTCGGCGCCCGCTTCGACGACCGCGTCACCGGCGCGCTGTCGAGCTTCGCCCCGCACGCGCAGGTGGTGCACGCCGACATCGACCCCGCGGAGATCGGCAAGAACCGCGACGTGGACGTGCCGATCGTCGGCGACCTCAAGGAGGTCATCACCGACCTGCTGCCCGAGCTCGAGCGTGAGCACGAGGCCAAGGGCAAGCCGGACGTCGAGGCCTGGTGGCGCCAGATCGACGACTGGCGCGAGACGTACCCGCTCGGCTACACGGAGCCCGACGACGGCCACCTCGCCCCGCAGCACGTCATCTCCCGCCTGGGCGAGATCTCGGGCCCCGAGTCGATCTACGTCGCGGGCGTGGGGCAGCACCAGATGTGGGCGGCCCAGTTCATCCGCTACGAGCACCCGCGGACGTGGCTCAACTCCGGCGGCCTCGGCACCATGGGCTTCTCGATCCCGGCGGCCATGGGTGCGAAGGTCGGCCGCCCCGACGCCACGGTGTGGGCGATCGACGGCGACGGCTGCTTCCAGATGACCAACCAGGAGCTCGCCACCTGCACGATCAACGAGATCCCCATCAAGGTCGCGCTGATCAACAACAGCTCGCTCGGCATGGTGCGCCAGTGGCAGACGCTGTTCTACGACCAGCGCTACTCGAACACGGACCTGCACACCGGCCACGGCACGGCGCGGGTGCCCGACTTCGTCAAGCTGGCCGACGCCTACGGGTGCGAGGGCATCCGCGTCGAGTCGATGGGCGAGGTGGACGCCGCGATCAAGCGCGCGATGGAGATCGACGACCGCCCGGTCGTCATCGACTTCAACGTCTCGCGCGACGCGATGGTGTGGCCGATGGTCGCCGCCGGCGTGAGCAACGACGACATCCAGTACGCGCGGGGCATCTCGCCCGCCTGGGACCGGGAGGACTGAGCGGAATGCAGCGGAGGTTGAGGGCCGCAGCGAAGCAAGGCACTCGGCTGCAGCGCAATGCAGCCCCGATCCGACCCCTGTCCCTGGAGGACTGACCGATGTCCCGCCACACCCTCTCCGTGCTCGTCGAGAACAAGCCCGGCGTGCTGACGCGCGTCGCGGGCCTGTTCGCCCGCCGCGCCTTCAACATCCACTCCCTCGCCGTCGGCCCCACCGAGCACGAGGAGATCTCGCGCATCACGGTGGTCGTCGACGTGGAGGAGCGCCCGCTCGAGCAGGTGACGAAGCAGCTCAACAAGCTGGTCAACGTCATCAAGATCGTCGAGCTCGACTCGTCCGCGTCGGTCCAGCGCGAGCTCCTGCTCGTCAAGGTGCGTGCCGACGGTACCCACCGCACCGGCGTGCTCGAGGTCGTCAACCTGTTCCGCGCGAAGGTGGTCGACGTCGTGCCCGACGCCGTGACCATCGAGGCGACGGGCACGGGGGAGAAGCTCGACGCGCTGCTCGGGGCCCTCGAGCCCTACGGCGTGCGCGAGATCGTGAAGTCGGGGACCGTCGCCGTCGGGCGCGGGTCCCGCTCCATCACGGACCGCGCGCTGGAACGCGTCGTCCGCTCCGCCTGACCATCGCCTACCCTCGCACCGAGACCCCCGTGGGCGTCGGCGCGCACCGGTCGCCGTTCCGCGCGACACCGCAACAGACCCCTGCACCGCAACGAAGAACCGAGGAGATCCATCGTGGCTGAGCTGTTCTACGACGACGACGCCGACCTGTCCATCATCCAGAGCAAGAAGGTCGCGATCGTCGGCTACGGGAGCCAGGGCCACGCGCACGCCCAGAACCTGCGCGACTCGGGCGTCGAGGTCGTCGTCGCCCTGCGCGAGGGCTCCAAGTCCGTCGCGAAGGCCCAGGACGAGGGCTTCGAGGTCAAGTCCGTGGCGGACGCCGCCGCGTGGGCCGACCTGATCATGATCCTCGCGCCGGACCAGCACCAGCGCTCGATCTACAACGACGAGATCAAGCCGAACCTCGCCACGGGCAAGACGCTCGCGTTCGCGCACGGGTTCAACATCCGCTTCGGCTACATCGAGGCCCCCGAGGGCGTCGACGTCATCCTCGTCGCCCCGAAGGCGCCGGGTCACACGGTGCGCCGCGAGTTCGTCGCGGGCCGTGGCATCCCGGACATCATCGCCGTCGAGAAGGACGCGTCGGGCCAGGCCTGGGACGTCGCGCTGTCGTACGCGAAGGCGATCGGCGGCACGCGCGCGGGCGTCATCAAGACGACGTTCACCGAGGAGACCGAGACCGACCTGTTCGGCGAGCAGGCCGTGCTCTGCGGCGGTGTGTCGCAGCTCGTCCAGTACGGCTTCGAGACGCTGACCGAGGCCGGCTACCAGCCGGAGATCGCGTACTTCGAGGTGCTGCACGAGCTCAAGCTCATCGTCGACCTCATGTGGGAGGGCGGCATCGCCAAGCAGCGCTGGTCCGTCTCCGACACCGCCGAGTACGGCGACTACGTCTCCGGCCCGCGCGTCATCGACGCCCGCGTCAAGGAGAACATGCAGGGCGTCCTCGCCGACATCCAGTCGGGCGCGTTCGCCAAGCGCTTCATCGACGACCAGGACGCCGGCGCGCCGGAGTTCACGGCGCTCCGCGAGAAGGCCGCGCAGCACCCGATCGAGAAGGTCGGCAAGGAGCTGCGGTCGCTGTTCGCGTGGAAGCAGCAGGACGCCGACTACACCGAGGGCAGCGCCGCGCGCTGATCCTCGGCCTCTGAGCTCGGCTCACCTCTGGGGGTGGGTGACCCCTGTCGCGCGATCTACCATCCGCGGTGCTCGTTCCTCGCACCGCTCCCGCCAGGCCCACCACGATCGCGCGACAGGGGTCACCCACCCCCTTGCTGTCGGCTCACCCGGGCGCTGGCCAGCAGGCCGCCAGTCCCGGACCTGGTCGCGGCGTCCGAGAAGATGGCGGATCGTGCCGGCGCGACACGGGTGGGACGAAGGGCGGGAGACCGGGCAGATCCGATTCTCGGTGCGCCACGATAGGGGCATGACCCGAGAGACGGACGAGGGAGACCCGGTGACGGACGACGTGACGGTGGACGAGCGGGCGGCGGAGATCCTGGCGTTCTGGGAGCTGGCGCGGCCCAGCGCGGGCATGGCGCGGCTCGGTGTCGTCACGGGCACGACGGTGTCCGAGAGCGTGCCGCCCCCGGCGTGGTCGTTCGGGGACAACCCGGCGCTGGCGGACGACCTGCTCATGGCGGTGCTCACGGGGGAGAAGACGGCGACGTCGTCGGCCCTGTGGGAGTACGAGGAGACGGGCGAGGCGGTGCCGCGCGTCGGCGAGCTGTCGATCCTGCTCGACGGCGCGGGCCACCCGCGCGCGCTGATCCGCACGACGTCGGTCGAGGTGGTCGCGTTCGAGGACGTCGGCGCGGACTTCGCGCACGCGGAGGGCGAGGACGACCGGTCGCTGGAGTCGTGGCGCGTCGAGCACGAGAAGTACTTCCGTCGCGTCCTGTCGCGCGAGTTCGCGCCGGACATGCCGCTGGTGTGCGAGCGGTTCGAGCTGCGCTACCCGCGCTGAGCGCGGCGAGGATGAGCGGTGGCCGGCCGTGCCACGGTCGGCCGGCCACCGCTCGCGAGGTAGGTGAAGAGGACTACCCCGGGACGGAGGGCGCGACGACCGGGTGGTCCGGTCGTCCCGCGGCGGCGAGCAGGAGGGTGCGCACGTCCTCGGCGACGACGGAGCGCGCGCCGCGCAGGACGGCGAGCTCGGGGACGGCGCTCGCGACGACCGCTCCCGTCCGCTGGTCGGTGCCGCGCAGGACGGCGGCGGTCGCCTCGGCGAGCGGCGCGCCGCACGCGACGCCCGTGGGCCCGCCGAGCACGACGGCGTCGGGCTCGAGGATGGCGACGACGGGCTGGAGGACGACCGCGACGCGGAGCGCGAGGTCCTGCACGAGGTCGTGCACCGCGGTGCTGTCGCGGTGCGCGGCGAGGGCGGCGACGGCGTCGCCGTAGGAGGAGCCCTCCTCGGTGATGCCGGGGAGCCCCGCGCGGGCGCACAGCTCGACGAGGCGGAGACCGCCGACGAGGTCCTGCACGTTGACCGAGTCGTCGATGCCGGCGGCGGGCACGGGGAGGTAGCCGATCTCACCGGCGCCACCCGCGGTGCCGTGGTGCACGCGGCCCTCGAGCCACGCGCCCATGCCGATGCCCTCGCCCAGCCACAGCAGCGCGAAGCTCTCCTCGTCGCGGCCGGCGTCGCGCTCGGCGATCGCGGCGAGGTTGACGTCGTTCTCGACGTGGACGTCGATGCCGAGCACGTCCTCGAGGTGCGCGCGCAGCCCGCGGCGCGGCCAGCCGGGGAGCTCCCCGACGAGGGCGATGTCGCCGGTGCGCGGCGCGACGGCGGCCTGCACGCCGACGACCGCGGTCGCGACGCGGGAGACGGGGATGCCGGCGTCGGCGCAGGCCTCGTCGCGCGCGGCGAGGACGTCGGCGGCTGCCGAGCGCTCGGGACCGGCGGCGACGGTCGTCTCGCCGAGCGTGCGGCCGAGCGCGTCGACGACGCTGGCGCGCACCCCGGCGGGCACGACGTCGAGCGCGAGTCCCACGACGACGTCGGTCCGGGCGGCGTACTGCGTGGCCTGGGGGCCGCGCGCGCCCTGCACGGAGCCGGTGGGCTCGATGAGCCCCGACTGCTCGAGCCGTGCGACGATCTGGGAGGCGGTCGGTCGCGAGACGCCGGTGCGGTCACCGATCTGGGACCGGGTCAGCGGGCCGACGTCGAGGAGGAGCTCCAGGGCCGCGCGGTCGTTGATGGTGCGCAGGAGCCCCGGGGTGCCGGGAACCCTCGACGTGGCGGGCGCGGTCATGGTCGGTCCTTCGACGGGCTTTAGGAAAGTTTACTAATAGTGGACCCGCCGCGCGTGGAACGCAACTCGGCGCCCGTCCGAGACGTGAGACCACCGTCCCGAAGGGTGGCGGCGCGGCGTAGGCTCGCCGGCATGACGCGCACCATTGATCTGGCAGTCGTGGCCGGCGACGGCATCGGGACCGAGGTCGTCGAGCAGGGGCTCGCCGTGCTCGAGGCCGCCGTGGCCGGCTCGGACGTGAAGGTCTCCACGACGCCGTTCGACCTGGGTGCGCGCCGCTGGCACGCGACGGGGGAGACGCTCACCGACGCGGACCTCGACGCGATCCGCGGGCACGACGCGATCCTCCTGGGCGCGATCGGCGACCCGAGCGTCCCGTCCGGCGTCCTCGAGCGCGGCCTGCTGCTCAAGCTGCGCTTCGCGCTCGACCACTACGTCAACCTCCGCCCGGGCAAGCTGTACCCGGGCGTCACGTCGCCGCTCGCCGACCCGGGCGAGATCGACTTCGTCGTCGTGCGCGAGGGCACCGAGGGCCCGTACGTCGGCAACGGCGGCTCGCTGCGCACCGGAACGCCGCACGAGATCGCGACCGAGGTCTCCCTCAACACGGCGTTCGGCGTCGAGCGCGTCGTGCGCGACGCGTTCGCCCGCGCCCAGGCGCGTCCGCGCAAGCACCTCACGCTCGTGCACAAGCACAACGTCCTCGTGCACGCGGGCCACCTGTGGCGCCGCACGGTGGAGGCCGTCAACGCGGAGTTCCCCGACGTCACGACCGACTACCTGCACGTCGACGCCGCGACGATCTTCCTCACGACGAAGCCCTCGCGCTTCGACGTGATCGTCACCGACAACCTGTTCGGCGACATCCTCACCGACCAGGCCGCCGCGATCACGGGCGGGATCGGCCTCGCCGCGTCCGCGAACATCAACCCCGACCGCACCGCGCCGTCGATGTTCGAGCCCGTGCACGGCTCGGCTCCGGACATCGCCGGGAAGGGCAAGGCCGACCCGACCGCCACGGTGCTGTCGGTCGCGCTGCTCCTCGACCACCTGGGCCTCGGCGACGAGGCGCGGCGCGTCGAGGCGGCCGTCGCCGCCGACCTCGCCGAGCGGGGGAGCCGAGTACGCTCGACGGCCGAGGTGGGCCGCGAGCTCGCCGCTCGCGTCGCCGGCTGACACGCCGTCACGGGCCCCTCGCGGGCCCGGGCACCGGTTCGCCGCAGTCCCCGCACCTCGGTCGTCATCGCCCCAGGACCGGATCCCTCCCGTTCTGACCCGGTGGCGCCCCACGTCGTCGTGCCCTCGCGCGGATCCCCGCACGAGCCGCACCGGCGTGGAAAACTAGGCGGAGACCACCCGGGTCGCCAGGTGAAAGGCCTCATGATGAGCACCCTCGCAGCGCAGCACCAGCCGTCCTCCTCGGCGGAGGACCTCGTCGCCCTGTTCGACGTCCGCCCCACGGACTCCCCGACGCCGCCCGCCGAGCGCGAGGCCGCCATCGCGGCCCCGAAGTTCGGCACCGTCTTCACGGACCACATGGCGCGGATCAGCTGGAACTCGACCGACGGGTGGGTCGACCGCCGCATCGAGAGGTACGGCCCGCTCCTCCTGGACCCGGCGACCGCCGTCCTGCACTACGCGCAGGAGATCTTCGAGGGCATGAAGGCGTACCGCCACGCCGACGGTTCGGTGTGGACGTTCCGGCCCGAGGCCAATGCCGCGCGCTTCGCCCGGTCGGCGCACCGCCTCGCGCTGCCCGCGCTGTCGGTGGACGACTTCGTCGGCTCGATCACCGCGCTCGTGCGCACGGACGTGGACTGGGTCCCGTCGGGCGAGGAGGCGAGCCTCTACCTGCGCCCGTTCATGTACGCCTCGGAGGCGTTCCTCGGCGTGCGCCCGTCGCTCGAGGCGGAGTACCTCGTCATCGCGTCGCCCGTCGGCCCGTACTTCTCGGGCGGCGTGAAGCCCGTGTCCATCTGGGTGGACCGCGAGTACAGCCGCGCCGGCGCGGGCGGCACCGGCGACGCGAAGTGCGGCGGCAACTACGCCTCGAGCCTGCTCCCGCAGGTGGTCGCGCAGCAGCACGGGTGCGAGCAGGTGTGCTTCCTCGACTCCGCGACGCGCACCTTCCTCGAGGAGCTCGGCGGCATGAACGTGTTCGTCGTCAAGGCCGACGGCTCGGTCGAGACGCCGGAGCTCAGCGGCTCGATCCTCGAGGGCGTGACGCGCTCGTCGATCATCCGCCTCCTCACCGACCGCGGGCACGAGGTCGTCGAGCGCCGCATCCCGCTGACCGACGTCCTCGCCGGGATCCGGGACGGCTCCGTCACGGAGGTCTTCGCGTGCGGCACGGCCGCCGTGATCACGCCGATCGGCCGGCTCGCCGGCTCGGACTTCGACCACACGATCGGCACCGGCGAGGCGGGCTCGCTGACCATGACGATCCGCACCGAGCTCACGGACATCCAGACCGGTCGCGCCGCCGACCGCCACGGCTGGCTGCGCCGGCTCGCCTGAGCGCCGGCTCGCCCGAGCCGGCCGGCACGACACGGGGCGCCCCTCCCGCGGGAGGGGCGCCCCGTCGTCGTACGGCGTGCGGCGCGGCTGGTGCGCCCGGGTGATCCAGGTCAGACGACGGGCGCGGGCCGCGCGACGATCGTCCGCCCCGCGACGCCCGCGAGCAGCGACCACACCGCGACGCCGATGAGCAGGTTGATGAGCCCGGAGAGCGCCGCCGCGGTGACGTCGCTCGACCACGCGAACGGCAGGACGGCGATCGCCACCACGACGAGCGCCATGATCCAGCCGAAGAACGCGCGCGGCCGGGGCGTGCTGAGGATGAGCAGGTGCAGCACCCCGGCGGCGAGCAGCGCGAGGATCGCGCCGTCGATCGCCCACGCCGCCTGGCGCGACCCCGTGGCGAAGAGGTCGGGCGGCGGGACGAGGGTGATCGCGAAGATGCGCTCGAAGATGATCACGCCGAGCAGCCCGATGAGGGCGGCGACGAGCGCGGTCGCGGCGGCGCCCGCCCAGAACCGGCCGGCCTCGACCGTGAGGCGCGGGTCCGCCGGGCTCACCGGGGTGCGGGGCTCGGGGAACTGGGCCTGCGGGTCCGTCGGGCGGATCGCTGGGGGAGGGGACTGCGGGGGGACCGGCGGCTGGCCGTAGCGCCGCGTCGGAGGGTTCTGCGGGTCGTAACCGCCCGGGGTCGGGTCGCTCATCGTCACTCCTCGCTCGGTCGCCGTCGCGCCGACGGGCGGCGGGCGGCTCAGTGGATGGACGCTCTGGTCCATCCTGGCGGAACCTGTGGCACCATGTGCCCTGTGACACACCTCGTCTCCCAGCTCATTATCGAGTAGCGCGCCCGGTAGCACCCACCGGACGCGCAGACCTCCCGCACCCTCGGGGGGTTTTTTTGTTGCTGGGCACCACCTCCGCCCGGCGGCACGGACGCCGGGCCCACCGCCTCACGAGGGCCCCCGCCCGGCGTCGGGAGACGCACCGCAGGGGCGGGCGCAGCGACGCCCGCGACACGACGAACGGCAGGAAGAGGCACCATGACCTCGGCGACGACCCCCGTGACCGGCCCCCACGAGCCCCGGGTCTTCCACGTCTACGACACGACCCTGCGCGACGGCGCGCAGCAGGAGGGCATGAACCTCTCCGTCGCCGACAAGCTCGCCATCGCCCCGCTGCTCGACGAGCTCGGCGTCGGCTTCATCGAGGGCGGCTGGCCGGGCGCCGTGCCCAAGGACACCGAGTTCTTCCGTCGCGCGGCGAAGGAGCTCGACCTGCGGCGGGCGGTGCTCGCGGCGTTCGGCGCGACGCGCAAGGCCGGGCTGCGCGCGTGGGACGACCCGCAGGTGCGGGCGCTCGTCGACTCCGAGGCGCCGGTGGTCACGCTGGTCGCGAAGTCCGACGTGCGGCACGTCGAGCGCGCGCTGCGCACGACGCCCGACGAGGGCCTCGCGATGATCACCGACACGGTGGCGTTCCTCGTGGGCGAGGGGCGCCGGGTCGTCGTCGACGCCGAGCACTTCTTCGACGGCTACCGGTACGACGCCGCGTTCACGCGCGCGGCCGTGCAGGCCGCGTTCGAGGCGGGCGCCGAGGTCGTCGCGCTGTGCGACACGAACGGCGGCATGCTCCCCACGTGGGTCGCCGATACCGTCGCGGAGCTGCGCGACGCCGTCGGGCTCCCGCACGGGCGCGACGCGCTGCCGGGGGACGCGCTGCTCGGGATGCACGCGCACAACGACTCGGGCTGCGCCGTCGCGAACACGCTCGCCGCCGTCGAGGCGGGCGCCGCGCACGTGCAGGGCACGGTGAACGGGTACGGGGAGCGCACGGGCAACGTCGACCTGCTCACGGTCGTGGCGAACCTCGAGCTCAAGCACGGGGTGCGCACGCTCACGGGCGAGGGCCTGGAGGAGGCGACGCGCATCTCGCACGCGATCAGCGAGATCACGAACATCTCCCCGTACGCGCGCCAGCCGTACGTCGGGGCGAGCGCGTTCGCGCACAAGGCGGGCCTGCACGCGAGCGCCATCAAGGTCGACCCGGACCTGTACCAGCACATCGACCCGACGGCGGTGGGCAACGACATCCGCATGCTCGTCTCCGACATGGCGGGCCGGGCGTCGATCGAGCTCAAGGGACGCGAGCTCGGGTTCGACCTGTCGGGCCAGGGCGACCTGCTCACCCGTGTCACGAACCGCGTCAAGGACGACGAGGCGCGCGGCTACACGTACGAGGCCGCCGACGCGTCGTTCGAGCTGCTGCTGCGCGAGGAGATCGCGGGGGAGCGTCCGCCGTACTTCCGGGTCGAGAGCTGGCGCACGATCGTCGAGCGCGCCGGGTCGCGCGGCACCGAGGCGACGGCGGAGGCGACCGTCAAGCTGCACGCCGGAGGCGAGCGCATCGTCTCCACGGGCGAGGGCAACGGCCCGGTCAACGCGCTCGACCACGCGCTGCGGCTCGCGCTCGGGCGCGTCTACCCGGAGATCGAGGTGTTCGAGCTCATCGACTTCAAGGTGCGCATCCTCGACACCGAGCAGGGCACGGACGCGATCACGCGCGTGCTCATCGAGACGACCGACGGCTCGACGTCGTGGTCGACGGTCGGCGTCGGGCCCAACCTCATCGAGGCGGCCTGGGAGGCGCTCACCGACTCGGCGATCTACGGGCTGGTCCACGCGGGCGTCGAGCTGCGCTGAGCCGGTGGTGCGCGCGTCGGGCTTAGGGTGGACGCGTGCGTGGTGAGTACAAGGTCCCCGGTGGCAAGCTCGTGGCGGTCGACGTCGAGGTGGAGGCCGGGCGGCTCGCCCGGGTCGCGGTCAGCGGCGACTTCTTCCTCGAGCCGGACGACGCGCTCGAGGACATCGACGGCGCCCTGACGGGGATGCCGGAGACGGCGACGGTCGCGCAGCTCGCGAGCGCCGTGCAGGCCGCGCTCGGCCCCGACGTGACGATGGTCGGGTTCTCGCCCGAGGCGGTCGCGATCGCGGTGCGCCGGGCGCTCGGCCGGGCGACGGGGTGGGGCGACCACACGTTCGAGATCGTGCACGAGGGGCCCGAGGAGCCGGCGATGCACCTCGCGCTCGACCAGGTGCTCACCGAGGAGCTCGACGAGGGCCGTCGCGGCCCCACGCTGCGGATCTGGGAGTGGGCGTCGCCCGCGGTGATCATCGGCTCGTTCCAGTCGCTGCGCAACGAGGTCGACCCGGAGGGCGCGGAGCGGCACGGGGTGTCGGTCGTGCGGCGCATCTCGGGCGGGGGCGCGATGTTCGTCGAGCCCGGGAACACCATCACCTACTCGCTGTACGTGCCGGGGTCGCTCGTCGAGGGGCTCAGCTTCGAGCGCTCGTACGCGTTCCTCGACGACTGGGTGCTGGGCGCCCTCGCCGACCTGGGCGTGGAGGCGACGTACAAGCCGCTCAACGACATCGCGTCCCCGGCCGGCAAGATCGCGGGCGCGGCGCAGAAGCGGCTGCGCGGGGGAGCGGTGCTCCACCACGTGACGATGGCGTACGACATCGACGCCGACAAGATGACCGAGGTGCTGCGCATCGGGCGCGAGAAGCTCTCCGACAAGGGCACCACGAGCGCCAACAAGCGCGTCGACCCGGTGCGCTCGCAGACGGGCATGGCGCGCGAGGACGTCATCGAGGCGTTCAAGGAGCACTTCCGCTCGCGGTACCGCACGGTCGAGGGTGCGGTCACCCCCGAGGAGCGCGAGCGCGCGCAGGAGCTCGCGCGGACGAAGTTCTCCACCCCGGAGTGGACCGCGCGCGTCCCGTGACGCGCGCGGAGTGCGCAGGGTGGTGCGCGGCCGGGGCGTGAGGGGGACGCCCGCCCGCGTGCTGGGCCCCGCGGCCTGAGCGGTCTCCCGAGCCGGGCGACCCCCGGCGATTGTTAAGAACGTGCAACATCTGCCGCCGTGGCTTCCGTTCGCGCACTCGTGGCAGTAATCTCCACACATACGTCCACTGATGGAAGTAAGTTTCACACCGCGGGAGCCGACCGGCCGCGCGGGACCGTCAGGACACACGACCCGGCCGTTCCCCCGACGGCCGACCAGAAAGGAAGTGTCACGGCATGCAGCGACGCAGCACGGTGGCCGTCACGGGCACCCTCGTCCTCGCGCTCGGCCTGGCCGCGTGCAGCTCCGGCGGCGGGTCCGGCTCCGAGGGGACCGGTGGCGACGACGCGACCGACTTCTCGGGCGAGACCCTCACCGTCTGGATCATGGAGGGCACCAACCCCGACGCGGACGCGTTCTTCGACGAGGTGACGACCGCGTTCAAGGACGAGACCGGCGCCGACCTCCAGATCGAGTTCCAGCCGTGGGCCAGCGCCCACGACAAGTTCACGACCGCCATCGCCGGCGGCACGACGCCTGACGTCGCCGAGCTGGGCACCACCTGGACGGGCGAGTTCGCGGACGTCGGCGCGCTCGCCGACCTCTCGGACCGGGTCGCGGAGGCCGGTCTCGAGGACGACCTCGTCCCCGGGCTCGTCGAGTCCGCGACGCTCGACGGCAGCATCTACGGCATGCCCTGGTACGCGGGCGTGCGCTCGGTCGTCTACCGCGCCGACCTCTTCGAGGCCGCCGGCATCGAGACCCCGACGTCCTGGGACGAGCTCGTCGCCGCGGCGGACGCGCTCAAGGCGGCGAACCCGGAGATCATCCCGTTCCCCGTCGCGGGCGACAGCCAGTACGGCGCGATGCCGTTCATCTGGGGCGCGGGCGGTGACCTCGCGGTGAAGGACGGCGACACCTGGACGTCGGAGATCAGCTCGCCGGAGTCGGTCGAGGGCCTCGAGTTCTACACCGGTCTCGCGACCGAGCACGGCTTCTCGACCGCCGCCGCGACGACGTGGAAGGAGACGGACCTCCTCGCCGCGTTCGAGCAGGGCCAGGTCGGCATGATGATCTCCGGCAGCTGGACGCCGGGCAAGATCCTCGCCGACGTCCCGGACATGGAGGGCAAGATCGGCGCCTTCCCGATCCCCGGCCAGACCGAGGGCCTGTCCGACTCGTTCCTCGGCGGCTCGCACCTCGGCGTCTTCGAGGCGAGCGAGAAGCAGGACCTCGCGTGGAAGTTCGTCGAGATGATGACGACCGGCGAGTTCGCGCAGGCGTGGGGCGAGCAGTCCGGCTACTTCCCGGGCCAGACGTCCCTGCTCGAGAAGGTCGTGGCGGAGGACGACCCGATCGTCGCGCCGTTCGCCCGGCAGATGGCCGAGGCCGGCCGCTCGGTCCCCGTCACGCCGCTCTACGGCCAGATCCAGGGCAAGAAGACGCTGGAGACGATGCTCCAGTCCGTCCTGTCGGGCAGCGCGACCGTCCAGGAGGCCGCCGACACCGCGGCCGCCGACATGGACGAGACGTTCGGCTCCTGACCCGACGCGTCCGGCCGCGGGCAGCCCGCCCGCGGCCGGACGCCGCCCTCCGTCGGCGCCCGACCGCCGGCGCCCGCACCACGCCCCGCACCCCGCGACAGGACCTCTCCCATGGCAGACCTTCGAGCCGCGCCCGGCGCCTCGCCGGCCCCGGCCGCCCCGGCCGACCGGCCGCCGTCGAGCACCGTGCCGACCGCCGTACGACGCCGCCGCACGGGCCTCGGCCACCGTTCCCCGCTGCGCCCCTGGCTGCTGCTGGCCCCGGGACTCGTCGTCCTCGGCGTCCTGCTCCTGTGGCCGCTCGTGCGCGTCGTGCTGCTCTCGCTGCAGGACTACGGCCTGCGGCAGATCGCGAGCGGCGAGTCGAACTGGATCGGGCTCCAGAACTACGCCGACCTGCTCGGCGACAGCTACCTGTGGACCACGGTCCTGCCCAACACCGTGCTGTTCGCCCTCGCGTGCGTCGTGCTCACGGTCGCGCTCGGGACGGCGGTCGCGCTGTTCCTCAACACGCTCGGCGGGTTCTGGCGGGGCGTCGGCGCGACGGCGATCATGGTCGCCTGGGCGGTCCCGGCGATCACGGGCACGTACGTGTGGGTGTGGATCTTCGACCCGCTGAACGGCCTCGTCGCCTCGGTGCTCGAGGGCATGGGCGCGATCGAGCCCGGCACGGTCAACTGGTTCACGGAGCGCCTGTCGTTCTACGCGATCGCGACGCTCAACGTGGTGCACCACGGGTTCCCGTTCGTCGCGATCACCGTGCTCGCGGGGCTCATGACGATCCCGCACGAGCTGCACGAGGCCGCCAAGGTCGACGGCGCGACGGCGTGGCGCCGGTTCTGGGCCATCACCGCGCCCATCCTGCGCCCGGTGTTCGCGGTCGTGACGATCCTGTCGACCATCTGGGACTTCAAGGTCTTCACGCAGATCTACCTCATGCCCGGCGGCAACGGCGGGAACAAGGACGTCTTCAACCTCGGCGTGTGGTCGTACATCCAGTCCTTCGCCCAGGGCAAGTACGGCATGGGCGCGGCCATCGCGGTCCTGCTCACGCTCATCCTGCTCGGCATCACGCTCGTGTACATGCGCACCCTGTTCAAGGAGGAGGAGCTGTGAGCGCCGCCGTCGTCGACACCCGCGCCACCCCCGGGCCCGGCGCCCGCACCGAGCAGGTGCTGCGCGCCCGCCGCCGCCGACCTGGCGTCGCGGCGGCCAAGACCCTGGGGATCGTCGCCCTCCTCGTCTTCTCGCTCTTCCCCGCCTACTGGATGTTCTCCTCGGCGATCGACCCGGAGGCCGCGACGCGCGGCGCCCGGCTCCTTCCCGCCGGCGTCACGTGGGACAACTTCGTCACCGTGATCGACGACGGCGGGTTCGGCCACTACCTGCGCAACTCGGTGCTCGTCGCGCTCGGCACGGTGCTCGCGTCGTCGGTCGTGGCGCTGCTCGCCGCCGTCGCGGTGAGCCGGTTCCGCTTCCGGTTCCGCAAGTCGATGCTCGTGCTCATCCTCATGGTGCAGATGGTGCCGCTCGAGGCGCTCGTCATCCCGCTGTTCATCCAGATGCGCAACCTCAACATGCTCAACTCGCTCCTGGGTCTGGCGGTCGTGTACCTCGCGTTCGCGCTGCCCTTCGCGATCTGGACGCTGCGCGGCTTCGTCGCCGCGGTGCCGGTCGAGCTGGAGGAGGCGGCGTTCCTCGACGGCGCGTCGTGGGGGCGCATGTTCTGGAAGGTCCTGGTGCCGCTCGTCGCGCCCGGGGTCGTCGCGACGAGCGTCTTCTCCTTCATCACCGCGTGGAACGAGTTCATCTTCGCGCTGACGTTCCTCCAGCAGTCGAGCAAGTACACCGTGCCGATCGGGCTGCAGAAGTTCTTCGGCGAGAACACGACCGACTGGGGCGCCGTCATGGCCGCGTCGACGATCATCACGCTGCCCGTGCTCGTGTTCTTCGTCCTCGTGCAGCGCAATCTGTCCTCGGGCCTCACCGCCGGGTCGGTGAAGGGATGAGCGGCGCGACGCCCTCGACGGCGGACCCGACCGGGGCGCGGCGCGCGGCCGACGTGGTGCGCGCCGTGAACGGCGTGCTCCTGCCCGGGTTCACCGGCACGGACGACCTGCCGGCGTGGCTCGTCGACGCGGCGCGCGACGGCTTGGCCGGGGTCGTGCTGTTCGGGCACAACACGCCCGACGTCGCGACCACCGCGCGGCTCACCGCGCGCCTGCGCGGCGCGTCGCCCGACCTGCTCGTCGCGGTCGACGAGGAGGGCGGGGACGTGTCCCGGCTCGAGGCGGCGACCGGTTCGAGCCTGCCCGGCAACGCGGCCCTCGGGCTGGTCGACGACGTCGCGGTCACCGAGGAGGTCGGCGCCGCGCTCGGTCGTCTGCTCACCGCGACGGGCGTCGACCTCGACCTCGCGCCCGACCTCGACGTGAACTCCGACCCCGACAACCCCGTGATCGGCGTGCGCTCGTTCGGCGCGGACCCCACGCTCGTCGCCCGCCACGGGGCGGCGTTCGTCCGCGGCCTGCACGCGGGAGGCGCGGGCGCGTGCGGCAAGCACTTCCCGGGCCACGGTGCGACGAACGTCGACTCGCACCTCGCGCTCCCGATCGTGGACGCGAGCCTCGACGAGCTCCGCGCGCGCGACCTGCCCCCGTTCGTCGCGACCATGGCCCCGGACGACGAGGCCGGCGACGCGCTGCTCGACGCCGTGATGACGGCGCACGTCGTCGTCCCCGCGCTCGGCGCGCTGCCCGCGACGCTCGAGCCCGCCGTCGGCGCGCTCGTGCGCGAGCTCGGGTTCGACGGGCCGATCGTCACCGACGCGCTCGACATGGGCGCGGTCGCGACGTACGCGGCGGGCGACACGGTCACCTCGTCCCGTGCCGACGACGCCGCGCCGCACGGCATCGGCGAGGTCGCGGTCCGCGCGGTCGAGGCGGGCGCCGACCTGCTGTGCCTGGGCACGACCGTCGGGCGCGACGACGAGGTCCTGTTCCGCCAGGCGCAGCGCGCGCTCGTGGACGCCGTCGCGTCCGGCCGGGTCACGGTCGAGCGCCTGCGCGCGTCCGCCGCGCGCACGGCACGCACCCTCGCCGCGGTGCGCGCGCGCCAGGCGGCGAGCGGCATCGTCCCCTCGCCGGAGTCCGCGCGCGCCGCGCTCGACGTCCTCGACCAGGTAGGCGCCCGCGTCGCGGCGCGCGCCGTCCGGTTCGCCGGGCCCGCGCCGCAAGATCCGCCCGTCCCCACGGCACCCGACGTCGTCGACCTGCGCCTGCGGTTCGACCACGCCGCGGGCCGCACCGCGCAGCACGTCCAGCGCGCGCTCGACGACGCGTTCGGCCCCGACGTGCGGCACCTGCGCCCGGCCGACGCCGAGGCGTGGGCGCGCACGCTCGACGCCGTGCGCGCGGGCGACCGCCCGCTCGTCGTCCTCACGCGCGAGCCGGTGCCCGGTTCGGGCGAGCACGAGCGGCTCACGGAGCTGCTCGCGGCGCGGCCCGACGCCGCCGTCGTGCACACCGGGTTCCCCGGCGCCGTCGGCCCGTGGTTCGGCGCGGGCCGCACGGTCGTCGTCGCGTGCGGGACGGGGCGCGCCAACGCGCGCGCCGCCGTCGCGCTCCTGCGGGGGACGACAGGCCCCCGCGCGAGCACCGGTACGGAGACGCCTCGAGCCGACCCGACCGTCGGCGTGGAACAGGAGGGAGAGCGATGATCGTCCTCGGACTGTCCTCCGGCACGTCGGTCGACGCGATCGACGCGGCCGCGGCCGACCTCACGCTCGGCGACGACGGCGTGCTGCGCATGCGGCCCCTGGGCCACACGGAGTACGCGTGGCCGCGCGCCCTGCGCGAGCGCATCCTCAAGGCGCTGCCGCCCGCCGCCGTCGACGTGGCCGAGGTGGCCCAGCTCGACACCCTCATCGGGCAGGAGCTCGGCCGCGCCGGTCGGCGCGCGATCGACGACGTCGCCGGCGGCGACGTCGACCTCGTCGCGTCCCACGGCCAGACGATCTACCACTGGGTCGTCGGGGCGCGGGCCCGCGGCACGCTCCAGCTCGGCAACGCCGCGTGGGTCGCGGAGCACGTCAAGCGCCCGGTCATCAGCGACTTCCGCGTGGCCGACGTCGCGGCCGGCGGCCACGGCGCGCCGCTCGTCAGCGTGCTCGACGCGCTCTGGCTCGGGCGCGAGGACGCGGGCGCCGACGCGGCCGCGGACGCCGGGCTCACCGCAGCCCTCAACATCGGGGGGATCGCGAACGTGTCCCTCGTGGGGCGCGTCGACGACCCGGTCACCGGCTGGGACACGGGCCCCGGCAACTGCCTGCTCGACGTCGCGGTCGCGGCGCTCACCGACGGCCGTCTCGCGTACGACAAGGACGGCGAGCTCGCCGCGCAGGGCACGGTCGACCCGGTGGCGCTCGCGGCTCTGCTCGACGACCCGTACTTCGCCGCGCCCGCCCCGAAGTCGACGGGCCGCGAGCTCTTCGACACGACGTACACGGCCCGCCGGCTCGCGTCCGTGCGCCCGGGGCTCACCGGCCCCGACCTCGTCGCGACGCTCACCGAGCTCACCGCGGTCAGCGTCGCCGACGCGCTCGCGGGCCGCGACGTGCGCCGCGTCGTCGCGTCCGGCGGGGGAGCGCGCAACCCTGTGCTCCTCGACCGGCTGCGCGCGGCGCTCGCCGAGCGCGTGCCGCACGCGTGCGAGGTCGTGACGTCCGAGGCGCTCGGCCTGCCGGTCGACGCGAAGGAGGCGTACCTCTTCGCGCTCCTGGGCTTCCTGTCGGCCCACGGGCTGCCGGGCACCGCCGTCGGCGAGCACCGCCGTCGGGCGACGGGGGCCCGCCGCGCGGTCGTCCTCGGCTCGCTCACCCCGCCCACGCCGCTGCCGTGGCCCGCCGCGAGCGGCCCGGTGCGCCGTCTGACGCTCGCCAACACCCCGCACGGCCTGCACCCGGGCCCGCGCACCCAGGGTCCGCTGCCGGACCCGACGAAGGGAACCTCCCGATGACCGACCCGACCGTCGCCACGAGCGGCACTCCGAGCGGGGCTGCGAGCACCACCTCGAGCCCCGACGAGTGGCAGGAGCTGGTGCGCCTCGCCTCGCCGACCGAGGAGCGCAACCCGCGCACGACCGACGTCGACCTGCTCCCGACGGCGGACGTCGTCCGGCTCATCACCGAGGAGGACGCCGTCGTCGCGGACGCGGTGCGGGCCCAGCGCGGTCGCATCGCGCAGGCCGTCGACCTCGCCGTGGAGGCGCTGCGCTCCGGCGGCCGCGTGCACTACGTGGGGTCGGGCACGTCGGGCCGACTCGGCGTGCTCGACGCTGTCGAGCTCCTGCCGACGTACGGGGTGGGCGAGGAGTGGTTCGTCGCGCACCTCGCCGGCGGCGTGGGCGCCATGATGCTGGCCGTCGAGGGGGCGGAGGACGACGTGGCGCTCGGGCGCGCCGACGTCGACGCGGTCGGGCCGCGCGACGTCGTCGTCGGGCTCGCGGCGAGCGGCCGCACGCCGTACGTGCGCGGGGCGCTCGACGTCGCGCGCGAGCGCGGGGCGCGCACGGTGCTCGTCTCGGCCAACCCGGACGCGCCGCTCGCGGCCGGGGTGGACGTCGCGATCCTCGTCGACACGGGCCCCGAGGTCGTCACGGGCTCCACGCGCATGAAGGCGGCGACGGCTCAGAAGCTCGTGCTCAACACGTTCTCGACCGCGACGATGATCCGCCTCGGCAAGACGTACTCGAACCTCATGATCGACGTGCGCCCGACGAACCAGAAGCTGCGCGCACGCATCGTCCGGATGCTCGTGCAGGCGACCGGCCTGGGCTCGGCGGAGTGCGAGGACGTGCTGCGCGCGGCCGACGGCGAGGTGCACGTCGCGCTCGTGATGCTCCTCGCGGGCGTCGAGGCCGACGCCGCGCGCGAGGCGCTGGCCGGAGACGGCGTGGCCGGGGTCCGCGGCGCGCTCGCGCGCCTGGGCGCCCTCCCCGCGCGATGACCACCCCGCCGAGGGAGAGGCCGGGTACCGCGAGGTAGAGGCCTGGTCGCGACCAGGCCTCTACCTCGCCCTACCGGGCCTCTACCTCGGCGGACCCGGGCTCTACCTCGGCGGGGTGGGGCGGGGGCCGAAGACGGCGGTGCCGACGCGGACGATCGTCGCGCCCTCGGCGACCGCGAGCTCCAGGTCGCCGCTCATGCCCATGGACAGCGCACGGGCGTCTGCGGTCCCCGGCGCGCCCGACCCCACGACGGCGTCGCGCACCGCGCGCAGGCGCGCGAAGCCCGCGCGCACCACGGCCTCGTCGGGCGAGTTCGCGCCGATCGTCATGAAGCCCGCGAGCCGCAGCCCGTCGAGCGCGGCGACCGCCGTCGCGAGGGCGGGCGCGTCGTCGGGCCGCACGCCCGACTTCGACTCCTCGCCCGAGACGTTGACCTGCACCAGGACGTCGAGCACGCGGCCGTCGCGCGCGCAGCGCGCCGCGAGCGCCTCGGCGAGCGCGAGCGAGTCCACGCTCTCGACCCCGGTCGCGGTGGCGAGGACCTGGTTGACCTTGTTGCGCTGGAGGTGGCCGATCATGTGGACCTCGACCCGTCCCGCGGTGACGAGGTCGGCGAGGTCCGGCGCCTTCGCGACCAGCTCCTGCACGCGGTTCTCGCCGATGAGGTCCGCGCCGGCCTCGACCACCGCGCGCACCGCGTCGGCGGGCTGGGTCTTCGTCGCCACGAGCAGCCGCACGTCCGACGCCGCACGCCCAGCCGCGCGCGCGGCGTCGTCCACCCGGGTCCGCACCCGGGCGAGGTTCTGCGCGATCTGCGCGGCCAGCACGGACGACGGCTCGGGGAGGGGCATGCGGTCAGTCTAGGTCGGCCGCACGGTCCGGGATCCGGGTCGTCTCAGGGTGGTCCCCGATCCGCACCGACCGCTCGATCGGCGAGAATGGTGGGGAAAGGACGGTGCCGTGAAGACGCTGCTCAACATCATCTGGCTCGTGTTCGCCGGGCTGTGGCTCGCGCTGGGCTACGTCGTGGCGGGGATCATCTGCTGCATCCTGATCGTGACGATCCCGTTCGGGATCGCGTCGTTCCGCATCGCGGGCTACGCGCTGTGGCCGTTCGGCCGCACGGTGGTCGACAAGCCGACCGCGGGCGCCTGGTCGACGATCGGGAACGTCATCTGGGTGCTCGTCGCGGGGATCTGGCTGGCGATCGGGCACGTCGTCACCGCGATCCCGCTGTTCGTGTCGATCATCGGGATCCCGCTCGGCATCGCCAACCTCAAGATGATCCCCGTCTCGCTCCTGCCGCTCGGCAAGGACATCGTCCCGACCGACGCGCGGTACACCTTCTACCAGCGCTGACGGACCGCCTACCGCGCGATCGGGGCGGCCGTGCCCGCCGTGAGGCGCAGGAGGTCCGCGGGCGACAGGCCGACGTCGAGCCCGCGGCGTCCGCCCGAGACGTAGACGGCGTCGAACGCGAGCGCGCTGTCGTCGACGAACGTGCGGTGGGGCTGCTTCTGGCCCAGCGGCGAGATCCCGCCGACGACGTAGCCCGTCGCGCGCTCGGCCGCGGCGGGCTCGGCCATGCTCGCCTTCTTGCCGCCTGCGGCCTTGGCGAGCGCCTTGAGGTCGAGCTGCCGGTCGACCGGCACGATCCCGACGACGAGCGGGCCGCCGTCGACCACGGCGAGCAACGTCTTGAACACCTGCTCCGCGGGCACCCCGATGGCCGCGGCCGCCTCGAGCCCGAAGGACAGCTCGCTCGACGGGTCGTGCTCGTACGGGTGGAGCGTGTGCGCGACCCCCTCGCGCTCGAGGAGGGCGACCGCGGGCGTGCCGGCGTGCGCGGAGGACTTCGACTTCTTGGCCACGGCCCGATTGTGCCGCAGCGCGCGGGGGAGCGCCCGCACGGGTCATCGGGGGGCGCGGGCCGTCGCGGGGCCGGTCACGCGACGCAGGATGGCCGCCGTCACCAGGGCGAGCGCGGTCGCCGCCACGGCGACCCACACCGGCCCACGGTCGCCGAGCCGGGTGGCGATGGTCGCTGCGGCGACGGCCGGCCCTACGGCCGCGCCGACGTTGAGCGCCGCCGTGGCGAAGGAGCCGCCCAGGGTCGGTGCGCCCGACGCCGCGCGGAGCACCTGCGCGATCAACGTGCTGCCGACCGCGAAGCCCAGGACGCCCTGCACCAGCACGAGGCAGAGCAGCACCACCGGAACGGCGGCGAAGGTGGCCAGGGCGACCCAGCCGCCCAGCAGCAGGACGCCGCCCACGGCGACCACGACCCCGGGGATGCGGTCGGACGTCCGGCCCGCGACGGTGACGCCGAGGAAGGAGCCGACCCCGAAGAGCACGAGCGCGACGGGCACCCACCACCAGCTCAGCCCGGCGACGTCGGTCACCAGCGGAGCGAGGAACGTGAGCGTCGCGAAGGTGCCGGTGTTGACCAGCGCGGCGGACACCATCGTGAGGCCGAGCGGGGGCGAGACGAGCTGTGCCACCTCCGTCCGCAGCGACCGTGCGCCGACGGGCAGCAGGGCCGCACGCTCGGGCCCGCGCGCGGGGAGGCCGCGCGCGATCCCGAGCGCGGCGGGCAGGCAGAGGACCGCGACGGCCCAGAAGGTCGACTCCCAGCCCCACGCGGCGCCGAGGAGAGCCCCGGCCGGGACGCCCGCGACCATCGCGACGGTGGTGCCCGACAGCAGCACGGCGACGGCGCGCCCCGTGCGGTCCGCGGGCACGAGCGTCGCGGCCGTGCCGAGCGCGACGGCGAGGAACCCCGCGTTGGCGAAGGCTGCCACCACCCGGACCGCGACGAGCGCCGCGAAGCTCGGGGTGACCGCGCCGACGACGTGGGCGAGGGCGAACAGCGCGACGCAGCCGAGCAGCGTCGCCCGCACCGGCAGGCGGCGGGCCGAAGCCGCCATGACCGGCGCGCCGAGGACCATGCCGACGGCGAAGGCCGACGTCAGCAGGCCCGCCGTCCCCACCGGGACATCGAGACGGGCGGCGATGTCCGGCACCAGGCCGGCGAGCATGAACTCCGAGGTGCCCATGGCGAAGACCGCCAGGGCGAGCAGGTACAGGGCACGAGGCATCGAGGGCTCCGGGGTGCGAGAGGACGAGCAGGAGGTGTCTCGTCACACCACGGTCAGCGCCCGGAGGGCGGCGTCCGGCACGGCACCCGCACGGAGCGGGGGCGGAGGGCAGCGCTGAGAGGCTCAGCGGTCCTGGGGGCTGACGGTGTGACCGAAAGCCCCCGGAGTGGATGCCTCAGGGCTCGACATGGGCCACACCCTACCCAAGTCGCCGCGCGGGCGCCGGGAGCCCCGACAGTCCCGGGCCTTCGGCTAGACGTTCACGTCGAGCAGCGAGCCGATCGCGTACGTGACGCCCATCGCGACCGCGCCGCCGACGACGGTCCTCACCGTCGCGCGGCGCGTGGGCGCGTCGCCGAGGCGTGCCGACCCCCAGCCGGTGAGGACGAGCGCGAGCACGACGGCGACGAAGGTGAGCGGGATACGGATGGCCGCCGGGGCCAGGAGGATCGCCGCGAGCGGCAGCAGGCCACCGACGGTGAACGACACGATCGACGCGACCGCGGCCTCCCACGGGCTCGTGAGCTCGTCGGGGTCGATGTGCAGCTCCGCGTCGGCGTGCGCGGCGAGCGGGTCGCGCTCGGTGAGCTGGACCGCGACCTGGCGTGCGAGGTCGGGCGTCAGGCCCTTCGCCTCGTAGATGCCGGCGAGCTCGTCGAGCTCCGCGTCCGGCATCTCCGCGAGCTCGCGGCGCTCGGTCGCCAGCAGCGCCTTCTCGGTGTCGCGCTGCGTGCTCACCGAGACGTACTCGCCCGCGGCCATGGACAGCGCGCCCGCGAGCAGCGCCGCGCCGCCCGCCGTCGCGATGACGGGGATCGACGTGCTCGTCGCCGCGACGCCCACGACGACGCCTGCCGTCGAGACGATGCCGTCGTTCGCGCCGAGCACCCCCGCCCGGAGCCGGTTGAGCCGTGAGCCCGTGCTCTCCGGGTGGTGGGGCTCGCCGGGGTGCCGACCGGTGCGCGGTGCGTCGCTCATGAGTTCACCGTAGGACGCGACCAGCGCGGCGCGACCTGGGGCGCGAGACCGTCGACCGCGACCGCCGCGCGTCCTCTACCCTGCTCCGCGTGACGCAGGGGAACTCCACGGACGACCGGTCGACGACGCGCGCGGAGCGCTACGAGCACGGGCGGGCGGTGTTCGGCGCGGTCAACGAGGCGGCGCCCGCCGCCATCGCCGAGGCGCTCGCGGACGTCTCGCCCGAGCTCGAGCACCAGATCTCGGCGTGGGCGTACGGCGAGATGTACGCGCGGCCGCACCTCGAACCGCGGGACCGCCAGCTCGTCACGCTCGGGATGCTCGCCGCGCTCGGGGGCTGCGAGGCGCAGCTCGACATCCACGTCGTCACCGCGCTGGAGGTCGGGCTGACGCCGCGCGAGATCGTCGAGGCGCTCCTGCAGTCCGCGGTGTACTGCGGGTTCCCGCGCGCGCTCAACGCGACCGCGGTCGCGAAGGACGTCTTCGCGCGGCGCGGGCTCCTGCCGGTCGAGTGAGGGCGGCGGGGCGCGGTCTCGCCCGGCCTACAGCGGCCCGACGGCGAGCACCGTCACCACGGGCTCGCCCGCCTCGTCGCTCGCCGCGAGGTCGACGCTCGCCGTGATCGCCCAGTCGTGGTCGCCCGCCGGGTCGTCGAGCACCTGCCGCACGAGCCACGTGCCCGCGGGCACCACGCCGCCGGGGGCGTGCTCCGCCGTCGGGCCCTCGTGGCCCGCGGGCAGCTCGGCGCCCGCCTCGACGACGCGGAACAGCGCCGCGGAGCGGGCCCCGGGCCCGATGCCGATCGCGTCGTCGCCCTGGTCCTCGAAGAGCGGGTCGAGCGCGTCGCCCCACGCGTCCGCGTCCCAGCCCGCGCCGCCGTCGAGCGCGCCGAGCGCGCGGTAGTCCTCACGCGCCGCGAGCTCCACGCGCTTGAACAGCGCGTTGCGCACGAGGCGGCGGAACGCGCGCGGGTTGCCTGTGACGGGACGCGTCGGCGCCTCGGCCCCCGCCCCGGAGAGCGGGCCGTCGCCCACCTCGGTGTCCGCGTCGTCGTCGACCGGGTGCGCCAGGCGCTCCCACTCGTCGAGGAGCGACGAGTCGACGCCGCGCACCAGCTCGCCGAGCCACTCGACGATCTCCTGCACCTCCTCGGTGCGGTGCTCCTCGGGGACGACCTGGCGCAGCGCGCGGTAGGCGTCCGCGAGGTAGCGCAGCACCACGCCCTCCGTGCGCTCGAGCCCGTAGACGGACACGAACTCCGCGAACGTCATGGCGCGCTCGACCATGTCGCGGACCACGGACTTGGGGGAGAGCTCGGCGTCCGCGACCCACGGGTTGGACCGCTTGTACATCGCGAACGCGGGCGCGAGCAGCTCCTCGAGCGGCTTGGGCCACGTGATCTCCTCGAGCAGCGCCATGCGCTCCTCGTACTCGTACCCCTCGGCCTTCATCGCGGCGACGGCCTCGCCCTTGGCGGCGTTCTGCTGGGCGTAGAGGACCTGGCGCGGGTCGTCGAGCGTCGCCTCGATGACGGAGACGACGTCGAGCGCGTGGGTCGCGCCCTCGACGTCGAGCAGGTCCAGGGCCGCGAGCGCGAACGGCGACAGCGGCTGGTTGAGCGCGAACTCGCGCGGCAGGTCGCCGACGAGGCGCACGCTCGGGCGGTAGCCCGCAGGGCGCGACGGGTCGGGGACGCGCACGCGCTCGACGATCCCCGCGACGCGCAGCGAGCGGTAGATGCGGAACGTCTGGCGCACGTGCTCGCGGCGCTGCGACTCGGTGTCGTGGTTCGCGAGGAGAAGGTGGCGCATGGCCTCGACCGGGTCGCGGCGCGGGTCGCTCGCGTCGGCCTGGCCGCCGCGACCGTGCTGCGCGGTGCGCGCGAGGACGTTGAGCACCATGGCGTGCGTGACGGTGAAGTGGCTCGTCAGCGGCTCGGGCTCGGCGTCGCGCAGGCGCTCGAACGTCGCGTCGGTCCAGTTGACCGAGCCCTGCGGCGCCTTCTTGCGGACGATCTTCTTGAGCTTCTTCGGGTCGTCGCCCGCCTTGGCGAGCATCTTGCGGTTCTCGATGACGTGCTCGGGTGCCATGACGAGCACCTCGCCCACGGTGTCGTACCCGGCGCGGCCCGCGCGCCCCGCGATCTGGTGGAACTCGCGTGCCGTGAGGTGGCGCATGCGCTCGCCGTCGAACTTCACGAGGCTCGTGAGCAGCACGGTGCGGATCGGCACGTTGATGCCGACGCCGAGCGTGTCCGTGCCGCACACCACCTTGAGCAGACCTGCCTGCGTGAGGCGCTCGACGACGCGCCGGTACTTGGGCAGCATGCCCGCGTGGTGCACGCCGACGCCGTGGCGCAGGAACTTGCTGAGCGTCTTGCCGAACCCGGTGCCGAAGCGGAAGTCGCCGAGCTCGGCGGCGATCGCCTCCTTCTCGGACTTCGTCGCGACGTTCATCGACAGCAGGGACTGCGCGCGCTCGACCGCGTCCTTCTGCGTGAAGTGCACGACGTACACGGGCGCGCGGCGCGTGCTGACGAGCTCCTCGATGACCTCGGTGAGCGGCTCGACGACGTAGCTGAAGTGCAGGGGGACCGGCCGCTGCGCGGTGGTCACCTCGGCGACGGGCCGGCCGGTGCGCTCCTCGAGCTCCTCGACGAACCGGGTCGTGTCGCCGAGCGTCGCGGACATGAGCAGGAACTGGGTGTTCGGCAGCTCGAGCAGCGGCACCTGCCACGCCCAGCCGCGCTGCGGGTCGGCGTAGAAGTGGAACTCGTCCATGACGACCTGCGAGATCGCGTCCTCGTCGTCCGCACCGGCGTTCTCGCCGCCGCGGCGCAGCGCGATGTTCGCGAGGATCTCGGCCGTGCAGCAGATGATCGGCGCGTCGGGGTTCACGGCGGAGTCGCCCGTCGTCATGCCCACGTTCTTGGAGCCGAACGCCGCGACGAGCGCGAAGAACTTCTCGCTGACGAGCGCCTTGAGCGGCGCGGTGTAGTAGGTGCGACCGCCGCGGCCCGAGCGGTGCGCGGCGAGCGCCGCGAACTGGGCGCCCATCGCGACGAGCGACTTCCCCGACCCGGTGGGCGTCGAGAGGATGACGTGCGAGCCGGTGACCAGCTCGATGAGCGCCTCGCTCTGGTGGGGGTAGAGCTCGAGACCCTGCTCCGTCGCCCAGGTGGTGAACCCCTCGTAGAGCGCGTCCGGGTCGGGGGCCTTGCCCGTCGGGGCGGGCACGTGCGCGAGGAGAGCCGGGGTGCGGCCGGTCGTGGTGGTCACGGGACGAGTCTGTCAGGTGTCGCGGAGGCGGGTCGCCGGACGGGCGCTGCGGGCGACCCGGGGGTCCGAGAAGGGGGTTGATAGCGCTGTCAACGTGTGCGAGGGTAGCCCCGGACGTGCACGGGACGCGCGTCCAGCCTCCGCGTCACCGACGACCACCGAGCCCACGCCGCCGTGGGACGGAGGGAGCACCCCGTGCGGCCACCCGCAGACCACCCGCTCGTCACCTGCCCCTGACAGGGTGGCGCGGGCCCGCCCCGGCCCCCCGCGCCATCCCACCCCCTGACCGACCCTGCCGCCCCGGCGCCCCCGCCGGCGGCCCCTGCCCGAGGACACCATGGCCCCCAGCCTGCCGACCCCCCGATCCCTGCACCCCAGACCGTCGACCCCCGGGACCGCGACCCCGGACCGCACGCGCCGGCCCGCCCCGCGGCTGGTCGCGGGCGCGCTCGCCGTGGCGCTCGCCGTGGCGCTCGCCGTCGTCGGCCTCGCGCCCGCGACCGCCGCGAGCGCCGCCCCCGAGCCGCCGTCGGCCGACTACGCGTCCCTGGTCGACGTCTTCGTCGGCACCGAGGGTGACTACGGCAACGACATGCCGGCCGCGCAGGCGCCGAACGGCCTCGCGAAGGTCAACCCACGCACGACCCCGGGCCGCAACAACACCGGGTACGACTACGCGCAGTCGAAGATCTCGGGCTTCACGCACACCAACCTCGACGGGGTCGGGGGCTCCGGCGGCGGCGGTGACCTCCTCGTGGTCCCGACGTCCGGGTCGTACACGGCGCGCCCCGGCACGGGCACGTACGCGCACCCGTTCTCGCACGACGACGAGGACGCGGGCCCCGGCTTCTACTCCGTCGGGCTCGGCAACGTCGCGGGGAAGGACGGCGCGATCACCGGCGCGCCGGGCACGATCGAGGCCGAGGTCGCGGCGACCACGCGCTCGGGCGTGCACCGCTACGCGTTCCCCGCGGGCTCGACGCCGAGCCTCGTCGTGGACCTCGAGACGAACAACACGAGCCGCCGGTCGTCGTCGGTGCAGGTCGAGACGCGCGCGGACGGCACCGTGGAGCTGTACGGACAGGTCACGGGGTACTTCTACAACGCGGCCTACACGCTGTACTACACCGCGCGCACGCTGCAGCCTGCGACCGTGCAGACGTGGGGCGACGACGACAGGCTCGTCGACGCGACGTCCCAGGACGGCGTCGACACCGGCGCGATCCTCACGTTCGACCCGGCCGACGCCGAGGAGATCGGGCTTCAGGTCACACTGTCGCCGGTGAGCGTCGAGCAGGCGCGGATCGATCAGCAGGTCGAGCTCGGCGACCTGTCGTTCGACGCGATCCGCGACCGCACGCGCGCGGAGTGGAACGCGACGCTCGGGCGGGTCGCGATCGACGCGTCGACGGCGACGGACCCGACGGGTGAGCTCCAGCAGCTCTTCTACACGCACCTCTACCGCATGTTCGCCATGCCGATGAACGCGACGAGCACCTCGGGCACGTATCGCGGCGTCGACGGCGCGGTGCACGCCGCGCAGGGCTTCACGTACTACGACTCGTGGGCCACGTGGGACGACTTCCGCAAGTTCTCCGTCATCGCGTACATCGACCCGGCGCTGTACCGGGACATGGTGCAGTCGCTGGTCTACCTGTTCGCGGACGCCGAGGCGACGGGGACCGGCGGCGGGCTCGGCGGGTTCGTGCACTCCGTCCCGACGGTGCGCTGGGAGCGGTCGTCGGTCGTGGTCGCGGACGCGGTCGCCAAGGGCTTCGACGGGTTCGACCGCCTCGACGAGGCGTACCCGGCGCTGCAGCGCCTCGTGGGGCAGTACAGCGCGGACGAGCTCCGGCGCGGCTACGTGGCGGGCAACCCCGGCGCGTCCGTGCAGCGCGGCTACGACCAGTACGGCCTGTCCGTGATCGCGGACGAGCTCGGGCTGACCGACGAGGCCCAGACGCTGCGCGAGCAGGCGTCGTGGCCGATCGAGAAGCTCACCAAGCCGGGCGCGTGGACCGCGGCCGACGGCACGCAGGTCGGCCTCCTCACCCCGCGCGCCGCCGACGGGTCGTGGCAGAGCGCCGACTACGCGAAGTTCGAGGCCGCGAGCCTCTACCAGGGCACGCTCTGGCAGTACCACTGGTACGACGCGTACGACATGGACGCGCTCGTCGAGGCGATGGGCGGCCCCGAGGCGGCGCGCCTCGCCATGCGACACATGTTCGGTGAGCACGCGCCGGACGACGGCACGGCCATGCTCCACTCGAACGCGAACGAGATCGACCTCCAGGCGCCGTACCTGTTCAACTACACGGGCGAGCCGAGCCTCACGCAGAAGTGGGCGCGCGCGATCTACACGAAGGAGACCTGGAACCGGTACATCGCGACGGGCTCCTCGAGCGCCGTCCCGAGCGGAGGCGGCGAGTTCACGCCGCCCGTGAAGACGAAGGTCTACCAGCTCGACCCACGCGGGATGCTCCCCACGATGGACAACGACGCGGGCACGATGTCGACGATGTTCGTCGCCGCGGCCGTCGGCCTGTTCCCGGTGACCGCGGGCTCGTCCCAGTTCCAGGTCGGGTCGCCGTTCTTCGACTCGACGACCATCACGTACGACGACGGCAGCGCCTTCACGGTCACGGCCGACGGCGTCTCGGAGGACGCGTTCTACGTCCAGTCCGCGACGCTCGACGGCGCGACGTTCGGCAACACGTGGGTCGACTACGCGACCGTGGTCGGGGGCGCGGACCTCGCGTTCCGCATGGGCGAGCAGCCGAGCGACTGGGGCACGGACACCGCGCCCGCGTTCTCGATGAGCACCGCGACCGACGAGCCGGCCGAGGGACCGCGCGTCAGCGCCGACCCGACCACCGTGCAGACCCGCGACGGCGGCGCGCTCGACGCGACCGTGACGCTCACGCTCGACGGCGCCCGCCTCGCCGCGCCCGCCGGCACGGACCTCGTCACGAGCGGGACGGCGAGCGTCGTCGGGCTGCCCGACGGCGTCACGGCGGCGGTGACGGTCGTGTCACCGACCGCGCTGACCGTCTCCCTGACGGGGACGGCGTCCGCCGACGCGCGCTTCTTCGTGCACCTGCGCGACGCCGCGCTCGCCGACGGCGTCGCCGCGGCGTCGCTCCAGGGACAGGGCATCTCGGTGCGCTCGCCCCTGCGGTTGTCCGTGGCGTCCGCCGAGCGCGACGCGCTCGCCGCGCTCGTCGACGACGCCGTGCTCGTGCGGCACGGGAACTACTCCTCGGTGACGTTCGACCGGTTCTCCACCGCGCTGACGACGGCGCAGGAGGTCCTCGGTGACGAGGCCGCGACGAGCATCGCGCTGCGGTTCGCGGCCGACCGGCTCGGTGCGGCGGCCGACGCGCTCGACCTCACGGGCGGCGGCTACCGCACGCTCGAGGCCGAGCAGTCCGAGGCGTGGTCGGGCGGCGAGCTGAAGAACGAGGCGAACAGCTCGTCCGGCAACCTCGGCGGCGTGCGCTCCGGGTCGTGGGTGCAGTACCGCGACATGACCTTCGAGACCGCCGCCGGGGACACCCCGCCGCGCTTCCTCACGGTCCGGTACGACACGAGCTTCGCCCCGACGGACACGCCGAGCACCGTGCGCGTGCACGCGGGCGACGTGAGCGGCCCCGTGGTCGCGACCGTCGACCTGAAGGGCACGAGCGGCTGGGGCAGGTACGCCGAGGTGACGGCGGAGCTCGGCGACGTGCAGGCGCTCGTCGACGCGCAGGTCGTCACGTTCGAGCTGCTCGCGCCGTCCGGGCGGAGCTGGGTCGGCAACTTCGACTGGTTCCGGTTCAGCGCCGAGGACCCGGCTGCCCCAGGTCAGCCGGGCGAGTCACCGACGGTGACGATCGAGGCCGAGGACTGGACCGCGAGCTCCGGTCGCGGGCTCAAGAAGGAGTCCTCGACGTGGACGAGCGGTCCGGTGACGAACGTCGGCGGCACCGCGGACGGCGACTGGATCGCCTACGGCGAGGTCGACCTCGGTGAGCTCCCGCTCGGCGAGCTGTCGGTCCACTACGTGCACAACGCGAACCGCTCCGGGAAGAACTCTGCCCTGTCGGTGTACCTCGACGCGTTCGACCCGGAGAACCCGGGGGAGCCGTTCGTCACCGTGCCGCTGCCGACGACCGGGTCGAGCTGGACCGCGGACGGGACCGCGACCGTCGTCCTGCCCGAGACGGTGCAGGGGACGCACGAGGTGTTCGTGCGCCTGTCGACCGAGCCGTACGCCGACCACCCGTACGTCGCGAACCTCGACAGCCTGACGTTCGCGCCGGGCGGCCCGACGTCGGTCGTCGTCGAGTCCGAGGCCTGGACGTCGAACTCCGGCCGAGGGCTGAAGAACGAGAGCTCGACGTGGACGAGCGGTCCGGTGACGAACGTCGGCGGCACCGCGGACGGCGACTGGCTCGCCTACGGCGAGATCGACCTCGGCTCCGCCGCGCTCGACCGGCTCTCGATCCACTACGTGCACAACTCCAACCGGTCCGGGCGGAGCTCCGCGCTGTCGGTGTATCTCGACGCGTTCGACCCGGCGAACCCGGGCGAGCCGTTCGTCACCGTCCCGCTGGCGAACACCGGGTCGAGCTGGACGACGGACGGGACCGCCGTCGTCGACCTGCCGAGCACGGTGCGCGGCAAGCACCAGGTGTGGGTGCGCCTGTCCACCGAGGCGTACGCCGACCACCCGTACGTCGCGAACCTCGACAGCATGCGGTTCTTCACCGACGCGTACGACGTCGAGGCTCCCTCCACGGACACCGCGGCGCTCGCCGCGTCCGTCGAGGACGCCGAGGCGTTCGAGGCGGAGATCGCGCGGTACGGCCGGATCGACGCGCGCGTCTTCACGCGCGAGCTCGCGGCGGCACGGTCCGTGCTCTCCGACGCCGGCGCCACCCAGGCGCAGGCCGACGAGAGGGCCCGGCGCCTCGGCCTGGCGACCGACCAGCTCGTGCCCGCCGAGCGCCGTCGGCTCGAGAACCTCGTGGCGAGCGCCGAGGCCCTGACTGACGAGGGGTACAGCCCCGAGTCCTGGCAGGCCTTCCGCACGGCTCTCGCCGCGGCGACCGGGACGCTCGACGACGCGGCGGCGTCCGACGTGGCGCTGCACGACGCGCGGCTCGCGCTCCAGGGCGCCGTCGACGCCCTGGAGGAGCCGGCCGACGTCGTGCTCGTCGAGGTCGAGGTCAGCCCGCGCTGCCTCGCCGGCAAGCCCTACGTCGCGGTCCGCGCGGTGAACGTCTCCGACGCGGCCGTCGACGTCGAGCTGGCGTCGTCGCTCGGGACGAGGTCGTTCACCGGCGTCGCGCCGGGGGCGAGCGCGTACCAGTCGTTCGCCGCGCGGTCCGCGACGGGCGACCTGGACGTCACCGTCACGGCGACGGGGGCGGACGGGACGCAGACCGTCGACCAGGTCGTCACAGTCCCGTCCTGCTCCTGACCGCAGGACGCACGACCGACCCGGGAGGCGCTGACGGGGCGCCTCCCGGGCCGGCACCCTGGCGCCTCCGCGGCGGACCGGGCACGCTGGTGCCCCGACCGACGACGGAGGCGCCACCGTGACCGAGGAGTACCAGGGCCGGCCCGCGTTCCACGCGCAGACCCCCGCGGAGTGGCGGGCATGGCTCGCCGCGCACCACGACGACCCCGAGCCCGGGGTCTGGCTCCTCACGTGGCGCCGCGAGAGCGGGCGGCCGACGTTCGGGTACGAGCCGTGGATCGAGGAGGCGCTGTCCTACGGGTGGATCGACGGGCAGGCCGCGACCGTCGACCAGGACCGGCACGCGCTGTGGTTCACGCGCCGCCGTCCCGGCTCCCGGTGGACGCGCCTCAGCAAGGAGCGGGTGGCGCGCGTCGAGGCGGACGGGCGCCTGACGGACGCGGGGCGCGCCGTCGTGGAAGCGGCCCGGGCGGACGGGTCCTGGACCCGGCACGACGACGCGGAGGCGCTCGTCGTCCCCGACGACCTCGCCGCGGCGCTCGGCGAGCGGCCCGACGCGCGGGCCCGCTTCGACGCCTTCACGCCCGGCGTGCGGCGCTCGATCCTCGGCTGGATCGTCGAGGCGAAGCGGCCCGACACCCGGGCCCGCCGGATCGCGGAGACCGCCGCGCTCGCCGAGCAGGGCGTCGCCGCCCACCAGCCGCGTCGGCGCTGACCGCGTCCGCGGCGGCACCACGCCCCGCCGTCAGGACAGGTCCCAGAGCAGCCGGTAGTACGCGATGCGCTCCGGGTCGGGGTCGACGCCGTAGCCCGCGTAGACGTGGCCGTCGTACCCGGGGCCGTAGTTCCACTCCGTGCTCCACGCCGCGACGGCGAGGTCCGCCCAGCGGTCCGCGACCCCGAGCGACCCGAGGTCGACGTGCGCGGCGAACGTGCCGTTGTCGTGCAGGAGCGTGTTCGGCACGCACGCGTCCCCGTGGCACACGACGAGGCGGTCGACCGGGGGAGCGTCGTCGAGCCGGGCGCGCGCCTCGGCGACGGCCAGACCGCGATGCTCGGGGAACCACTCGTCGGGGCCGTGCCCGCGCGCGAGGCGGTCGTCGGCCTGCGCCACGCGCTGGGCGACGGACCAGGTGAAGGAGCACGACGCGACCGGGAGCGCCTCGTGGAGCGCGCGCAGCCCGCGGCCGATCGCGGCCGCCGCGACCGCCGGGTCGCCCGCCCAGCGCGCCTCGACCGCCGACCGCCCCGAGACGGCTTGCGTCACGAGCCACGAGCCGTCGTCGTCCGCGCCCTGGTCGAGCACGCGCGGCACCGGGGTCCGGTCGCCGACCCACGCGAGCCGCTCGGCCTCCGCGGCCAGGTCGATCTCCGGGACGCCCGCCGGGACCCACTTCGCGTACCGGACCGGTCGCTCGGCCTCGCCGCCGCGGGGGTCGAGGCGGAACGTCAGCCCGCCGACGGTGTTGCGCCAGACCGGGGTGACGACGTCGTCCCCCGCGAGCGCGCGGACGACGGCGGGGACGGCCACGGGTCCGGTCGGGATCTCGGCGATGGTCTCGGCGCGGCTCACGCGGGCGATCCTCGCACGCGGTCCGTCCGCCGGTCACGGCCATTCCCGGCGCGACGTCGGCCCGGTGCGCCGGTCGTCGGTGCGTCAGCGGGGAGGGCGGGCGGCCGCGTCGCCGTCCGGCGGGAGCAGCGCGTCGCACACGGCGACGAGCCGCTCGCGCAGCGCCGCCCCGCGGGCGGCGAAGGCGCGCTGGTGCCGCACGTACTCGGCCTTGCCCTCGGGCGTCTCGATCGCGACCGGCTCCAGCCCGTACGACGACACGTCGTAGGGCGACGCCTGCATGTCGACGACGCGGACGTCGCGCGCGAGCTCGAACGCGTCGAGCACGACGTCGCCGGGGACGGCCGGCGTGAGCTTGAGCGCCCACTTGTAGAGGTCCATCGTCGCGTGCAGGCACCCGGGCTGCTCCAGGGCGGGCTGCGTCTCGCGCGTGGGCCGCAGGCGGTTGAGCGGCCCCGCCTCGGGCGTGAAGAAGCGGAACGCGTCGAAGTGGGAGCACTGCACGGGGTGGTCCTCGACGACCCGGTCGGTCCCGTCGTGCCCGAGCCGCAGGGGGAGCGGGTGGCGGTGGTCGCGGCCGGCCGCCTTGTCGCGGTAGACCATGGCCCACTCGTGGAGCCCGAAGCAGCCGAACCGCCCCGGGCGAGACGCCGTCGCCGTGAGCAGACCGCGCAGGTACCGCACGGTGTCGCCACGGTCGGCGAGGAACGCGTCGGTGTCGAGCGTCAGGCCCTCGGTCGTGCGGCGGTACCAGCGCCAGCCGGCGCGGTCGGTGGACGGGTCAGGGGCGTCGTCGCCGCCCGGTGCCGCACCGCTCGCGGCGGTGGGCGGGGGAGCCAGCACGACGCCCGGCCCCGGGTGCCAGCGCCGGAGCTGGGCCGGGCGCGTGGGGTAGTAGGTGAAGAGGAAGTCCTCGATCGCGTGCTTCTGCCCGAGCGGCTTCCGGTGCCGCCACCCGGCCGTGAGCGCGTCCGCGCGCTCGGCGTGGGCGCGCTCACGCTCCGCCCACTCCGCGGCAGGCAGCACGACGGGGCCGACGACGGACGTCGCCCGGGGGGTCGTGGTGACGGTCGCAGGCACGTACCCAGGGTACGAGAGCCCGTGGGCGCGCCGCCGCGGCGGACTTTCACCCGCCGTGCGGTTTTCCCGATGTGGGCGCGACCGGGAAGAATGGTCGTGAACGTGCTGTGAAGACCCGGCGCGTCAGGCCGGCCGACCGCGCGTCGGCCGTCCACCCCGACCCGAACGACCGAACTCGCGGCGAGGCCGCGGAGGAGCACCATGTCGCAGCCGCCCACGGCACCGCAGGACCCCTACCAGTTCGACCCCTACCGGCCGCAGGACTCGGACCCGGCGCGGCAGGAGCACGGACAGGGGCAGGACCCGTGGGCGCCGCAGGGGGAGCCGCAGCCGTACGGCTCGCCCGACGCCGCGTCCGGCGCGCCCGGGTACGGCGGCACGCCGGAGCAGGCGCCCTACGGCGACCCGGGCTACGCGCCCTACGGCGCGGACCCGCAGACGGCGTACGGACAGCCGGGCTACGGCGGGCCCGCAGGGGACCCGGCCCAGGGGTACGCGCAGCCATACCCGGCCGCCGGGGCGCAGCAGCCGTACGGCCAGCCCTACGGCGACCCCGCCCAGCAGCCCTACGGGAGCCCGTTCGGGAACGGCTACGCCCCGTACGCCGCGCCCGTGTCGACGACCGGGACGATGGCGATCGTCGGGTTCGTGCTCGCGATCCTCGGCTTCCTGGGCAGCTGGATCCCGTTCGTCAACATCTTCGCCGCAGTCATGGGCATCGCGGGCGTGGTGCTCGGCTTCGTCGGGCTGTCGCAGGCGAAGCGGGGCCGGTCGGGCAAGGGCTTCTCCATCGCGGCGATCGTGCTGGGCATCGTGTCCGTGCTCGTGACGATCCTCGTGTGGGTCCTCTTCGTCATCGCGGCGAACGAGGCCTCGTCGCAGTACGAGCAGTCGCTGGCGGAGATCCAGGAGGACTCCGACCGTGCGCTCGGCGAGTCGACGGACGAGATCCTCGCGAACGACCTCGAGGTCGAGATCGGCACGTTCGAGGGCACCGCCGACGAGTTCGGCTGGGTGGAGTCCGCGCTGCCGGTCACGCTGACCAACACCTCCGACGAGCCGCTGACGTTCGACCTCGACATCGACGCCGTCGCGGCCGACGGCACGGTCGTCGAGTCCGACTTCGCCTACACCGACGAGCTCGCGCCGGGCGAGTCGACGACCGTCGAGGCCTTCGACTTCATCGACTCCGAGAACCTGGAGGCCATGAAGACGGCGACCTTCGAGGTCACCCGCGTGAGCGCGTACTGACCGGCGCACGGGACCGAGGGACGGACCGGTGAGCACGAGCGACCCCAGGACCCCGCCCGACGACGCGGCGCCCGCACCCGTGTGGGGCACGGCGCCCGGTACGGCGGGGGAGCGCGAGCCCGCGCCCTCGGCGCCGGACCCTGTGCAGGCCAGCGCGCCTGCGGACGGCGGCGAACGCCCGGCCCCGGGCGACCCCGAGCCCGGACCGGCCGCGCAGCCCGCGCGTGCCCGGCCGCCGGGTACGGGCGTCCTCGTCACGGCGTGCCTCGGCGTCCTGCTCGTCGGGGCCGTCCTCGTCACCGAGGCCATGACGGCGCGCCTGGGCTGGGCGCACGTGGGCTGGCTCTACCCG
Organism: Cellulosimicrobium sp. XJ-DQ-B-000; assembly: GCF_031119065.1. NCBI lineage: Bacteria > Bacillati > Actinomycetota > Actinomycetes > Micrococcales > Promicromonosporaceae > Cellulosimicrobium > Cellulosimicrobium sp. XJ-DQ-B-000. Next base: position 79,411 of record NZ_JAVHYN010000003.1, read on the forward strand.
GTCGCCGGGGCCGTCGTGCTGACGGTCGGCGCCGTCGCCTGGCGTCGGGGCACGCGCGGCGTGCCCGGGGCGACGCGCGCGCTCGTCGCGCTGCTCGCGGGGACGGTCGTCGTCACGACCTGGGTGGCTGTCGACCTCGTGCCCGCGTCCGGTCCCGGCTACGGCGTCGGCAGCTCGCTGCGCGGGTACCCGCTCGGCGGCGGGTCCGACGACGGCCCGGAGATCACGGCAGTGTCCGACCGCGTCTGGTTCGGCGACTCGGTCCGGTACGCCGACGGACTCGTCGTCGCGGTCTCGGCGCCGCAGGCGTACACGCCGAGCGAGCACGCGGCGGTGCGCGACGGCGACCCGCCGGACTCCGTGCGTGTCCGGGTGCGCCTGACGAACGGCACGGGCCGCGCCGTCGACCCCGGGAGCGTCGACGTGCAGCCGGTGTCGGGCGGCCTCGTGGCCCGCCGGGTGTACGACTACGCGCCGGACGTCCTGCTCGAGCGTCCCGACCTCGTGGCGCGGGGGTCGAGCGGCGAGTGGGATCTCGTGTACGCCGTCCACGACCCGGAGGACGTCACGGTGGCGCTGGAGCCGACGTGGGCGAACTACGCGGTGGCCGTCTTCTCCTGGTGACGCCTCTCCCGACGTGCGCAGGCGTCACTCCGTGCGCCGCAGGTACTCCTGCGCGAGGCGGTGCGGGGCGCGGGCGAGCCACGCGTCCTGCACGAGCTCCTCGAGCTCTGGCACAGGGACCCGGTCGAGCCGCGCGAGCACGATCGGGTACCCGTCGAAGTGGCTCGTCGTGAAGAACGTGCCGGGGTCGTCCTGGATCAGCGCGGCCTTCTCGCCCTCGTCCGCGACGCGCAGCGCGACGGGCGGCTCCGCCGGGGCTGCGGCGCCCAGCTCGTCGAGGTCGCGCGGGCGCAGGGGGCGCTCCCACACGAAGAGCTTGCCGTGCACCGTCCACCGTCGTGCGTCCTTGAGCGCCGTGCCCGGCAGCACCGCCACGACCCGTCCGACGTCCTCCCACGAGGCCATGCCCCCACGGTAGGCAGCCGGTCGCGGTCGGGCCACACGACCGGCCGCCAGGCCGGCAGGAGCCCGGTGGGACGGGTCAGAAGGGCGCGACCTTCCCGAGCGGAGGAAAGATCTCGTCGAGCTCGGCGAGGTCCTCGTCCGTGGGCCGCCACGCGCCCGCGGCGGCGTTCTGCCGCACCTGCTCGGGCTTCGTCGCACCCGCGATGACGCTCGACACCTGGGGTCGGGAGAGCAGCCACCCGAACGCGACCTGCACCTCGGTGATGCCGCGCACCTGGCAGAACGCGCCGAGCCGCGCGAGCGCCTCCCAGGGCGCGGACTCGAGCAGGTGCGGCTTGGTGCGCACGAGCCGGCCGTCGTCGGGCCGCGCGCCGTGCGCGTACTTGCCGGTGAGGAGGCCGTTCGCGAGCGGGAAGTACGGCAGGACGCCGAGCCCGTACGCCGCCGCGGCGGGCAGCACCTCGAGCTCGGCCGCGCGGTCGACGAGGTTGTACTGGTTCTGCGCGGACACGAACCGCACGGTGCCCGCCGCGCGCGCGACGAACTCCGCCTCCGCGATCTGCCACCCCGCCCGGTTCGAGTGCCCCACGTAGAGGACCTTGCCCGCGCGCACGAGGTCGTCGAGCGCCGCGAGCGTCTCGTCGATCGGCGTCCGCGGGTCGGGGGCGTGGAACTGGTAGAGGTCGATGCGGTCGGTGCCGAGGCGCCGCAGCGAGTCCTCGACCGCCCGCACGACGTAGCGGCGCGAGCCGCGCGCGTCGAAGTCCGCCCCCGCGACCCCGCGCATCGACAGGCCGAACTTCGTCGCCACCACGACGTCGTCGCGCCGCGACCCGAGCGCCTGGCCGAGGAGCTCCTCGCTCAGACCCGGACGGCCGCCGTACGTGTCGGCCGTGTCGAAGAAGGTCACGCCCGCGTCGAGCGCGGCGTCGACGACGGCGCGCGTGCCTTCCAGGGTCTCCGTCGCCGTCGTGGGGCGCCCGAAGTTGTTGCACCCCAGCCCGACGGCGGACACCGCCAGGCCGGACCGGCCGAGACGGCGCAGGGCGGGGCGGGGGGCGGTGTCGTCGCTCGTGGTGGTCATGCGGCCGACCCTACGTCGGCCCGCGCGACGACGTGACGGCGGAGGCGCGCGCCGCGACGGACGCGACGAGCCGTTCCAGCGGGCCGCGGCCGAACGCCCAGCGCCAGAGGGTCGCGACCACCAGCGTCGCGAGCACGAGCGCGAGGAGCGGCCCGTTCGTCGTCTGCTCGTACGCCGCGTCGCCCCACGCCCACAGGACGACGATCTGGGCCGAGTAGACCGTGAGCGCCATGGCGCCGACCGCGGCGACGGGGGCGAGCACCCAGCGACCGACCCGGCCCGCGAACAGGCACAGCCCGAGCACCGCGACGGCGAACCCGCCCGACCCCACGACCTCGGGGAGGGTGTCCGTGTGCGGGCCCGCGAGCCAGAGGTACGCGCTCGTCGGCCACGGTTCCGCCCACCCGAGCGGCTCCGGCCGGTACGCGCTCGACCACACCGCGGCCGCGTCCTCCACGGCCTGCGCCCCGCCGAGCGGACCCGTGAGCACCGCCGAGACGCCGTACCCGAGCCCGGCCGCCAGCAGACCGCCACCGACCAGCGCGACGCGCGTCGTCCTCGCGCCGAGGTCGGACCGCCCGATCGCGATCCCGACGAGCACGTACGCCATCCACACCACCGCCGGGTAGTGCCCCGAGACGAGGAAGTCGGTGAGCGCGCCCGACCCGTCGTCGGGCAGGTGGAGCCCGGCGCGCGCGAGCACCTCCGGGAGCCACAGGGCGAGCACCGGACCGACGACGGCGACCACGCCCGCGAGGACCAGGAGGTCCCGGCGCCGCCAGCGCAGGAACGGCAGCGCGAGCACGAAGTAGGCGGCGTAGAAGCCGAGGATGAGCAGCACGCGTGTGCCGAGCAGGTCCAGCAGCCCGGCCAGGGCGAGCAGGAGCACGGCGCGCACGAGGACGCGGGTGCGGTTCTGGAGCGCGGGCAGCCCGTCGAGCGGGGTGCGCCCGCCCGAGACGAGGGCGAGCGACACCCCGGCCACGAGCGCGAAGAGCACCGACGAGCGCCCGTGCGACAGCGAGAGCCAGCCGGAGACCTCGCCGAAGTCGTCCGTCGTGAAGCCCACGTGCGCCGCGAACATCCCGAGGACCGCGACCCCGCGCGCGACGTCGAGCCCCGTGACGCGGCCCGGCCCGCCGAGCAGGAGCGCGGCGTGGCGCCGCGCGAAGCCGGCGGAGGGGCGAGCGGGGTCGCCCGGGGCGGAGGTCGTGCCGGTCGCGGCCGTCATGGGGGGATTGTCCGTGCGCGGGCGCGCTCCCACCCCGCCGCCACGCCGGGGACGAGCGCGCGGGGACCGCGCGCCCAGAGTGTGAGAACGGGGTCGAGAACGCCGCAACCGCGGCCTACGGTGCGGGTATGACGCACACCCCCCACGGCGCCGACGAGGCCGCCGAGCACCACGCCGACGCCCCCACCGGGGCAGGCAGCGACCCCGCGCAGGAGTCCGAGTCGTACACCCACGGCCACCACGAGTCCGTGCTGCGCTCGCACCGCTGGCGCACGGCCGAGAACTCGGCCGGCTTCCTCCTGCCGCACCTGCGCCCCGGCATGAGCCTCCTCGACGTCGGCTGCGGCCCGGCCACGGTCACCGTCGACCTCGCCGACCGCGTCGGCGGCGGGCGGGTCGTCGGCGTCGACGCGTCCGAGGCCGTCCTCGACAGCGCGCGCGAGCTCGCCGCCCAGCGCGGCACCGCGAACATCACGTTCCAGCACGCGAACGCCTACGAGCTGCCGTTCGCCGACGGCACCTTCGACGTCGTCTACGCGCACCAGCTCCTGCAGCACCTGTCCGACCCGGTCGGCGCGCTGCGCGAGATGCGGCGCGTCACGAAGCCGGGCGGGCTCGTCGCCGTGCGCGACGCCGACTACGCCGCGATGACCTGGTACCCCGAGTCGCCGGGGCTCACCGAGTGGAACACGCTCTACCACGAGGTCACGCACGCCTACGGGTACGAGGCCGACGCCGGCCGTCGCCTCTTCTCCTGGGTGCAGGACGCCGGGTTCCCGCTCGACGGGATCGAGCCCAGCGCGAGCACCTGGTGCTACGCCACCCCCGCCGACCGCACGTGGTGGGGCGGGCTGTGGGCCGAGCGGTGCGTCGCGTCGAACTTCGCCGTCCAGGCGAAGGAGTCGGCGCTCGCGGACGACGTCGCGCTCGAGCAGCTCGCGCAGGACTGGCTGCGCTGGGCCGAGGAGCCCGCGGGCTGGTTCGCCGTCCTCAACGGCGAGGTCCTCGCCCGCGCGTGATCGACCGGGCACGGCCGGATAGCCTGGGCCCGTGCGCATCGCGAGATTCACCACCGGAGACGACCCCCGCTACGCCCTCGTCCAGCAGGAGGGAGACCGCACGTACCTCGCGGTCCTCACGGGCGACCCGCTCTACATGCCCGTCACGCCGACGGGCGAGCGCGTCGAGCTGGGCGACGGCGTCCGGCTCCTCGCGCCGGTGATCCCGCGCTCCAAGGTGGTCGCCGTGGGCCGCAACTACGCGGACCACGCGAAGGAGATGGGCAACGACGTCCCGTCGAGCCCGCTGCTGTTCCTCAAGCCGAACACGTCGGTCGTCGGCCCGGACGACCCGATCGTCCTGCCCGACTTCTCGCAGGAGGTCTCGTACGAGGCCGAGCTCGCGGTCGTCATCGGACGCCTCGCGAAGGACGTGTCGCCCGAGGCCGCGCCGGCGTACGTGCTCGGGTACACGGTCGCGAACGACGTCACCGCGCGCGACGCGCAGCGGACCGATGGCCAGTGGGCGCGCGCCAAGGGCTTCGACTCCGCGTGCCCCCTCGGGCCGTGGATCGACACCGACCTCAACCCGGAGGACGTCGGCGTCCGCAGCCGCGTCAACGGCGAGGTCAAGCAGGACGGCCGCACGAGCGACATGATCTTCGACATCCCGTTCCTCGTGTCCTACGTCTCCGAGGCGATGACCCTGCTGCCCGGCGACGTCATCCTCACCGGCACCCCTGCGGGCGTCGGGCTGATCGACGTCGGCGACCGCGTCGAGTGCGAGGTCGAGGGGCTGGGCGTCCTGAGCAACCCGGTCGTCCGGCGCGGCTGACCGTGGGACGCGGGCCGGGCCGCGTCGTCGCGCGGTGGGCGGGCTGGGGCGCCGTCGTCCCGTGCGTGGTCGTGGTCGTGCTCGCGGTCCTCGCGATCGCCTCCGGGAACGTCCCCCCGGGCGAGGTGCTGGCGTACGCCGTCGTCCTGGCGATCATCCTGGTCCCGGGGTGCGCGCTCGCCGGCGCCGCCCTCGGCGCGGCGGTCGCCGCGACGCGGTCGTGGCGGGCCGGGCGCGCGGGAGGCGCGGCGGGGACCGTACCGGACTGAGACGAGGACGGGCCCGGCGCCGGACGCCCGGGCGGCGGACGGCGTCGGGCAACTAGGCTGGGAGCCGTGATCCCCGCACCTGGTTCCTCGCCCGTCCGCGTCCGCTTCTGCCCGTCCCCGACCGGGACGCCGCACGTCGGGCTCATCCGCACCGCGCTGTTCAACTGGGCCTACGCGCGGCACACGGGCGGCACGTTCGTGTTCCGCATCGAGGACACCGACGCCGCGCGCGACAGCGAGGAGAGCTACCAGCAGCTCCTCGACGCGCTGCGCTGGCTCGGGCTCGACTGGGACGAGGGCGTCGAGGTCGGCGGCCCGCACGAGCCGTACCGGCAGTCGCAGCGCGCGGACATCTACCAGGACGTCATCGCGCGCCTCGTCGAGGGCGGGTACGTCTACGAGTCGTTCTCGACCCCGGAGGAGTCCGACGCGCGCAACGCCGCCGCGGGGCTCAAGACGAAGGGCTACGACAACTTCGACCGCACCCTCACGGACGAGCAGAAAGCCGCCTTCCGCGCCGAGGGCCGCGAGCCGGTGCTGCGCCTGCGGATGCCGGACGAGGACATCACGTTCACCGACGTCGTGCGCGGGGAGATCACGTTCAAGGCGGGCTCGGTCCCGGACTACGCGCTCGTGCGCGCGAACGGGCAGCCGCTCTACACGCTCGTGAACCCGGTGGACGACGCGCTCATGGGCATCACGCACGTGCTGCGCGGCGAGGACCTGCTGTCCTCGACGCCGCGCCAGATCGCGCTGTACCGGGCGCTGCTGGAGATCGGCGTCGCGCACGTGATGCCGGAGTTCGGCCACCTCCCGTACGTCATGGGGGAGGGCAACAAGAAGCTCTCCAAGCGCGACCCCGAGTCGAACCTGTTCCTGCACCGCGAGCGCGGGTTCACGCCGGAGGGCCTGCTCAACTACCTCGCGCTGCTCGGCTGGTCGATCTCGCCGGACCACGACATCTTCACGGTCACCGAGATGGTCGAGGCGTTCGACGTGCACGACGTGCTGCCGAACCCGGCGCGCTTCGACCTCAAGAAGGCCGAGGCGATCAACGCGACGCACGTGCGGATGCTCGCGCCGGAGGACTTCCGCGACCGCCTCGTGCCGTACCTCCACGCGGGCGGGCTCGTCCCGGCGGACTCGTTCGCCGACCTGTCGCCCCGCAACCAGGAGATCCTCACGGCGGCCGCGCCGCTCGTCCAGGAGCGCATGGTGCTGCTGGGCGAGTCGGTCGGGATGCTGGGCTTCCTCTTCACGCCCGACGACGCGCTCACGGTCGAGGAGGACGCGCGCGGCGCCCTGCGCGACGACGCGAAGGACATCCTCGCGGCGGCGATCGCCGCGCTCGACGTGCTGCAGGACGACGAGTTCGTCACCGCCGCCATCGAGGAGCGCCTGCGCGACGCGATCGTCGAGGGCATGGGCGTCAAGCCGCGGTTCGCGTTCACGCCGCTGCGCGTCGCGCTCACGGGCCGCCGCGTCTCGCCGCCGCTGTTCGAGTCGATGGAGCTGCTCGGCAAGGGCTCGACGCTGGAGCGCCTCGTGCGCCTGCGGGACGCGCTGTGACCGACGCCGCGGCCTCGGCGGGCGCGCCGCTCGAGGGCGTCCTGTTCGACGTCGACGACACGCTCGTCGACACCCGCGCCGCGTTCGCGCAGGCCATCGCCGCCGCGTCACGGGTGTGGCTGCCGCACCTGCCCGAGGAGCGCTACGACGAGGTCCTCGCGCTGTGGCGCGCCGACGTCAACGGGCACTACCGCGCGTACACGCGCGGCGAGGTCGACTTCGACGCCCAGCGGATGGCGCGCGCCAACGAGCTCCAGGCGGCGTTCGGCGGCGAGCTGCTCGACGACGCGGCGTACGTCGACTGGAAGGACCTCTTCTGGGGCACGTTCGAGGAGTCGTGGACGGCGTTCGCCGACTCCCGCGCGGTCGTCGACGCGCTCACGGGGGCCGGGGTGCGCGTCGGGTCGCTGACGAACGCGCGCGTCGAGCTCCAGACCCGCAAGCTCGCGGCCGCTGGCCTGGCCGACGTGCCGCTGCTCGTCGGGGTGGACACGCTCGGCTTCGGCAAGCCCGACCCGCGCGTGTTCGCGGAGGCGTGCCGTCGTCTCGGCACCGACCCGGCCCGCACCGCGTACGTGGGCGACGAGCTCGACGTCGACGCGCGCGGCGCGCTCGCCGCGGGCCTCGTCGGGGTCTGGCTCGACCGCCCCGGCACCCGCCGCGGCGGCCCGCACCCGGAGGATCCGGCGTCGGCCCGCGCGTCGGGCGTGCACGTCGTCCACGGCCTCGACGACCTCCCCGCGACGCTCGGCGTCGCGGCGGCGCAGACCCCCGCGCCGAGGTAACCCCCGGCCCTGCGAGGCGCAGCCCCCCGCCCCGCGAGGTAGAGCCCCGGTCCCGCGAGGTAGAGCCCTGGTTCCGCGAGGTAGAGCCCTGGTCATGACCAGGGCTCTACCTCGGCGTACCGGGCCTCTACCCCGGCCTACCGGGGCGTTCCCTCGGGAGGCCGGGGGGCTCCCGCTCCTGGGGCGATCAGGCGAGGAGCAGGACGCCCACGAGGGCCGTCGCGGTGACGAGCACCGCGGACAGAGCGCCCAGCACGAGCGACCGCCGTCCGGTGCGCACGAGCGTGGGCACGTCCACGCCGAGCCCAAGGGCGAACATCGCCGCGACGAACGCGAGCGTCGAGGCCGTGACGAGGACGGCGAGCACCGGCGCGGGCACGACCCCGAGGCTGCGGAGCACGACCGCCGCCACGAACCCGACGACGAACCACGGCACCGGGGCGACGCGTCGCCTCCTGGCCCCGGCACCTGCGCCGCGAGACTCGCCGTCGTCCGCACCGGACGACGGCGCGGTGCCCGGTGCCCCGAGCGCGCTCGTGGCCGCCAGCGCCGACGCCGCGCGTCGCGCCCCGCGGGCCACGACGACCCCGGCGACGGCGACGAGCGGCGCGAGCAGGGCCACGCGCGCGAGCTTCGCGACCGTCGCGGTGGCGAGCGCCGGCGCGGAGACCGTCCCGGCCGCGGTGACGACCTGCGCGACCTCCTGGACGCTCGCGCCGATCCAGAGCCCGGCCCGGTCGTCGGTGAGCCCGAGCAGCCCTGCGAGCCAGGGCAGCACGACGATCGCGAGGGTGCCGTAGACGGTGACGAGCGCGAGCGCGGTGGCGACGCCGTCGTCGTCCTCGCGCACCTCGTCGGGCGTGCGACCCGGCCGGTCCACGACGCCCTGCATCGCGGAGATCGCGGCCGCCCCGCACACGGAGAAGCCGGTCGCGACGAGCAGCGTCGTCACACGCGGCACGCGCAGCACGCGGCCGAGCGCGAGCGTCCCCGCGAAGGTGACGGCGAGCGTCGTCGTGACGACGACGAGCCCGCGCCAGCCCAGCCCCAGCACCTCCGGGAGCGAGAGCTGGAACCCGAGCAGCACGACGCCCACCCGGAGCACGACGCGCGACGTCCACGCGACGCCGGGGCGCGTCGCGGTGACCGTCGCCCCGCCCCGCCGGGTCGTCGCGAGCCGGCCGAGCACCGGGGCGACGAGCGCGCCCAGGACGAGCGCGACGACGAGCGGGGACACCGTGGGGACGAGGCGCGCGCCCGCGAGCACGAGGAGCGTCGCCGCGCCGACGAGGAGGAGCCCGGGGACGAGCGCGCGCGGTCCGCGCGGTGCGTCGGGGCGTCGGTCGGGTGCGGGCGCCGGGGGAGCGGCCGTGACCGCCGGGACGCCTCGGGTCGCGAGGGCCTCCGTGCGCGTCGAGGGGGGTGCAGGGTGGTTCATGCTTCCAGCGTGCTGCGGCCGGTGCGGCGGCAGAAGAGCGACTTCCCTCGCGAGGCATAGAGTGGGCCTATGGCCCCCACCGCCCGCGACAGGACGTCCCTCTCCGCGCTCGAGCTGCTCGTCGCGACCGACTCGCACGGGTCGATCAGCGCGGCGGCCCGCGCGCTCGGCGTCGCCCAGCCCACCGCGTCGGCGGGCCTGCGCGCGCTCGAGCGCCGCCTCGGCCTCGACCTCCTCGAGCGCACGACGCGCGGGTCCCGGCTCACGGAGACCGGCCGCGCGACGGCGGCGTGGGCGCGCGAGGTGATCGAGGCCTCCGACCGCTTCGAGACCTCCGTCGCGGCGCTGCGCGACGCCCCGGCCGCCCGGGTGCGGGTCGCGGCGAGCCTCACCGTCGCGGAGTACCTGGCGCCGCGCTGGCTCGCGCGGCTCGCGCTCGAGGGGGCGCCGGGCGGCGGGGCTCCCGACGTCGAGCTCGTCGTCCGCAACTCGCGCGAGGTGACCGACCTCGTCCTCGACGGCGGGGTGGAGCTCGGGTTCGTCGAGAGCGCGACGCTGCGGCGCGGGCTGCGCAGCCGCACCGTCGCGCACGACCGGCTCGTCGTCGTCGTCGGCCCGGCGCACCCCTGGGCGCGTCGCAGCGCCGTGCGCGTCGACGAGCTGCTGTCCGGGGGGCTCGTCGTGCGCGAGCGCGGCTCGGGCACGCGCGAGACGCTCGAGCGCGGCCTCGCGACGCTCGGCGAGCGGCTGCCGGACCACCTGCCCTACCTCGGCTCCACCGCGGCGCTGAAGACGGCCGTGCAGCACGGCGGGGCGGTCGCCGTGCTGTCGAGCCTCGCCGTCGCCGACGACGTCGCACGGGGCGCCCTCGTGCGGGTCGCGGTGCCGGGGCTCGAGCTGGACCGCCGGCTGCGGATGGTCTGGAAGGACGGCACGGCGCTCTCCTCGGCCGCGCGCCGCATCGCGGCGGCCGCGGCCGCGTCGTCGGCCTGACGGGCCGGCTCAGCCCGGCGAGTCCGCGCGCACGCTCGCGTCCCAGCGCCAGCGCGTGCGCCGCGGCCGACCCGGGAGCTCGCCCCGGCCGGTCGCCCAGAGGAGCACGGCGTCGGGGTCCTCGTCCGGACTCGTCTCGACGTCGGGGAACAGGCGCGTCAGGGCGCGGGCCGCCAGCCCCGGGGGGAACGGGGTGGGTGCGTGCGTGAGCCCGAGCAGGACGTCGTGGCCGTGCACGAGGACCTCGACGACCCCCATCGCCGCGAAGCCGTCGGCGTCCGAGACCCCGTACGGGTGGAAGGCGCGCGCGTCCGCGGGCCGCGTCTCGGCGAGCGTCGCGAGCAGCTCCCCGCCGCCGACGAGCGCCTCGACGAGTCCCGCCGTCCCGGCCGCGCGGTCGACGTGCGCGATCTCGCCCTCGCCCCGCGGGCCGACGAGCGGCACGTACGCGAGCGTGGGGAGCGCCGCGAGCTGGAGCGCGTAGGCGAGGAGGTCGTCCACGACGTGCTCCGTCGTCGTCCAGCACGACCAGCGGACCGGGCCGGCCTGCGCGTCGAACGCGGACACGGGCTGGCCCACGAGGCGGTCGGCGAGCCATCGGACGGCCACCCGGACGTCGTCGCCGGTCATCGTGCCGCGTGCGTTCCCGCCGCTCATGCTGCGCCCGGTGCGTCGGAACGCACGTCGGCGCGCCAGCACTGGGCGAGGTAGGGGAGGTCCACCTCGGTGCGGCCGGCGAGGTCGGGGTGGGTCGCGACGAGCCGGTCGATCTCGTCCAGCAGCTCCTCGCGCCGCGCGGGTGGGAGGGTCAGGAGGTAGCTGCGCGACGCGGCGAGCGGGCGCAGCGAGGACGTGAGGACCCGGTCGGCCCACGGCACCGTGCGGTGCTCCGGCGTCGTGAAGAGGTGCTCGGAGAGCGCGGGCTCGCGGTAGCTGTGCTCGAGCGTGTCGCCCCGGTGGATGATCTCGGTGAACCTGCCCACCCAGTCCACCGAGCTGTCCCGGACGTTCCACACGATGCCGAGCCGGCCGCCGGGCCGCAGCACGCGCGCGATCTCCGGCTGGGCCGCGGGGGAGAACCAGTGCCACGCCTGGGCGACCAGCACCGCGTCGACGCTCGAGTCCGGCAGCGGGACGGCCTCGGCCGATCCCGGGAGCGCCTCGGCGCCGGGCACGGTCTCGGCGAGGCGGTCGCGCATCGCGTCGGACGGCTCGACGGCGACGACGTCGAGGCCGCGTGCGACGAGCCGCTCCGTGAGCTTCCCGGTGCCGGCGGCGAGGTCGAGGACGCGGTGGGCGCCGTCGGGCACGAGCCAGTCGACGGCCGCGTCCGGGTAGGACGGCCGGGTGGAGGCGTACTGCGCGGCACCGTGCTCGAACGACGCGGCCCGGTCGGCGCGCGAACCGGGGTCGAGGGAGTCTCCAGGGCTCATGCCCTGACGGTGCCAGACGGCGGCCGTGCCCGTCGACCGCAGGACGCGCGCGTCGCCGGGCCGCTCGGGCGCGCGCAGCGCATTTGGTCCGCGTCGGCATGTCCGGTAATGTTCTCGGCCGGTGGGACCTCCACGGGAGGGAGCCAGGGGACGGGTCTATGACTCGTCGTCACGGCTTCCCGACGCGGATCGGTTACCCCCTTGGGGTATGGTGTAATTGGCAGCACGAGTGATTCTGGTTCACTTAGTCTAGGTTCGAGTCCTGGTACCCCAGCGAAGAGCTCCGGCTCTGGATCGAGCGGTCAAGACCGCGAGAAACATGAGGTAGAGTTCTCACCGGAGAAACGGACCGGAAACGGTACGAAGCTCCACAGGCCCCCATCGTCTAGCGGCCTAGGACGTCGCCCTCTCACGGCGGTAACACGGGTTCAAATCCCGTTGGGGGTACAGAAGAAGGCCCGGTCACCATCACGGTGACCGGGCCTTCGTCGTTTCTTCCGTGCGCCCGTTGGCCGCTCGTCGATCGATGGCGGGCCTGGCCGGTGTTGAGTGTGACGCACGTCGCGTGGCGTGCGAGACCCCGCGGAGGTCGGCCTCGGGGCCTTTGCTACCGGGTGGTGGGTGGTGCGGCCGGTCAGGGGGCGCCGTCGCGCCCGGGGCCGGGCTCGTACGGCTTCGGGATGGGCGTCGACGACGGCCGCGGGGGCGTGACCGGCACGTACGTCGCGCGGTGCTCGCCGGAGACCGTCCAGCCCTGCTCGTCCTCGCCGGGCCCCGCCGGCGGGCCGTCGGGACGCGCGGCGTCCCGCGCCGCGTGAGCGTCGCCGGTCACGGGGATCGGCTGGGTGGGCCCGCTCGACGCGCCGGCGGACCGGCCGGGCACGACGACGACCCGCGGGTCCGACGGGAGCGGTGCCGGGGGAGGCGGGGTCGTGGCGGCCGGGCTGCGTCCGTCCCACGCGGGCGCGGGCTCGACCGGAAGCGGCTCGGCAGGCTGCGGCGGGCGCGGCGCGGGCGGCGGCACGGTCGCGGGCAGCGCACCCCCCGTCGTCGCGGCGGCCCCGCCCGGGCCGGTCGGCGCTCCGCCCGGGCGGACGCCCGGGATGAACAGCGTGTCGCACAGCAGGCGGTAGGTCCGATCCGGGTGCGCGACCCAGTCGATCTGGCGCAGCGCCTGGTCCTGCCCGGCGGACTCGAGCAGGAACTGGCCGTAGCCCAGCACGCGCCCGACGAGCGAGCGCCCGTAGTTCATGTCCGTCACCTTGGTCAGCGGCATCATCGCCACCTTGTGCGTGATGAGGCCGTAGAGCAGGAGCAGGCGCTTGTCCGTGGCGACGAACCACTCGTTGCGCCACTCGAAGACCTTCCACACCAGGCGGGCGGCGAGGATCAGCCACAGCCACCACAGCACGAGCACGCCGTCGCCGACCGCGGGGCCGGCCTGCACCACGAGCCAGGCGATCGCGACCGCCCCCGCGACGGTGGTCGCGACGGGCTCGAGGAGCATCCCCCAGTGGTGGCGCGTCGCGATGACGACCCGCTCGCCGTTGAGCACGTAGCGGTCCAGGATCCTGCTGCGAGGTCCGCCGCGGGCCACGGTCAGTCCAGGAGCGAGCTGAAGAACTGGCCGATCGAGCGGAACGCCCCGACGATCACGTCCCAGATGCCCTCGACGATGTCGGCCGCGCGGTCCGGGCTCGTGACGATCGCGTACACGGCGAAGATCACGAGGACCCAGATCAGGGCGGCCTTCAGCTTCGGGTGCATCGGAACTCCTCGTGTCTCGGGATCGGACGGTCAGCGGTCGCCCCCGCGACCGCTGCGCTGTCCGGGCGTCGGGCACGCACAGCATGGCAGCAGCCGGGGACATTTTGACAGGGCGCGTCCCGTTTGCGGCCCGCGGCACGCCGACGTCGGCCCGGTGCGGGCCGGCGTCGCCGTCCTCACTCGCCGGCGCGGCGCAGCACCTCGGTGAGGCGGTTCGCGGCGGCGACGACCGAGCCGGAGTGCAGCCGCCCGGGCTGGCGGCTCAGTCGCTCGACCGGGCCCGAGATGGAGACGGCGGCCACGACCCGGCCCGACGGGCCGCGCACGGGCGCGGAGACCGACGCGACGCCGAGCTCGCGCTCGGAGACGGACTGGGCCCACCCGCGGCGTCGGACGCCGGAGAGGATCGTGGCGGTGAAGACGGCCTCGCGCAGCCCGCGGTGCAGCCGGTCCGGCTCCTCCCACGCGAGCAGGACCTGGGCGGCGGAGCCCGCGTTCATGGTGAGCGTCGCGCCGACGGGGATCGAGTCGCGCAGGCCGACGGGGCGCTCGGCGGCCGCGACGCAGATGCGGTGGTCGCCCTGGCGGCGGTAGAGCTGGGCGCTCTCGCCCGTGTGGTCGCGCAGCGCGGTCAGCACGGGGTTCGCGGCGGCGAGCAGGCGGTCCTCGCCGGCCGCCGTCGCGAGCTCGTTGAGCCGGGGGCCGAGGACGAACCGGCCCTGCATGTCGCGCGCGACCATGCGGTGGTGCTCGAGGGCGACGGCGAGGCGGTGCGCCGTCGGGCGGGCCAGGCCCGTGGCCGTGACGAGCTGGGCGAGGGTGGCAGGTCCGGACTCCAGGGCGCCCAGGACGGAGGCCGCCTTGTCCAGCACTCCGACTCCGCTAGTATTGTCCATAGGTCGATATTGACGTCTCACGCACTGAGATGCAAGTCCGGCACGGATGTTCCACCCGCTGGACGTCTTCCCCGGCAGGATGCCGGACGGCGGACCATCGACCCAGGCGGCTCTCCGTACCCCCCAGGAGGACCGTGACAGACGACGAGGAGATGAGCTACATGGCCGGCACGCTGGCGGAGAAGGTCTGGGACGCGCACCTGGTGCGACGAGGCGCCGACGGGTCGCCCGACCTCCTCTACATCGACCTCCACCTCGTGCACGAGGTCACCAGCCCCCAGGCGTTCGAGGGGCTGCGCCTCGCGGGCCGCCCGGTCCGCCGCCCCGACCTCACCATCGCGACCGAGGACCACAACACCCCGACGCTCGACATCGACCTGCCGATCGCGGACCTCACGAGCCGCACGCAGATCGACACGCTGCGCAACAACGCGCGCGAGTTCGGCGTCCGCATCCACTCGCTCGGCGACGCCGACCAGGGGATCGTGCACCAGGTCGGGCCGCAGCTCGGCCTCACCATGCCCGGCCTGACGGTCGTGTGCGGCGACTCGCACACCTCGACGCACGGCGCGTTCGGTGCGCTCGCGTTCGGCATCGGCACGTCCGAGGTCGAGCACGTGCTCGCCACGCAGACGCTCCCGCTCGCCCCGTTCAAGACCATGGCGATCAACGTCGACGGCGAGCTGCCGCCCGGCGCCACGAGCAAGGACATCATCCTCGCGATCATCGCCAAGATCGGGACCGGCGGCGGCCAGGGCTACGTCCTGGAGTACCGCGGCGAGGCCATCCGCAAGCTCTCCATGGAGGCGCGGATGACGATCTGCAACATGTCGATCGAGGCGGGCGCGCGCGCCGGCATGATCGCCCCGGACGACACGACGTTCGAGTACCTCAAGGGCCGCCCGCACGCGCCCGAGGGCGCCGACTGGGACGCGGCCGTCGAGTACTGGCGCACGCTGCGCTCCGACGACGACGCCGTGTTCGACACCGAGGTCACGCTCCGCGCGTCCGACCTCGAGCCCTTCGTCACGTGGGGCACCAACCCCGGCCAGGGCCTGCCCATCTCCGCGACCGTGCCCGTCCCCGAGCAGATCGCGGACGAGAACGAGCGCGTCGCCGCCGAGCGTGCGATCGAGTACATGGGTCTCACGCCCGGTCAGCCGCTGCGCGAGATCCCCGTCGACACCGTGTTCATCGGGTCGTGCACCAACGGCCGCATCGAGGACCTGCGCTCGGTCGCGAAGGTCGTGCAGGGCAAGAAGAAGGCCGACGGCGTCCGCGTCCTCGTCGTCCCGGCGTCCGCGCGCGTGCGCCTCCAGGCCGAGGCCGAGGGCCTCGACCAGATCTTCCTCGACTTCGGCGCGGAGTGGCGCAACGCCGGCTGCTCGATGTGCCTGGGCATGAACCCCGACCAGCTCCAGCCGGGCGAGCGCGCCGCCTCGACGTCGAACCGCAACTTCGAGGGCCGCCAGGGCAAGGGCGGGCGCACGCACCTCGTGTCGCCGCTCGTCGCCGCCGCCACCGCGCTGCGCGGGACGCTCTCCTCGCTGAGCGACCTCGACCTGCCCGAGGGCACCGACATCACGTCCTTCGACGGCACGCCGCTCGCGCCGCTCGACCCGCGCGTCCTCGTGCAGGTCTGAGCCAACCGCGCCGCGCTGCCCCACTCGTCGCCCCGAAGACCCGAAGAGGTTCCTGCCATGGAGAAGTTCACGACCCACACCGGCGTCGGCGTCCCGCTGCGCCGCAGCAACGTCGACACCGACCAGATCATCCCCGCCGTCTACCTCAAGCGCGTGACGCGCACCGGGTTCGAGGACGCGCTGTTCGCCGCCTGGCGCGGCGACCCCACGTTCGTCCTCAACCAGGACGCCTACCGTGCGGGCTCCGTGCTCGTCGCCGGGCCCGACTTCGGCACCGGCTCGTCGCGCGAGCACGCCGTCTGGGCGCTCAAGGACTACGGCTTCCGCGTCGTCCTCGCGTCGCGCTTCGCCGACATCTTCCGCGGCAACTCCGGCAAGCAGGGCCTCGTCGCAGGCATCGTCGCGCAGGAGGACGTCGAGCTGCTCTGGAAGATCCTCGAGACCAACCCGGGCACCGAGGTGACGGTCGACCTCGTCGCCCGCACCGCGTCGGCGCTCGACGTCACCGTGCCGTTCCAGATCGACGACTACACGCGCTGGCGCCTCATGGAGGGCCTCGACGACATCGGCCTCACGCTCCAGCACGAGGACGAGATCTCCGCGTTCGAGGCGACGCGCGCGTCGTGGCGCCCGAAGACGCTGCCCGCGAAGACGCTGCCCAAGGTCGAGATCGAGGCGGCGCGGCCGGTCTGATTCTTCGGGTTCATGGTCGGGGGGCGGGCGCTGGGGTGGTGACGACGGGTCTACCCTCCGCAGGGCTCGTCCCTCGCCCTGCTCCCGCCAGGCCCGCCACGACCCGTCGTCACCACCCCAGAGCCCGCCCGTGATCGTGTTGCCGACACACGTCGCGCGGCCGAGCCCGTGCGTCGCCTCGCCCCGTCCCTGCTCAGGGACGGGGCGGGCCTGCGTGGATCGCGGCGAGCAGCGACTCCGGGGTCGCGGTCTCGGGGTTCCAGCGGGACTCGACCCACCAGGTCGCTCCGGCGTCGGCGAGGCCGGCGAGCTGGTCGGCCGCCGCGGAGCGGTCCGCCGGGAGCTCGCCCTGGACGACGACGTCGAACGGCCGGTCCGCGTCGAGGCCCAGCTCGGCGCGGCGCGTGGTGAGCCACGCGACGAGGGCGGAGACGTCGTCGGGCGTGGGCACGTCGAAGCCGCGGTCGCCGCGGAGCTGGAGCACGATCCCGTCGGCGCGCAGGGTGCGGTCGAGCGAGCGCGCCGGCGGGCGCTCGGCGTCCCACACGCCGACCGGCCAGACCGGCACGTGGTGGCCGACGACGGCACGCTCGACCGGGCGCGGCAGGAACTGCATCTCCCCGGTCCGCACGTGGGTCCCCTCGAACGTGAACCGCTCGCCGGTCCACGCGCGGTCGAGGTAGGCGAGCGCGTCGTCGAGCAGCTCGGCGCGCTCGCGCAGCGACTGCGGTTGACCCGGCACGGCGGAGAAGCCGCCGTCGTCGAGCACGCCGACGCCGACCGGCAGCACGAGGCGGCCGCCCGACAGGTGGTCGACGGTCAGCGCCTGGCGCACGACCTCCCACGGCTTGCGGCGGGGGAGCGCGAAGACCATCGCGCCCAGCGTGATCCGCTCGGTCCGGACCGCCGCCGCGGCGAGCACCGCCCACGGGTCGAACGTGTCGACCGGCATGGACAGCAGGCTCAGCCCGTCCCACGAGAAGAACCCGTCCCAGCCGGCGTCCTCCGCCCCGACCGCCATCTCCAGCACCTGGGCGGCGGAGCCGAAGCTCCCGACCACCCCGACCTTGATCCCCGACCGTGTCTCCGTCGTCGCTGCGCTCATCCACCCGACGCTACGCGGCCCCACCCACACCGCTGAGTGCAGGAAAAAGTCGCGTCCGAGGTGCCGGGACGCGACTGTTTCCCGCACTCAGCGTCGTGCGCTCAGCGGTCAGGGGAGCGGGACGACGTCCACGCGCACGATGCGCCGCCGCGCGACGTCGGTCACCGTGAGCCGGTAGCCGTCCGCGTCGACGTGGTCGCCCACGAGGGCGAGGCGCCCGAGCTGCGCCAGGACGAAGCCGGCGACGGTCTCGTACGGGCCGTCGGGCAGCTCGACGCCCGTGCGGCGCGCGAACTCCTCGATCGTCTGTCCGGCGTCCACGCTCGTCGTCGCGCCGTGCTCGCGAGCGGGCGACGGCTCGTCGGCGTCGTACTCGTCACGGATGTCGCCCACGAGCTCCTCGACGAGGTCCTCGAGCGTGACGATCCCGTCGGTGCCGCCGTACTCGTCGACGACGACGGCGATGTGCACGCCCTCGCGCCGCATCTGCGACATCGCGGGCAGCACGGTGTTCGTCGCGGGCAGCGCGAGGATGGGCCGCACGACGTCGCGCACGGTGAGGGCGCGCCCCGTCGTCGGGTCCGTCGGCGGGTGGTCGGGGCAGTCCCGGCCGAGCAGGTCGCGCACGTGGAGGAAGCCGACGACGTCGTCGAAGTCGTCGCCCGTCACCGGGTAGCGCGAGTACGGGCCCGCCGCGACCGTCTGGGCGGCGTCCGCGAGGGGGGTGTCGGCCGCGAGGAACGCGACCTCGCCGCGCGGCGTCATCGCCTCGGCGAGCGAGCGGTCGCCCGCTGCGAACACGTCGTCGAGGATGCGGCGCTCGTCCTCGGGCAGCGACTCGTGCGCGAGCACGATCTCGCGCAGCTCCTCCTCGCTCATCTCCTCGCTGCGCGCCGAGGGGTCGCCGCCGAGCAGCCGCACGACGCCGTCGGTCGAGCGCGACAGCAGCCAGATGACGGGCCGCATGAGGGTCGCGAAGCGGTCCAGGGGAGGGGCGACGACGAGCGCGACGCCCGCCGAGCGCTGGAGCGCGATGCGCTTGGGCACGAGCTCGCCGAGCACCAGGGAGAGGTAGGCGATGACGAGCGTGAGCCCCACGAGCGCGACGGTGTCCGCGAGACCGCTCGACAGCCCCAGGTCCTCGAGCGCGGGCGCGAGATCCGGCGCGAGCGTCGACGCGCCGTACGCGGCCGAGAAGAAGCCCGCCACGGTGACGCCGATCTGCACCGCGGCGAGGAAGCGGTTGGGGTCGCGCGCGACCGCCGCGACCCGGGCGCCGCGCGCCGACTGCTTCTCGATGCGGGCGACCTGGCTCTCGCGCAGCGAGACGAGCGCGATCTCGGTCCCGGCGAAGACGCCGCCGACGAGGATGAAGAGCAGGACGAGGCCGATGTTGGTCCAGGTGCCGGAGTCCATGCCTCATCCAACCAGGCCACTCGGCCCGGCGTGGGCTCAGCCGGCGGTCGGGGCGGGGCCGTCCGGCGTCGTCGGCTCGGTCGCGGCGGGCTCGCCGTGCTTGCGGCGCGGGATCAGGTGCGCCACGAGGACCACGACGCCGCCGACCACGATCCCGACGACGGCGGAGCACGCCGTGTTGACGAGCCAGCCGAGGAACCCGCCCACGCCCGCGACGCCGGTCACGGCGTGCTCGAGGTGGTGCACGACGTCGTACGGGCCGTGCCAGCCGAGGTCGTACGTGCCCTGCAGCAGGATGTGGCCGCCCACCCAGAGCATCGCGACGATCCCGACGATCGAGATGACGGACATGACCTTCGGCATCGCGCTCACGAGCCCGCGCCCGAACGACTGGACCCAGGGCGTGTCGCGCTTCGCGAGGTGCAGGCCGATGTCGTCCATCTTCACGATGAGCGCCACGACCCCGTAGACGAGGACCGTGATGAGGATCGCGACGATCACGAGGATGATCAGACGCGACCAGAAGTTCTCGGAGGCGACCTCGTTGAGCGCGATGACCATGATCTCCGCGCTGAGGATGAAGTCGGTGCGGACCGCGCTCGACACCACCGAGTCCTCGTCGACCGCCTTCTTCTCGGTCTTCGTCTCGACCTCGGCGTGGTGCCGCCCCGAGACGAGCTCCCACACCTTCTCGGCGCCCTCGAACGCGAGGTACGTGCCGCCGAGCATGAGCAGCGGTGTGAGCAGATCGGGAAGGAACTGGCTCAGGAGCAGGATCGCCGGGAGGATGAACAGCAGCTTGTTGCGCAGCGACCCGGTCGCGATCCGCTTGACGACGGGCAGCTCGCGCTTGGCGGCCAGGCCCTCGACGTAGCGGGGCGTGACGGCGGTGTCGTCGATGACGACGCCCGTCGCCTTCGCGCTCGCACGCCCGGCGGCCGCGCCGACGTCGTCGATCGAGGCGGCCGCGAGCTTGGCGAACGCGGCGATGTCGTCCAGGAGGGCAGCGAGTCCGAAGGCCATGGGTGGGTGCTCCGTGCGCCGGCCCGTGTCGCCGCGCACGGGCCCGCTGGTCGAGTGGACGCGGCCGCAGCATCGTAGCGACTCCGCCCCCACCACGCGTCGCAGGACCGCACCCGCCGGCACCGGGGCGCCGAGCACGGGACCGGCGACCGGATCGAGGCGATTCCGGTCGCCCACCCCGTGCTCGGCGGCGGCTCACGTGACTGCCGGGTCGTCCGTGGAGGGGCGGGTCACCACGTTCACCAGGTGCGGCGGGCGGACGACGACGCGCACGACGTGCCGCCCGGCCGTCGCCCGGGCGGCACCCGCGGTCGCGAGCGCGAGGTCGTGCAGCGTCCGCTCGTCGACGTCCGCAGCCACCCGCACCCGGTCGCGCACCTTCCCGTCGACCTGGACGGCCGCCACGACCTCGTCGACGACGAGCAGCGCCGGGTCGACGGTCGGCCAGTCGGCCTCGGTCACCGACGGCTCGCGCCCGAGGCGGTGCCACGCCTCCTCCGCCGTGTGCGGCGCGACCAGGCTCAGCAGCACGACGGCGGCCTCGACGGCCTCGCGCACGGCGGCGGCGTGCGCGCCGGCCTTTTCGTCGGACGCCGGCCCGGTGTCGGTGGCGCGCCGCGCGGCGCTCGCGAGCTCCATGACGCGCGCGACGACGACGTTGAACCGGCTCCGGTCGAGCAGGTCCTCCGCCTCGTGCACGGTCCGGTGCGTGGCCCGGCGCAGCGCGTGAGCCCGCGACCCGGGCACGACGGCGCCCAGCACCTCGGGGCCGGTCGCCCGCGGCCCGGCGGCCGGTCCGACGGCGTCCGCGAGCCGCAGCACGCGCGCGCAGAACCGCCGCATCGCGCTCGCGTCGACGTCGGCCCAGTCGACGTCGTCCTCCGGCGGCCCCGCGAACACCAGGGCGAGGCGGACCGCGTCGGCACCGTGCCGGTCGAGCTGCTCGCCGAGGTCGACGCCGTTCCCGAGCGACTTGCTCATGGCCCGCCCGCCGTTGCGCACCTGACCCTGGTTGAGCAGGGTCGCGAAGGGCTCGACGACGTCCACCCAGCCCTCGTCGTGCAGGAACTTCGTGACGAACCGGCTGTACAGCAGGTGCAGGATCGCGTGCTCGACGCCGCCCACGTACTGCGCCGCGGGCATCCACCGACGCGCGTCCTCGGGGCGGAACGGGACGTCGTCGGGCGGGCTGTCGTCGCCCGGCGAGCAGTACCGCAGGAAGTACCACGACGAGTCGACGAACGTGTCGAGCGTGTCCGGGTCGCGCTCGGCGTCGGCGCCGCACCGGGGGCACGGCACGCGCCGCCACGCCTCGGCGGCGGGGGCGGCCAGCGGCGAGCGGCCCCGAGGGAGGAGGTCGTCGCCGGCCAGGTCGGGGAGCCGGACGGGCAGGTCGTCGTCCGGGACGGGCACGACGCCGCACCCCGGGCAGTGCACGACCGGGACGGGTGCGCCCCAGTAGCGCTGCCGCGAGACCAGCCAGTCGCGCAGCCGGTACGACGTCGCACGCTCGCCCGTGCCGTCGTCCTCCAGGCGGGCGATCGCCTCCTCCACGCCCGGCCACGTCTCGCCCGACCCCGTCGGCAGGCCGTGGGCGGCGGCGAAGCGCGCGTCGCGGTCGTCGTGCGCGGGCACGCCCATGACCGCTCCCGTCCCGTAGTGGGGCAGCACATGGTCGGCGGCCCAGACCGGCAGCCGCTCGTCGCTGCCGGGGCGGCGGACCCAGGCGCCCAGGAACGTCCCGGCGCTCGGGCGCTGCGCGCTCGTCCGCTCGATCTCCCCGGACGCCAGCGCGGTCTCCCGGTGCCGGGCGAGCGCCTCCGCGCGCTCCGGTGCGCACAGTGCCGCAGCGAGCGGCCCGTCCGGCGCGACCGCGACGAACGTCGCGCCGGGCAGGGTGTCGGGACGCGTCGTGAAGACCTCGACGTGCTCGGGCCGCGAGGCGGCCCCGGGCGCGGCGCTCGCGGGGGCGTGGGGGGCGTCGTCGGGCACGACGGGGAAGCGCACGCGCGCCCCGGCGCTGCGCCCGATCCAGTTCCGCTGCATCGTCAGCACGCGTGCGGGCCACGCGTCCTCGAGCGCCTCCATGTCGTCGAGCAGGCGGTCCGCGTACGCGGTGACGCGCACGAACCACTGCGTGAGCTCGCGGTGCACGACGGCGGCCCCGCACCGCTCGCACCGACCGCCCACGACCTGCTCGTTCGCGAGCACGGTCCGGTCGACCGGGCACCAGTTCACCGACGCCGTCGCGCGGTAGGCGAGGCCGCGCTCCAGCAGCCGCAGGAACAGCCACTGCGTCCAGCGGTAGTACTCCGGTCGGTGGGTCTCCAGGCGGCGCGACCAGTCGAACGACACCCCGTACCGGCGCGCGGTGGCGGCCTGCGTCGCGATGTTCGTCTCGGTGAAGACGGCGGGGTTCTCGCCGCGGCGGATCGCCGCGTTCTCGGCGGGCAGCCCGAACGAGTCCCAGCCGATCGGGTTGAGGACGTCGTACCCGCGCAGGCGCCAGTACCGCGCGACGACGTCCTCCAGCGCGAACACTTCGGCATGACCCATGTGCAGGTCGCCTGAAGGGTAGGGAAACATCGTCAGCAGGTACCTGCGGGGGCGCGAGCCGTCGTCGCGCGCGCGGAACGTGCCGTGCTCGGCCCAGTACTGCTGCCAGCGGTCCTCGATCTCTCGCGACGACGCGCCGAGCATGCGGCTGTCGCCCGAGCTCGGCTCGACATGGTCGACACCCGCATGGTCGGCGGGGACGATCGGGACAGTGGGGACAGAAGGGTGGGGTGGGGGTGCGGCGTGCATCGGGAGGGCTCCTCGAGAGGTGGGCTCGTCGTCGGGCACTCGCCGTGCGGCCCCTCGGGGACGCGCAGGCACCGCCGCGCTGAGCGTGCCCGCCCGGCGGGCTCAGCGCGGCCGACGAAGGAGGAGCCGCAGGTGTCGCATCCCGGCCATCGTCGCCCGGGCGCCGACGCGCGGTCAACACCGGGACGGCCCAGGACCGGGGCGGGGCCGGGTGTGGCGGACGTCGCGCACGCGGGCGCGCCACGGCCGATGCTGCGCCAGTAGGCTTGAGGCCATGGCATCCCACTACGACGTCGTCGTCCTCGGTGCAGGTCCCGGTGGTTACGTGGCCGCGATCCGTGCAGCCCAGCTGGGCCTGTCGGTCGCGGTCGTGGAGGAGAAGTACTGGGGTGGGGTGTGCCTCAACGTGGGCTGCATCCCGTCCAAGGCGCTCCTGCGCAACGCCGAGCTCGCGCACATCTTCCAGCACGACGCGAAGACCTTCGGCATCTCCGGAGAGGTCAGCTTCGACTTCGGCGCGGCGTTCGACCGCTCGCGCACCGTCGCGGAGGGGCGCGTCAAGGGCGTGCACTTCCTCATGAAGAAGAACAAGATCACCGAGTACGACGGCCGCGGCACGTTCCGCGACGCGCACACGCTCGACGTGAAGCTCGCCGACGGCTCGACCGACCAGGTGACGTTCGACAACGTCATCATCGCGACCGGCTCGAAGGTACGCCTGCTCCCGGGCGTCGAGCTGTCCGAGAACGTCGTCACGTACGAGAAGCAGATCCTCACGCGCGACCTGCCCCGCTCGATCGCCATCGTCGGCGCGGGCGCGATCGGCATGGAGTTCGCCTACGTCCTCAAGAACTACGGCGTGGACGTGACGATCATCGAGTTCCTCGACCGCGCGCTGCCCAACGAGGACGCCGACGTGTCGAAGGAGATCGCCAAGCAGTACAAGAAGCTCGGCGTCAACCTGCTCACCTCGACCGCCGTCCAGACGGTCAAGGACAACGGCGCCGACGGCGTCACCGTCAGCTACAAGGGCGTCAAGGACGACAAGCCGGGCGAGCTCGTCGTCGACAAGGTCCTCATGGCCGTCGGCTTCGCGCCCAACGTCGAGGGCTTCGGCCTGGAGAACACCGGCGTCCAGCTCACCGAGCGCGGTGCCATCGCGATCGACGACGTCATGCGCACCAACGTCGAGCACATCTACGCGATCGGCGACGTCACCGCGAAGCTCATGCTCGCGCACGTCGCGGAGGCGCAGGGTGTCGTCGCGGCGGAGACCATCGGCGGCGCCGAGACGCTCACGCTCGGCGACTACCGCATGATGCCGCGCGCGACGTTCTGCCAGCCGCAGGTCGCGAGCTTCGGCCTCACCGAGCAGCAGGCGCGCGACGAGGGCTACCAGGTCAAGGTCGCGACCTTCCCGTTCATGGCGAACGGCAAGGCGCACGGCCTCGGCGACCCGGTCGGCTTCGTCAAGCTCATCTCCGACGAGACCTACGGCGAGCTCCTCGGCGGCCACCTCATCGGCCCCGACGTCTCCGAGATGCTGCCCGAGCTCACGCTCGCGCAGAAGTGGGACCTCACGGTCAACGAGGTGGCGCGCAACGTGCACACCCACCCGACGCTGTCCGAGGCCGTCCAGGAGTCGATCCACGGCCTCGCGGGGCACATGATCAACTTCTGACCCGTCAGACGCGGTCGCCCGCGCGGGCGACCACCCGAGCCGAGGCCCGGACCTGCTTGTCTCAGGTCCGGGCCTCGTGCTGTCCGGCGGGCGTGCTGCGCCTGGGGACGAACGTGCCCCCCGCGCGCCCTCGCCGGGGAGGCGGACGGTCCGCCGGGCGATCCGCCGGTGCCGCTAGGCGAGCGTCCGCGTCACGTGCTCGAGCCATCGGGCGACGGTGACCAGCTCGTCGGGGGTGAAGCCCTCGGTGAGGCGGTCGTTCAGCTCGGCGAGCGCGGCGCGGACGTCGTCGAGCGCCGCGGTGCCGGTGGGCGTGAGGTCCAGGCGGACGGTGCGGCGGTCGTCGGGGTCGGGGCGACGGCGCACGAGGTCCGCGCGCTCCATGCGGGCGAGCAGTCCGCTGGTGCCGGCGGGGGAGGCCTGCAGCGCGGCCGTCACCTCGCCGATCGTCGCGCCGGGGTGGGTGGCGAGGTGCAGCAGCACACCGGCGGCGGCGGCCCCGAGTCCCGGGCCGCCGTCCCCGGTCGTGCGCGCGCTGCCGCGGCGCGCGATCCAGCGCCGCATCTGGCGCTCCGCCGCGGTGGTGAGGAACACCAGCCGCGGCGGGCGGCCCGTCATCGTCGCGGCTTCCTGGCGGGGAAGTGGACGTTCCCGTCCTGCTGCGACGGGGCGGCCGCGGCGCGCGCGTCGAGCCAGGCGAGGAGCTCGGGCCAGAGCGTGTCGCGCAGGCCGCGGCGGAAGAAGCCCATGTGGCCGATCGCCTCCACGCCGCCGTCGGCGGGGCTCCAGGTGCGGCGCTCGACGTGGGCGGCCGTGAGGCGGTCGGTGATCGCGTCGATCTGCGCGGGGGTGGCCCACGGGTCGTCGGTGAACCCGACGGCGAGGACGTCGCCCGTGACGCGTGCCGCGTCCGCGGCGGCGCGCATGGTCGGGTCGTCGAAGAAGTAGCCCGGCATGGTCGACCAGCGACTCCACTCGAGCATCGCGGCGGCGGGCATGTCCTCCCCGAGGCTCAGACGACGGCCGGGGACGTGGCCGAGCACCCGGGCCGTCGCGGGGCCGAGCGCCCGCAGGATCAGTCGGACGCGCGCTCGCTCGGCGCGGTCGGGGATCGCGGACGTCGCGGCGACGTGGGACGCGACCGTGACGAACCCGGCCAGGCCCCGTGAGCCCTTGCCGAGCGCGAGCGCGTGCCCGCCGATGCTGTGCCCGACGGCGAGCTGGGGCACGTCGCCGAACCGCGGGCGGGCCCACGCGGCGACCGCGGGGACGTCGTCGGCCATCCAGTCGCGCATGCGCAGGCCGCGGTGGTCGCGGGGGCTGCCGGACCGGCCCGTGCCGCGGTAGTCGTAGGTGACGGCGACATACCCATGAGTGGCGAGGAACTCCGCGAACCCCGTGTACAGGCGCTCGGGGACCGCCGTCGCGGGATGGATCACCACGACACCGCGGGGGGACTCCTCGGCGGGCTTGCGCACCGTGCCGACGACCCAGCCGCCCGCCGGGATCTGGATCCGCAGCTCGTCGGAGCCCACCGTCGCCGGGCTGTCGTTTCGCATGCGAAGTACCTTAGCGGGCTCCGTGGGTGAGGTCGTGCGTGCGCTGACGCGGCGCGAGCGAGAGGTGCACGAGCAGCTCGCGGCCGGGCTCTGCAGGCCGTCGGGCTCGCGTACCGCGTGGGTCCGGTCTCGGCGGACCAGGGCGCTCGTCGTCGGCGCACGGGGCGGGCGCGCTGCGAGCGCGCGCGGACGCCCCCATGCTGGACGTTCCGCCGAACGACGACAGGGGAGTTGCTCATGTCCGACCAGACCACGCCGCAGGACCCCACGACGCAGCAGCCGCAGCCGGAGCAGCCCGCGGACCAGCTCCAGCCGCCGGGACGCACGGGCGACATGTCGCAGGAGCCGGACCACGGGGAGACCACCTACCGGGGGTCGGGCCGGCTCGACGGGAAGCGGGCGCTGATCACCGGCGGCGACTCGGGCATCGGCCGGGCGGTCGCGATCGCGTTCGCGCGCGAGGGCGCGGACGTCGCGATCTCGTACCTCCCGGAAGAGGAGGAGGACGCCCGCACGACGGCCCGGTGGATCGAGGACGCGGGCCGCACGGCCGTGCTGCTGCCGGGCGACATCCGCGACGAGGCGTTCTGCCGGCAGCTCGTCGCGGACGCCGTCGCGGGCCTCGGCGGGCTCGACGTGCTGGTGAACAACGCCGCGTACCAGATGGCGCAGGACGACGGGCTGCGGGGGATCACGACCGAGCAGCTCGACCGGGTCCTCAAGACGAACGTCTACGCGCTGTTCTGGATCACGCAGGCGGCGCTCGACCACCTGCCCAGCGGCGGCGCGATCATCAACACGACCTCCGTCCAGGCGTTCGACCCGAGCCCTCCGCTGCTCGACTACGCCAGCACCAAGGCGGCGATCCTCAACTTCACCAAGGGGCTGGCGCAGCAGCTCGCGCCCGAGGGCATCCGCGTCAACGCCGTGGCGCCCGGGCCGATCTGGACGCCGCTCATCCCGGCCACGATGCCGGAGGAGAAGGTCGAGCAGTTCGGTGCCGACACGCCGCTCGGCCGCGCCGGGCAGCCGGCCGAGCTCGCGCCGGCGTACGTGTTCTTCGCCTCGCAGGAGTCGAGCTACATCACCGGTGACCGCATCGGCGTGACCGGAGGTCGGCTGCTCTGACGGGTTCTCCCGTCCCCCGGCGCACACGAGGCGGCGGCCACCCACCCGGGTGCGCCGCCGTCGTCGTGCACGGGAGAAGATGGTCCCGGGGGACACCGACCGAGAAGGAGACCCATGCCCGCGCCCACGACGCCCACCCGCGAGTTCGTCACCGGCCTGCCGAAGGCCGAGCTGCACCTGCACCTGGAGGGCACGCTCGAGCCCGACCTCAAGCTGCGCCTCGCGCAGCGCAACGGCATCGACATCGGCCAGTCGACGGTCGAGGAGGTGCGCGCGACGTACGCGTTCGACTCCCTGACGAGCTTCCTCGCCGTGTACTACCCGGCGATGGAGGTGCTGCAGACCGCGGACGACTTCTACGAGCTCGCCGACGCCTACCTCGCTCGCGCGGCGGCGGACGGCGTGAAGCACGCCGAGATGTTCTTCGACCCGCAGGCGCACACGTCGCGCGGCGTGCCGTTCGAGGCGGTCGTGACCGGGTACCACCGCGCCGCGGCCGAGGCGCCGAGCAAGCACGGCATCGACGCGCACCTCATCCTGTGCTTCCTGCGCGACCACTCCGCGCAGAGCGCGGCCGAGACGCTCGAGGCGTCGGTGCCGTTCCGCGACAAGATCCTGGGCGTCGGGCTCGACTCCGACGAGCGCGACAACCCGCCGCAGAAGTTCGCGGACGTGTTCGCGCGCGCCCGCGAGCTCGGGTACCGGCTGACGATGCACTGCGACATCGACCAGGTCGGCAGCATCGACAACATCCGGACCGTGCTCGACGAGATCGGCGTGGACCGGGTGGACCACGGCACGAACGTCGTGGAGGACCCGGCGCTCGTCGACGTCGTGCGCGAGCGCGGGCTGGGCCTCACGACGTGCCCGATCTCGAACTCGTTCGTCACCGACGACATGAAGGCGACCGAGATCGCCGGCCTGCTGCGCTCGGGCGTGCGCGTCACCGTGAACTCCGACGACCCGGCGTACTTCGGCGGCTACGTCGCGGAGAACTACGTCGCGCTCGCAGAGGCGGCGGGCCTCACGACGGAGGAGGTCGTGCAGCTCGCGAGGAACTCGTTCGAGGCGTCGTGGCTCGGCGACTCGCAGCGCGCGGCCTACCTCGCCGAGATCGACCGGTACGTCGCCGCGTTCGACGCTAACGCCGTCTGACCCGGCCACCCACCCCGCCGAGGTAGAGCCCCGGTCCGCCGAGGTAGAGGCGTGGTCACGACCACGGCTCTACCTCGCGGGACCGGGGCTCTACCTCGCGCGATCGAGGCTCTGTCTCGCGGTTCTGGGCGCTCGTCCCGCGCGGACGTACCGGGGAGTAACGTGTCGGGGACGGCCGCCGCCGTCCGTTCGGCGGCGAGCACCCCCGCAGGGGGTGAATAATCTCCGGGTGCCGCACGTTGGCACGCACGGGACCCGCGCGCGCGGAACGGCCGTCCGCGGCCCCGCACGCGGGCCCCTGCCCGCAGGGGCACCACGACCACCGGCTTGGCGAGAGGGCGACCAGAGCTCATGAAGGATGTGCTGTACGTCGACGGCGGGACCCCGCTGGACGGGACGATCACCGTGCGCGGCGCGAAGAACTTCGTGTCGAAGGCGATGGTGGCGTCGTTGCTGGGGGAGTCGCCGAGCGTGCTGCGCAACGTGCCGCAGATCCGCGACGTCGGCGTCGTGACGGGGCTGCTGGAGCTGCACGGCGTCACCGTGAAGTCCGACCCGGACGCAGGGATCCTCGACCTGGACCCGTCGAACGTCGAGTCGGCGCACGTCGCGGACATCGACGCGCACGCGGGCTCGAGCCGCATCCCCATCCTGTTCTGCGGCCCGCTGCTGCACCGTCTCGGTGAGGCGTTCATCCCGGACCTGGGCGGCTGCCGGATCGGCGACCGTCCGATCAACTACCACCTGGACATCCTGCGCCAGTTCGGCGCGGTGGTGGACAAGCGGGAGAACGGAATCCACATCCGTGCCCCGCGTCGCCTCCAGGGCACGAAGATCGCGCTGCCGTACCCGTCGGTGGGCGCGACCGAGCAGCTCCTGCTGACGGCCGTGCGCGCCGAGGGCATCACGGAGCTCGCGAACGCCGCGATCGAGCCCGAGATCATGGACCTCATCGCGGTGCTCCAGAAGATGGGCGCGATCATCTCGGTCGACACCGACCGCGTGATCCGCATCGAGGGCGTCGACCGCCTCGACGGCTACACGCACACCGCGCTCGGCGACCGCATCGAGGCGGCCTCGTGGGCGTCGGCCGCGCTGGCGACGGGCGGCGACATCACCGTCAAGGGCGCGACGCAGCCCGAGATGATGATGTTCCTCAACACGTTCCGGAAGGTCGGCGGCCGGTTCGACGTCCAGGACGACGGCATCCGGTTCTGGCACCCGGGCGGCGACCTGTCGCCGATCGTGCTCGAGACGGACGTGCACCCGGGCTTCATGACGGACTGGCAGCAGCCGCTCGTCGTGGCGCTCACCCAGGCCAAGGGGCTGTCGATCGTGCACGAGACGGTCTACGAGAACCGCTTCGGCTTCACGGACGCGCTGCGCGGCATGGGCGCGACCATCCAGGTCTACAAGGAGTGCCTGGGCGGGCGCGACTGCCGGTTCGGGCAGCGCAACTTCCACCACTCCGCGGTCATCTCGGGCCCGACGCCGCTCGCCGCTGCCGACATCGAGGTGCCCGACCTGCGCGGCGGCTTCTCCCACCTCATCGCCGCGCTCGCCGCGAAGGGCACGTCGACCGTGCGCGGCATCAGCCTCATCGACCGCGGCTACGAGAACTTCCAGGACAAGCTGGTCGCGCTCGGTGCGGACGTCCGCCGGGACTGAGCCGTCCACGGGTGCCCGGGGCACCCACCTCATGACGACTGTCACGGCCTCGCACGCGGTCCGCGTGCGAGGCTGGTCGTCGTGATCACCCGACCGCGCACGTTCCTCGACGTGTGGAGCCGGCGGACCGGCCCCGAACGGTTCGACTCCTACACCCGATGGTCGCTCTACTTCCTCTCGGGGACCGAGCCCCTCATCGCGCTCGCCCTCATCGGGAGCGATCCGACGTTCGACCCGTCGGTGACGCGGTTCTGGCTGGCGCTCGTCCTCGTGCACACGGTCGTCTGCATCCTCGCGCTGCGCGCCGGGATCGGGCACTTCCTCGGCGGACGCCGCGTCCACCCGGTGCTGCTCGTCCTCCTCGGGGTCCTCTCGCTCGCGGTCGCCGCGCTCGCCGTCGGCACCTTCCCCGTGGACGGGGTCGACGACGTCGCCGCGAGCAGTCGCTACTACGGGCTGCTCCTGGGCCTCGGCTACGGGGTGCTGGCGCTCGTCCCCCTGCTCACGTTCCGGCGGGTCGCCCTCGTCGCGCTGGTCCTCGCCGTCGTCACCGGGTGCTCCGTGTGGATGGGCACCGGGCCCGTGACGGCGCGGACGGCGGGCATCGCGGTGGGCCTCGGCCTCTCGGCCCTGGTCATGCTGCTCGGCGTCTTCGGCTCGTACCGCGCCTCGGTCTGGATGCTCGGCGTCGTGTGGGAGCAGGAGCGCACGCGCGTGCTCCACGCCCGCCTCGCCGTCGCCGAGGAGCGGCTGCGGTTCTCGCGCGACCTGCACGACGTCTTCGGGCGCACCCTGTCCGTGGTCGCCGTGAAGAGCGAGCTCGCGGCGGAGCTCGCGGCCCGCGGCCGCCCCGGCGCCGAGGAGCAGATGCTCGAGGTCCGCCGCATCGCGCAGGACGCGCTGCGCGAGGTGCGCGCCGTCGTCGCGGGCTACCGCACGGCCGACCTCGGTGCCGAGCTGGCCGGGGCGCGGTCCGTCCTGCGGTCCGCCGGGATCGAGACGACCGTGCACGGCGACGAGACCCCCGTGGGCGAGGACGCGCAGGAGGCGCTCGCGTGGGCGGTCCGGGAGGCCGTGACGAACGTCGTGCGGCACTCGACCGCGCGCACGTGCACCATCACGGTCCACCGCGACGGGGCGTCGAGCGTCGTGGAGGTCGTCAACGACGGCGTCCCGACGACGCCGCGCACCGGCGGCGGGTCGGGCCTCGTCGGGCTCCGCGAACGCCTGGAGGGCGCCGGCGGTCGCCTCGAGACGTGGGTCGACGACGGCCGCTTCGGGCTCGTGGCCCGCGTGCCCGACGCCGCCCGTCCCCACCGCGCGTCCCCGTCCCCGCTCCCCGAGAGGACCACCCCGGCGTGATCCGCATCCTGCTCGCCGACGACGAGAACCTCATCCGCGACGCCGTCGCGTCGCTCCTCGCGCTCGAGGACGACCTCGAGGTCGTGGCGCAGGCGGCGTCCGGCCCCGAGGCCGTCGCGGCCGCGCTCAAGCTCCGGCCCGACGTCGCCGTGCTCGACCTCCAGATGCCGGGCCTCGACGGCGTCGAGGTCGCGCAGCGGCTCGCCGGCGAGCTGCCGTCGTGCGGCGTCGTCATCGTCACGAGCCACGGTCGCCCGGGCTACCTCAAGCGCGCGCTCGAGGCGGGCGCGCGGGGCTTCCTGCCGAAGACCGTCTCGGCGCGCGTCCTCGCGGACGTCGTGCGCCAGGTGCGCGACGGCGGCCGGTACGTGGACCCGGAGCTCGCCGCGGAGGCGATCGCCGCGGGCGCGAGCCCGCTCACGCCGCGCGAGGCCGACGTGCTCGAGCTCGCGGCCGACGGCGCCCCCGTCGAGGAGATCGCGACGCGCGCCCACCTCGCGCCCGGCACGGTGCGCAACTACCTCTCGTCCGCAGCGGCCAAGCTGGGCGCCGCGAACCGGCACGAGGCCGCGCACGCCGCGCGACGGCACGGCTGGATCTGAGGGCGGGCTCCGCCCGGTAGGCTCGGTGACCGTGCCGAGCCAGCCCCAGACCCCGCGCGCGTACAAGACTTTGGCGTTCGTGCTGCGCCCGATCCTGTTCGCGATCACCCGACGCGACTGGCGGGGTGCCGAGAACCTGCCCGACGGCGGGTTCATCGCCGCGGCGAACCACGTCACCGAGGTCGACCCGGTGACGCTCGCCCACTTCCTCTACGACCAGGGCCGTGCCCCCAAGATCACGGCGAAGGCGTCGCTCTGGAAGGTGCCCGTGCTCGGCGGTCTCCTCACCCGCACCGGGATGATCCCCGTGCACCGCGGCACCGCGGGCGCCGCGCAGTCGCTCGTGGACTCCACCGCGCGGCTCCACGAGGGCGAGTGCGTCGTGTTCTTCCCCGAGGGCACGCTCACGCGCGACCCGGACGGCTGGCCCATGGTGGGCAAGACCGGCGTCGCGCGCCTCGCGCTCGCGAGCCGGGCGCCCGTCGTCCCCATCGCCCAGTGGGGCGCGCACCGGCTCCTCGCGCCGTACGGCAAGGTGTTCAAGCCGATCCCGCCCAAGCAGGTCGCGGTGCACGCGGGCCCGCCCGTCGACCTCTCCGACCTCTACGACCGCCCGCAGGACACCGCGACGCTGCGCGAGGCGACCGAGCGCATCATGGCCGCGATCACGAGCCAGCTCGAGGAGATCCGCGGCGAGAAGGCTCCCGCCGAGCGGTTCGACCTGCGCCGTCGGCCCGGGACGGAGGACCGCGCGTGAGCGCCGAGCGGATCGTCGCCGCCGTCCTCGGGTCGGGCAGCTGGGGCACCACGTTCGCCGCCGTCCTGGCCGACGCCGGGTGCGAGGTGCGTCTCTGGGGCCGCGACGCCGAGGTCGCCGAGCAGGTGAACGCCTCGCGCCGCAACGAGAAGCGGCTGCCGGGCATCGACCTCCCCGACGGGATCCGCGCCACGACCGACGCGGCCGAGGCGCTCGCGGGCGCCGGGCTCGTCGTCGTCGCGGTGCCCTCCCAGGTCGCGCGCGAGACGCTCACCGAGCTCCGCCCGCACGTGGCGCCCGACGCCGTCGCGGTGTCCCTCATGAAGGGCGTCGAGCTGAGCACCGACCGGCGCATGAGCGAGGTCGTCGCGGAGTCGCTCGGCCTGGCTCCCGAGCGCGTCGCCGTGATCTCGGGGCCGAACCTCGCGCGCGAGATCGCGCACCGGCAGCCGACGGCGACCGTCGTGTCGTGCGCCGACGACGACGTGGCACGCTACGTGGCGCGCGCGTGCTCGTCGTCGTACTTCCGCCCGTACACCAATCGGGACGTGGTCGGCGTCGAGCTGTGCGGCGCGGTGAAGAACGTCATCGCGCTCGCCGTGGGCATCGCCCAGGGCCGCGGGTTCGGCTACAACACCACCGCCACCGTCATCACGCGCGGCCTGGTCGAGATCACGCGCCTCGGGCTCGCGCTCGGGGCGGACGCGGAGACGTTCCCCGGGCTCGCGGGGATGGGCGACCTCGTCGCGACGTGCTCGTCGCCGCTCTCGCGCAACCACACGCTCGGCAAGCACATCGGCCAGGGCCTGAGCCTCGACGACGCGATCGCCGCGACCGGCGGCACGGCGGAGGGCGTGAAGTCGTGCCGCTCGGTGCTCGAGCTCGCGCGCAAGGTCGGTGTCGACATGCCCATCACGGCCGGGGTCGTCGCGGTGCTCCACGAGGGCATGCCCGTCGACGAGATGGCGCGCGGCCTGCTGTCGCGGCCGCAGAAGGCCGAGGGCGTCTCGGCGGAGCGCTGAGGCCCTCGGCCTGCCGAGTGGGGCCGTCAGCCGTCGTCGCGGACGTCGACGACGACGCGGGTCGGGTCCTCGAGCGAGAACACCCGGAACGGGCGCCGCTCGTCGTCGACCCCAACGAACGCCTGCGTGTACCCCTCGAACACGCCGCGCAGCAGCACCTCCTCGACCTCGCCGTCGTCCCCGGCCCGGACGGGGTTGGGGCCCGCGTACTCCTCGACCCCGGTGTCCATGGGGTACCCCGAGCCGGAGATCATGACCTGCAGATAGGCGTCGCCGTCGACCGCGACGACGTCACCCTTGCCGTCGTCCGTCGGCTGGTCCACGTACTCGACCCGCCACCCGGGCGTCCCCGTGCCGCCGAGCTCGAAGACGACCCGGTCGAACCCGTCGTGGTGCCCGACCCGGACGTCCGTCACCGTGAGCGCGGCGTCCGCGGACGGGTCCTGCGTGTCCGGCTCGGTGTTCGCGGGGAACGGCAGCGGTGCCTCCGTCGCGTCGTCCGACGGCGTGGACGCGCCGTCGGACGGCTCGGCGCCGGGCTCCGGGGTGGTGCTCGGGGAGTCGGTGGGGCTGGGCGACGCGCTCGTCGCGGTGCTCGACGGCGAGGGCGACTCGTCCGACCCGCCCGGGCTGCACGCCGCGAGGGCGAGGACGAGGACCGCGCCGGCGACGGCGGCCGGTCCTCCGGGCACCGCGCGGCCCGTCGGTCGTGCCTGCCGCGTCCGCACCGCTCGTCGTGTCGTCATGCCGTCGATCCTAGAAAGCCCAGGTCACGCGCGCGCGGCGGGCGGGCCACGGTCCGGCGACGGTCGTGTCACAGCCCGGTCTCGGGGACCGTGCACCCTGTCCTGACGAGGTGGCTGCCGCTACCCTCGGGGGATGCTGCAGGGGATCGGTGGTGCGTCCTTCGCGGTCGCGCTCACGGGACTGGTCGTCGTGGGGATCGTCCGCTTCACCTCCGGTGCGGAGGCGCGTGCCCGGCGCTCCGAGGGCGCGGGCGAGAGCGCGTCGTCCGGCATGTTCGGCGAGATCGTCGAGATCTTCCAGCCGAGCCGGACGCACCTCACCGAGGAGAAGGAACGTCAGCGGCTCGACATCGTGCAGCGTCCGGCGGAGGGCCGACCGTTCGACGTCGACCTGGACGGCGGGGTCTTCTACGTCCCCCGGGAGCAGTCCCGCCGCGACTCCCCGGCACCTGACCCGACGCGGGCTAGGGTGCGGTGACCCACAGGTGGTGGTGCGCGGGCCGTGGCGGCCTGCGCGGAGAGGATCCAGGGCGTGCGTGACGAGCATCTGTTCGGTATCCGCCTGCACCCGGTGGCAGCGAGGACCGACCTCGACCCCGGGGCCCGCGAGATCGGCGTCGTCCACGACGGAGAGCTTCTGGTCGTGGAGCACGAGGACGGGTCGACCTGGGTGCGGGACGTCGCGACGGGCGACTCGTCCCCCCTCAACCGCGACCGCGCGGCGACCGAGGGGTTCCTGGAGGCGTTCGCGGAGTACCTGAGATCTGGGCAGCCTGCCCCCGGACCGACGACGATGACGGCCGAGCAGGCCGCGGAGCGTCTGCGTGCCTTCCGTGCGGGGGAGATCCGCCCGCCCTCCCGTCCGTCCGGGCGCAGGGCTCCCTCGCACCGGGCACGACTGCGGACGCTCCGCACGAGGCTGCGGGCCATCGACCGCGCCGCGACCGGGCCGGACTCCTGGTGGAGCGGTCCCCTCGAGGAGGCGGAGAACGACCTGCTCTGAGGGGTCGCAGCGTACGGTGCGGAGCCGGACCGACGCACCCGCCGCCGCGGCACCGCGCGGCCGGGCGGTGGCGCGCGTCAGCCGACCGCGCTGCGCAGCGCCCGGTCCAGGTCGCGCCAGAGGTCCTCGACGTCCTCGACGCCCACCGAGAGCCGCAGCAGGTCCTCCGGGACCGTGCGCGACTCGGTCGCGAACCGGCGTCGGCGCTCGAGGCTCGACTCGACGCCGCCGAGGCTCGTCGCGGGTACCCACAGCCGGACCGCCGCGACGACGGCGTCCGCGCCCGCGGCACCACCCCGCGGGCGCATCCCGAGGATCGAGCCGTACCCGGTCATGAGGCGCGTCGCGCGCTCGTGCCCCGGGTCGTCGGGCAGGCTCGGGTGCCGCACCTCGACGACGTCGGGGTGCTCGGCGAGCCGGCGCGCGAGCTCCGCCGCGTTCTGCTGGGACCGCTCGACGCGCAGGGCGAGCGTGCGCAGGCCGCGCAGCGCGAGCCACACCTCGAACGGCCCGGGGATCGAGCCGTGGAGCGTGCGGTAGGCACGCAGCGCGGCTGTGAGCTCCGGCGTGCGCGCGACGGCCGCCCCCAGCACGACGTCGGAGTGCCCGGCGAGGTACTTCGTCACCGAGTGCACGACGACGTCCGCGCCGTGCGCGAGGGGCTGCTGGCCGAGCGGGGTCGCGAACGTGTTGTCGACCGCGGACAGGACCCCGCGCTCGCGCGCCGCCGCGAGCAGGGCGGGCAGGTCGGCGACCTCGAGCATGGGGTTCGTCGGGGACTCGACGAGGAGGAGCGACGCGCCGTCGAGGGCCGCGACGACCTGGTCGGTGTCGGCGACGTCGACGCGCACGACCTCGACGCCGGCCCGTGCCGCGAGGTCGTCCGCGAAGCCGAGCGACACCTGATAGGCGTGGCGGGGCAGCACGACCTTCCCGCCCGCGGGCACGGCCGAGAACACCGCGGCGATCGCCGCCATCCCGGAGCCGAACACCACGCCGGGGTGCTCCGCGCCCTCGAGCGCGGCGAGCGCCTCCTCGAACGGGTGCCACGTCTCGGTGTCCATCCGCGTGTACAGGAGCTCGCCCGGCTGCTGGACGCCCTGCGACACGTACGTCGAGGACAGCACGATCGGGGGGTTCACGGGCGCGCCCTGCGACCGCTCGGGGCGTCCCGCGGCGACGGCGACGGTCGCGGGGGACAGGGCGTCGGAGGCGTGCGGGTCGGTCATGGCGGCAGCGTACGCCCGGCCGCCCGACGAGTGCCCCGGGCGACCACCCCCTGACCGAGCGACCAGGCGATCACGGTCGGCCGAGCAGGTCGTGCTGGTGCGTCGTGCGGCCGGGACGAGCCAGGACCACCTGCTCGGCGGCCGGTGGTCCGCGTCAGGGGAGGGGGCCCAGGAGCGACTGCGCGACGGTCGAGTGGGCGGACTCGTCGTCGGACGGGTGGAAGATCCCGGCGAGGACGTCGCGGTAGAGACGGCCGAGCTCGTTGCCGGCGAAGTAGCTCGAGCCGCCCGCGACCCGCACCATCTGGTCGACGACGGTCTTGGCCGTCTCCGTCGCGCGCACCTTGAGCCCTGCGGTCGCGCGGAACCAGCCCGCGCCGCGGTCGACGAGGGCGTCGAGCTCGGCCGCGACGGTGTCGATCTGCGGCCAGACGGCGTCGAGCGCGAGCGCGGCGTCGGCGAGGCGCCAGCGGACGTCCGGGTCCTCGGAGAGCGGCGCGCCGTCGTTCTTCATCGACGTCCGACGGCGGGCCGCGGCGACGCCGAGCTCGAGCGCACGGTCCGCGATGCCCGTGTACACCGACGCGAGCAGCGTCTCGAACGTCGTGAAGATCCCCACGACGAGGGGGTCCAGGGTCGGGCCTGGCGGCAGCCGCCGGACGACGTGCTCGACGGGGGCGAACGCGCCGTCGAGCACCGTGGAGCGCGACTGCGACGCGCGCATGCCCATCGTGTCCCAGTCGTCGAGCACCTGGACCCCGGCGTCGCGCGACACGAACGCGTGCACGAGGCGCGGGGCGTCGCGCGACTGGGTGTCGAGCCCCAGCACGCCGAGCCGCGTCCACGCGGGCGAGTTCGACGTGAAGATCTTGCGGCCGTGGAACGTGTACCCGCCCCGCTCGTCCGGGCGGGCCTCGGTGCGCGAGCCGAGCAGCACGAGGTCGTTGCCGCCCTCGGAGTACCCGAACCCGAAGACGCCCCCGCGGACGGCGTCCTCGAGCAGCCAGTCGAGCGACGCGTCGCCGCGCAGGTGGAGGTAGCGCGCGACGCCCGTCCACACGTGGTGCATGTTCACGGCGAGCGCCGTCGCGGGGGCGGCACCCGCGAGCCGCGCCTGCTCGTGCGCGACCTCGCGCAGGGTGAGGCCCGCGCCGCCGAACGACTCCGGCACGAGCGCGCGCAGGTACCCGGCCTCGGTGAGCGCCGCGAGGTCCTCGGTGAAGAACGCGTTGTCGCGGTCGTAGCCCGCGGCCCGGCCGCGGATCTGCTCCAGCAGCTCGTCGGAGAGCAGCGTGCGCGGCGTGGGGAACGGGGCGGGGGACGGGACGGGCGTGGGCATGGCCTGCCTTCGGTCTCGGGACGGACGGTGGAGGGGCGGACGGGGAAGGGCCCCGGCGACGTGCGTCGCCGGGGCCCCTCCACCGTACGGCGGCCGGCGGCCGCCGTCAGCCCACGAGGACGGGCACCGGATCCTCCGGGTGGGGGAGGATGCGGCGCAGGACGTCCGCGAGCGTCACGACGCCGACGAACCGCTCGCCGTCCATGACGACCGCGAGCTGCTCGCTCGACTCGCGCATGCGCGCGAGCGCGGCGTGCACCGTGGTGCCG
Organism: Cellulosimicrobium sp. XJ-DQ-B-000; assembly: GCF_031119065.1. Taxonomy (NCBI): domain Bacteria; kingdom Bacillati; phylum Actinomycetota; class Actinomycetes; order Micrococcales; family Promicromonosporaceae; genus Cellulosimicrobium; species Cellulosimicrobium sp. XJ-DQ-B-000. The sequence continues at coordinate 117,943 of NZ_JAVHYN010000003.1, forward strand.
GACTCCAGGACGAACCCGGGGCGCGCGAGCTCCTTGGCGAGCCGCTCGTCCGGCTCGAGGAGCGTGTCGCGCACGTGCACGACCTTCGGGACCACGCTCCCGTTCTGGACGAGGATGCGCAGGTGGCCCGAGCGGGCCGACGCGCGTCGCACGTCGGCCGCGGTCGCGTCGGCGGGGACCGACGTGGGCCGGCTCCCGGCCGGCACGAGCGCGTCGACCGTGAGGGTCTCGAGCTCGATCACGCCCGAGATCTGCGCCCGGTACGACGCCTCGAGCGCGCCGACGTTCGCCGAGTGCTCGACCAGGTGCCGCAGGGTCGCGGCGTCCTGCCCGCCACCCTCGACGTTCTCCACCGGCTGGACGCCCACGGCCCGCACGCAGCGGTTCGCGAGCTCGTTGAGCCAGCGCAGGAGCGGGCGGAACGCCCACATGAACCCGCGCATCGGCAGCGCGAGGAGCGTGGCAGACCGCTCGGGGTGGGCGATGGCCCACGACTTCGGTGCCATCTCGCCGACGACGAGGTGCAGGAACGTCACGACGATCAGCGCGAGCACGAAGCCCGCGACGTCGGCGGCCCACAGGGGCGCGCCCCACGTCTCGAAGACGGGCGTGAGCCAGTGGTGGACGGCGGGCTTGGTGATGGCACCGAGCGCGAGCGTGCACGCGGTGATGCCGAGCTGGGCGCCGGCCATGAGGAGCGTGAGCTCGTTCGAGCTGCGCAGCGCGGCGCGCGCGGCGCGGCTCGTGGGCGCGGCGTCCTCGAGGCGGTGCCTCTTGGCACCGAGGAGCGCGAACTCCACGGCGACGAAGAACGCGCTGAGCGCGATGATCGCGACGGTCGCCGTGACGACGACCCAGGGGTTGCTCATCGGGTCTCCTCCGCGGCGTCGGTCGGGTGCGCTGCCTCGCGCGCGGTCGGGTGCCCGACGACGTCGACGGGTACGTCGCCACGCCGCTCGACGAGCCGGACGCGCACGAGACGCGGCACGTGCCGCTCGACCGACAGGACGTCGACGAGGAGGGCGCGGTGCACCGGCTCGTCGTGCACGAGGTCGGCCGGGTCGTCCGGGAGCGGGACCTCGATCTGGTCGCCCGCGCGCGGCAGGGCACCGTGCTGGGCGATGAGGAGCCCCGAGACCGTCTCGTGGTCGCCGCGGGGCAGGTCGTGCCCGAGGGCGCGCTCCGCCTCGTCGACGTGGACGTCGCCGCCCATGACCCACACGCCGTCCTCCTCGGCCGTGACCGTGGCGGGCTGCTCGGGGTCGTGCTCGTCGGTGATCTCGCCGACGAGCTCCTCGGCGAGGTCCTCGACGGTCAGCACGCCGGTGAAGCCGCCGTACTCGTCGATGACGCACGCGAGCTGGTTGCGCGTGGAGTTGAGCTGCGCGAGGGCGTCCGGGAGCGTCATGGCCGTCGGCAGCACCACGGCCTGGCGCATGAGCGCCGTGACGGGGGCGTCCGCGGGCAGGTCGGTCGCGAGGACGTCGGCGAGCTGGACGACGCCGAGCGGCTGGTCCGTGTCGTCGACCACCGGGTAGCGCGTGTGGGCGCGGGCCATGAGCTCGCGCACCTCGGCGACGGTCGCCTCGGGCCGGACGGTCCCCACGCGCGAGCGCGGGATCATCGCGTGCTCGACGTCGCGCTGCGGGAAGTCCAGCACGCGGTCGAGGAGCACGGACAGCTCGTCGGTCAGGTTCCCGCTCTCGCGCGAGTCGGCCACGATGTGCTCGAGGTCGCGCGCGGTCGCGGTGTTGTCGACGTCGTGGACGGGCTCGATCCTGAGCATCCGCAGCAGCGCGTTGGACGCCTTGTCGAACACCGCGATGAGCCAGCCGAACACCGTGAGGTACGCCGACGTCGAGCGCGCCAGACCCTTCGCGAGCGGCTCGGGCCGCGCGATGGCGAGGTTCTTGGGGAACAGCTCGCCGAAGAGCATCTGGATGATCGTCGACAGCACGAGCGCCAGGACGGTGCCCACCGCGACCCCGACACCCGTCGGGACGCCGACGCCGCCGAGCATGGTGCCGAGCGACTGCCCGATGAGGGGCTCGGCCACGTAGCCGACGAGCAGGCCCGTCACCGTGATGCCGAGCTGCGCGCCGGACAGGACGAAGGAGGTGCGCCGGGTCACGGCGAGCGCGCGCCGGGCCGACTCGTCGCCGGCCTCCGCTTTGGCCCCCAGCCGGGAGCGGTCGACGGTCATGTAGGCGAACTCCTGCGCGACGAAGTAGGCCGTCGCCGCCGTGATCGCGAGGACCACGAGGAGCCCGAGGAGGAGGGAGAGGAAGGTCGTCATCGTGCCCGCACCGCCCTGCGGTCGACGGGGACGCGTGGGTGCGTCCGCTCGCTGCCGGGGCCGGTGCGGCCGGGACTATGGTCGGGGTCGTCGGCCGCGGGGGCCTCGAGAGTCGTGTCTTCCACGGCACTCCCAACGCCGGAGACTCCCGGATCGTTCCCGGGATCTCGCCGAGATCTCGCACCGGCGCGCGTCCGCGCGCGAGCAGGCGTCCGGTAGGGTCGTCGGCGATGTCCAGCCAGAGCCCCGACCGGTCCGTGCCGTCCACCGACGAGCACCCCACCGGCGCCCCCCGCAAGCCCCGCGTCCTCGTGCTGTTCGGCGGGCGCTCGGGCGAGCACGCCATCTCCGCCGCGACCGCCGCGGGCGTCCTGCGCGCCATCGACCGGTCGCGCTACGACGTCGTCCCCGTCGGGATCACGCCGTCGGGCGAGTGGGTCCTCGCGGCCGACGAGCCGTCGCGCTGGGAGATCACGGCAGGCCGGCTGCCGCAGGTCGAGCCGACGGGCGAGGAGGTCATCCTCCCGCTGTCGACCGGGCGCCGGGACCTGCGCGTGCTCACGCCCGGCGAGGTGCCGCGCGTGCTCGGCGAGGTGGACGTCGTCTTCCCGCTCCTGCACGGCCCCTACGGCGAGGACGGCACCCTCCAGGGCATGCTCGAGCTCTCCGACGTGCGCTACGTGGGCGCGGGCGTCCTCGCCTCGGCGGTCGGCATGGACAAGCACTTCATGAAGCTCGTGCTCGCGGGCGAGGGCCTGCCGATCGCGCCGTACACCGTCGTCAAGCCGGGAGCGTTCGAGCGCGACCCGGAGACGGTGACGCAGGCGGTGGCCGCGCTCGGCCTGCCCGTCTTCGTCAAGCCCGCGCGCGCCGGGTCGAGCCTTGGCATCTCCAAGGTCGACGACCTCGCGGACCTGCCCGCGGCGATCGCGGCAGCGCAGGAGCACGACCCGAAGGTCGTCGTCGAGGCGGGCGTCGTCGGTCGCGAGATCGAGTGCGCCGTCCTCGGCGGGCGCGGGGGAGCGCGGCCGCGCGCGTCCCTGCCGGGGGAGATCGTCGTCACGGGCGAGCAGCACGACTTCTACGACTTCGAGGCCAAGTACCTCGACGAGGCCGGGGTCGAGCTGTCGTGCCCGGCGGACCTCCCGGAGCACCTCGTCGAGCGCGTGCGCGAGATCGCCGTGCGCACGTTCGAGGCGGTCGGCGCGGAGGGCCTCTCGCGCGTCGACGTGTTCGTCACGCCCGACGAGCGGGTCGTCGTCAACGAGATCAACACCATGCCGGGCTTCACGCCGTTCTCGATGTACCCGCGCATGTGGGAGAAGTCGGGGCTCAGCTACCCCGACCTCATCGACGAGCTCGTCGCGCTCGCGCTCGAGCGGCCCACCGGCCTGCGCTGACCGCGCGGGCGGCGGGCCGGAGGCAGGCCCGGGACGGGCAGCGGCTCAGCCGACGTCGCCCACCCCGACGCACGCGCGCGTCTGCGGGACCTCCATGACGGCGCGGCCCAGGTCCGCGATGAACGACGTCGAGTGCCCCTCCGTCACGGCGGGCGGGACGACGACCTGCACCGCGGGGTCGCGCCCGTAGGTGGTGAACGTCCACGTGCCCTCGTCCTCGACGACGAGCCAGTCGACGCTGCCCCCCTCGGACACGACGCTCTGGCACGCCGTCGTCGTGGGCCCGGGCACCTCGACGCCGCACCGCAGCGTCACCGCGGCGCCCGGCTCGCCCCAGGCGGCCGTGGCCTGGCTCGTCGTGCCGACCTTCGGCAGGTCCTCGCCCAGCGAGTCGGGCAGCGCGAGCACGACGTCCGCGCACAGCGGGTTCTGGGCGTCGTCCGCCACGGGGACGCCGATGCGCGGCGCGCACGCGGCGGTCGCGGCCACGACGCCCAGGAGCGCGGGGACGGCCAGGGCGCGGACGAGCCGGCGCCGGGACGGCCGGGACGATCCCGGACGGGCGGAGGGGGAGCGGGGAGGGACGACGTCGAGCACGCGACCACCGTAGCGGCCCGCGACGGGTGCCCGTGACCGCCCGGGCGGCGACTAGGGTGGCCGCGTGAGCGAGACGCCCCTGCTGGTCCGCGACGTGCCCGAGGAGGCGCTCCTCGCCCGGATCTTCCCCCTGCTGCCCACGGCCCCCTCGACGCTCGTCGGGCCGGGGGACGACTGCGCGGTCGTCGCCGCGCCCGACGGCCGCTACGTCGTGTCCACCGACGTCCTCGTCGAGGACCGGCACTTCCGCCGGCGCTGGTCGACGGGCTACGACGTCGGCCGGCGCGCCGCCGTGCAGAACCTCGCCGACGTCGTGTCCATGGGCGCGCGCCCCGCGGCGCTCGTCGTGTCGCTCGTCATGCCGGGCGACCTGCCGGTCGACTGGGTCACCGGGTTCGCGCGCGGGCTGGCCGACGCGTGCGCCCCGCTCGGTGCCGCGGTCGTGGGCGGCGACCTGTCCGGAGGGGACCAGGTCGTGGTCGCCGTGACCGTCCACGGGGATCTGGAGGGACGCGAGCCGGTGCTGCGGGGCGGGGCCCGGGCGGGCGACGTCGTCGCGCTCGCGGGGACGCTCGGTCGGTCCGCCGCGGGCCTGGCGCTGCTCGACGCCGGTCGCGCGGACGTCGACGACGCGCTCGTCGCCGCCTACCTGCGTCCCGACCCGCCGCTCGCCGCGGGCCCGGTCGCGGCCGACGCCGGGGCCACGGCGATGATGGACGTCTCGGACGGTCTGCTGCGGGACGCGGGTCGGGTCGCGCGGGCGAGCGGCGTCGTCGTCGACCTGGAGCCGGGCGCGCTCGACGCCGACCGCGCCCGGCTGCGGGACGCGGGCACCGCGCTCGCGGGCGAGGACGACGGGGTGGAGCTCGTCGACGGGTGGGTCCTGTCCGGGGGAGAGGACCACGGTCTGCTCGCCACGTTCCCCGCGGCGGCGCCGCTCCCGGCCGGGTTCCGGCGGCTCGGCACGGTGCGTCCCGCGGGCGACGACGGCCCGGGCGTGCGCCTGGACGGCGCGGTGCCGCGCCGGTCGTCGGGGTGGGACCACTTCCGCGCCTGAGCGGGGGGTCAGCTCCGGCGGTAGCGGACGGCGGTGAGGTCCTTGCCGCCGATGTCGTCGCGGCGCTCGACCCCGTCCGGGCTGAACCCGTGCCGACGGTAGAACCGGCGCGCACGCTCGGCGTCCTCGAGGACCCAGAGCGTGACGGTGGTGCCGGGGCCCACCTCGCCGAGCATGGTGCGCATGAGGTCGCGCGCGACACCGCGGCCCCAGGACTCGGGGTCGAGGTAGATGGCGTAGATCTCGAGGTCCCCGGGCTCGGCGTCCTCGTCGCGACCCGGGCCGAGGGTGGCGAAGCCGATGGTGCGGCCGTCGGCGTCGGCGAGCCACGTGCGCGCCCCGGCGGTGCCGAGGCTCTGGACCCAGTGCTTCTCACGCTGGTCGTGGTCGAGGGAGGCGAGGTACTCGTCCGGCACGATGCCGGCGTACGCGCCGCGCCACGACGCGATGTGCACGGCCGCGATGGCGCGCGCGTCCGCGGGGCCGGCCGGGCGGATCGTTACCTCGCTCAGTTCCGTCACCATGAACAAAGACTGCCACCCGGGCGGGGATACACCAAGCCCGTTTGTCCGGATCCTCAGGAGGTCTTCGGAGCTCGGGCGTCCGGGGCCGCAGACGACGAGAGCGCCCGCCGGGGACCGGCGGGCGCTCTCGTGGAGGAGTCGCGCGACTCAGGCGGGGCGGGTGACCTTGCCGGCCTTGAGGCACGAGGTGCACACGTTGAGGCGCTTGGGCGTCCCCGCGACCACGGCGCGCACGCGCTGGATGTTCGGGTTCCAGCGGCGCTTCGTGCGGATGTGGGAGTGCGAGATGCTGTGCCCGAAGCCCGGGCCCTTGCCGCAGACGTCGCAGTTGGCAGCCACGGTTTCTCCTGATCGTCGTGCACGTCGCGCACGCAGCGGCGACGTCCTGAATGGTCTGTAGGGTGTCCGGCCCGGTGTCCCTCGGCGGCTCCTCGACGACGTCGAGGGCGCGCGAAGCACCCGGGCAACCTCGTCAGGGTAGCCGATCCGAGGCCCTCAGCTCAAACCGGGTCCGCGTCGCACGGATCACGTCGGACCCGGGGCGGCTCGCCACACGACCGGGGGCCGGGTTGACTACCGTGGTCCCGACGACCGCCGGGTCGTCCGACCCGCCGCGCGCGGCCGGGCCGTCCCCCAGCGTACGAGGAGCCGTCCCGACGTGAGCCCCGGAGCCGACGTGGTCGACGCCGCCGTCGTCGTCGCGTGGGGTCGTGGTGGTGTCCACGCCCTCGCCCAGGCGCGCGCGTCGCTCGACCGCGTGAACGTCTTCCCCGTGGCCGACGCGGACACCGGCACGAACATGTACCTCACGCTGCTCGACGCCGTGCGGGCGCTGCCCGCGGGCACGGCGGACACCGCGGGCTCAGCGGGCGGGGCGGGCGACGTCCTCGTGCGTCTCGCGCGCGGGGCGCTCGTCGGCGCGCGCGGCAACTCCGGCGTCATCCTCAGCGAGTACCTGCGCGGGCTCGCGCTCGAGCTCGCCGAGCACCGGACGGTCTCGGGGGCGGCGCTCGCCGTCGGCCTGGACCGCGCCGCGCGCACGGCCCGGGGCGCCGTCGCACGCCCGGCGCCGGGCACGATCCTCACCGCGGCGGACGCGGCGGCCCGCGCGGCCGCGGACGTGGTCACGGACGGCGACCCCTCGCCCGGTGCCGTCGCCGCGGCGGCGCGGGACGGCGCCCGCGCGGCGGCGCTGCGCAGCACCGACGAGCTCGACGCGCTGGCACGGGCACAGGTGCTCGACGCCGGGGCCCTCGGCCTCGTGCTCGTGCTCGGCGCGCTCGTCGCGGCGCTCGACGAGCGGACCGGCGGATCGGGCCGCACGCAGATCGACGAGCCGGGCCGCGGGCTCGTCGACGCGCGCCTCGACGAGCCCGGCGCGGTACCGGGGACCCCCGCGCCGGTCGTGTCGGAGGTGCTGGGCATGATGTCCGGCATGACGCCGGTCACCGGGTCGTCCCCGGGGGCGGCGTCGGGGACCGAGGCCGCGCACGAGGGGGGCGAGTTCGAGGTGATGTACGTGGTCGACCTGCCGGGCGGTGCCCTCCGCGACGCCGCGGGCGCGTCGACGGGACCGGGGGAGCGGCTGCGGTCCGACCTGTCCCGGATCGGGGACTCCGTCGTGGTCGTCGGCGGCGCGGGCGAGGACGGGTCGGGGCTCTGGCAGGCGCACGTCCACACCGACGACCCGATGGCCGCGGTCGTCGCCGGGCGGGCGGTGCTCGCCGACGCCCAGGGCCGCGCCTCGCGGGAGGGAGCAGGAGCGCTCGTCGCGCTGCGGCAGGTCCGCGTGCGCCACCTGCCGGGCGCGCACGGGCACGGTCACCGAGCGCAAGCGGGCGGCACCACGGCGGACCGTGCCCCGTCCGACGAGCCGGGGCTCGTCGCGGTGACCAGCGCACCAGGGCTCGTCGCGGACCTCGCGCGCGCGGGCGCCGTCGTGCTCCTGCGCGACGAGCCCGGTGCGCCCGACCTCGCGGCGCTGCACCGCGTCGCCGTCGACGCGCGCGCGGCGCACGTCGTGGTGCTGCCCGGCGGCGACCTCCCCGAGCAGGACGTCGCGACGCTCCGCGCAGCCCTGCGCGAGGACGGCGTCGAGTCGCTCGAGGTGCTCCCGGCCCCGACGGACCTGCACGTGACGGTCGCGCTCGCCGCCGCCCAGCTGGTCGACGGCCCCGGACGCGTGGACGCCGTGCGGTCCGCGCTCGCCACGGTGCGCACCTCCCGGGCGTCGGCGGCCGGGACGGACGGCCCCGAGGCCGCGCGCCGGCTCGTCGGGCTGCTGGAGAGCCTGCTCGAGCGTCCCGCCGAGGTCGTCACGGTCCTCGCGGACGACGACGTCCCCCTCCCGGCGCTCGACGCGCTCGCCCCCGCGGCCGCCCGGTCCGGGGCCGAGCTCGTGCTCCTGCGCTCGGGCCGGGACGGCGGCACCGTCGCGCTCGCCGTGGAGGGCGCCGTCGTCCACCACGGCACGGACGAGGCGGTGGGCGCATGACGGACCGGCTGGCCGAGCCGCTGACCCGCGCCGTCGGGACGCGCAGCGCGGGGCCGCTCGCGAAGCTCGGCCTCGAGACCGTGGGCGACCTGCTGCGCCACTACCCGCGCCGCTACGGTGATCCCGGCCGGCTCACGGACCTCGGCGGGCTCGCCCTCGGCGAGCACGTGACGATCGTCGCCCAGGTCCGCAGCGCGACCGTCCGGCGCATGCGCAACCGCGCGGGCGCCATCCTCGAGGCGATCGTGACGGACGGCCCGCAGCAGCTCTCCCTCACGTTCTTCGCCAAGAGCCCCAACGTGCTGCGCTACCACGAGCAGCGGCTCGCGCCGGGGCGGCACGGCCTGTTCACGGGCGTCGTCGGCCTCTACCGGGGCACGCGCCAGCTCACGCACCCCGACTACAAGATCATCGGCATGGACGACGACGCCGAGGACGCCGAGAGCGCCGTCCTCGAGGCGAGCAGGCCCATCCCCATCTACCCCGCGAGCGGGAGCATCCCGAGCTGGAAGATCCAGCCCGCCGTGCGGACCGTCCTCGACCCGCTGCGCGAGGAGGACGTCCCCGACCCGCTGCCCGACGCCGTCCGCGAGAGGCGCGGGCTCGGTACCCGGCTCGAGGCGCTGCGCGACGTCCACGAGCCGTACGACGAGAAGCAGTGGCGGCGCGGTCGCGACCGGCTGCGGTACGAGGAGGCGTTCGTCCTCCAGGCCGCGCTCGCGCAGCGGCGCGCGCGGGCCGCCGCCGAGCCCGCGACCGCCCGCCCGCCCCGGCCGGAGGGCGAGCCGGGCATCCTCGCGGACTTCGACGCGGCGCTGCCGTTCACGCTCACGCAGGGACAGCGCGAGGTGGGCCGGGAGATCGCCGCCGACCTCGCGCTCGCGCGCCCCATGCAGCGGCTCCTCCAGGGCGAGGTCGGCTCCGGCAAGACCGTCGTCGCGCTGCGCGCGATGCTCCAGGTGATCGACGCCGGCGGCCAGGCGGCGCTCCTCGCGCCCACCGAGGTGCTCGCCGCGCAGCACGCGCGGACCCTGCGGGCGCTCCTCGGGCCGCTCGCCGAGGGCGGGTTCCTCGGGGGCGGCGAGCACGGGACGCGCGTCGCGCTCCTCACCGGGTCGCTCGGTGCCGCCGCGCGCAAGGAGGCCCTGCTCGACGCCGCGAGCGGCGCGGCGGGGATCGTCGTGGGCACGCACGCGCTGCTCTCCGAGAACGTGCAGTTCGCCGACCTCGGGCTGGTGGTCGTCGACGAGCAGCACCGGTTCGGCGTCGAGCAGCGCGACGCGCTGCGAGCGAAGGCGCGCACCTCCCCGCACCTGCTGGTCATGACGGCGACGCCGATCCCGCGCACTGTCGCGATGACCGTGTTCGGTGACCTCGAGACGTCGTCGCTCACGGAGATCCCCGCCGGGCGGTCGGGCATCACGACGCACGTCGTGCCCGCCGGGAACCCCACCTGGATGGAGCGGACGTGGGCACGCGTGCGCGAGGAGGTCGACGCCGGGCACCGCGCGTACGTGGTGTGCGCCCGCATCCACCCGGACGAGCCGGACGCCGACGCGGGCGGGACGGGGGACGACGACTTCGACGACGTCCCGGACTTCCTGCTCGACCCCGAGGCGCCCGACGCCGTCGAGCGGCCGCCGCTGCGCGCCGTGCTGGAGGTCGCGGAGGAGCTGCGCGCCCACCCGCGGCTCGCCGGGCTGACGGTCGGCGTGCTGCACGGCCAGATGCCGCCTGCCGAGAAGGACGCCGTGATGGCCGACTTCGCGTCGGGAGCCGTCCAGGTGCTCGTCTCCACGACGGTCGTCGAGGTCGGCGTCGACGTCCCGGAGGCCACGGCGATGGTCGTGCTCGACGCGGACCGGTTCGGCATCTCCCAGCTCCACCAGCTCCGCGGACGCGTCGGCCGCGGGTCGGCCGCCGGGCTGTGCCTGCTCGTGTCGACCGCGCAGCCGGGCACGCCCGCCGCGACGCGCGTCGAGACGCTCGCGCGCACGACGGACGGGTTCGAGCTCGCCACCGTCGACCTCGAGCTGCGCAGCGAGGGCGACGTCCTGGGTGCCGCCCAGTCGGGGCGTGCGAGCTCCCTGCGGCTCCTGCGCGTCGTCAAGGACGCGGACGTCATCGAGACCGCGCGGGCGGACGCGGCAGAGGTCGTCGCGCAGGACCCGGACCTCGCGGACCACCCGGCGCTCGCCGCCGCGATCCGCGAGCAGCTCGACCCCGAGCGCGAGGAGTTCCTCGAGCGTGCGTGACGGCGGGGCGCCGCGGCGTCTGCGTAGGGTGGGCACGTGACGAGGATCGTGGCGGGAACAGTCGGTGGGCGCACGCTGCAGGTCCCGCCCCGCGGCACGCGACCGACGAGCGAGCGCGTGCGGGAGGCGATCTTCTCGCGGCTCGAGCACCTCGGCGTGGTCGACGACGCGCGCGTCCTCGACCTCTACGCGGGCTCCGGCGCGCTCGGCCTCGAGGCGGCGAGCCGCGGCGCGGCCGACGTCACGCTCGTCGACTCCGCGCGGGTCGCGGCCGACGTCGCACGACGCAACGTCGCCGCCCTCGGCCTGTCGAACGTGCACGTCGTCGCGCAGCCGGCCGAGGCGTTCGTCGCGGGCGTGGCGGCGGCCGCGGCGCAGCGGTCGGCGGCCGGGGACGCGGCCGGAGCGGCCGGTGCGTCGTCCCGGGGGCGTGCGGGCCACGGCCCCTTCCACCTCGTGCTCGTGGACCCGCCCTACGACGTGACGGCCGAGGCGCTCGAGCGCGTCCTCGCGCACCTCGCCGTGCCCGGCGTGCTGGACCCGGCCGCCGTCGTCGTCGTCGAGCGCTCGACGCGCACGCCCGAGCCGACGTGGCCCGCCGGCTGGGAGCTCGTCGCGCACAAGGACTACGGCGAGACCGCGGTGTTCTTCGTCGGCCCGGAGCTCCCCGACGACGCATAGCCCGCCGCCCACCCGTATCCGGCCCCACGTCCCCGTCGACCAGGTGGTTCTGGCTCGTCCGGGTCGGTTGACGCACCCGGACCGCCTGCTCGGCCTGCCGGGACCGCCTGGTCGGTGGGGGCGTCCGCGGGACCGGGGGCTCAGGCAGTCGGGGCTCGGGTCTCGGCCGGGGCGAGGGTGCCGACGGGCACGGTCGCGAGGGCGGCGGGGTCGTCCGGGTCGACGAGGCGGACGCTGTCCCCGCCCGCGGCGTCGAGCAGGCGGCGGGTCGCGGCGTCGTCGGCGACCGTGCCCTCGCTCTCGCGGAGGTTCTCCGCGAGGAACGCGCGCAGCGGCGCGGCCGGGACGTCGTCGCCGGCGGCGTGCGGACCGAGGGGGAACGACACGAGGAGGAGCGCGGGCACGCGCTCGCCGCCCGGGCCGTCGCCGGGCTGGAAGTAGGGGAGCGCCAGGACGCGCGCCCCGAGGCGCGCGTAGAACCGGAGCCGCGCGACCGGGTCGCCGTGGGCCTCGCTGCCCGTGTGGTGCGCGGGGTGCTCGACCTCGCCCACGACGACGAGCGGGTCGAGCGCGCGCCAGTCGTCGAGCGCCGTGGTGACGAGACGACGGCCCACGCCGCCGCCGCGGCGTCCGGGGGCGATCGCGAGGTAGAGCACGAGGAGGACGCGCGCGTCGGCGAACCACTCGCCGACCACGCCGGCGACGACGCGGCCCTCCTCGACGACGCCGAGGCTGCGCAGCCGCCCGCTCGCGTGGGCGTCGAGCAGCTCCTGCTCGTCGACGAGCTCGGCCGGCGGGAACGACGGCACGAGGACGTCGCGGTGCAGCGAGCGCAGCAGTGCGGGGTCGGTGAGCGGGACGACGGCGGGGGTGGTCACGTCGACCATCGTCGCGCCCGACGCCGGTCGGCGCGCGCCCGGCCGCGCCGCCCGGGTCCAGCGGCCCCCGTGTACTACCGTGACGAGGTGACCACAGCCGTCTGTCCCGGGTCGTTCGACCCGATCACCCTGGGCCACCTCGACATCGTCCGCCGTGCGCGCGCCCTCTTCGACGAGGTCGTCGTCGGCGTCGCGCGGAACGCGTCGAAGTCGGCGCTCCTGAGCGTCGACGAGCGCGTGGACCTCGCGCGGTCCGCGGTGCGGGACGCGGGGCTGGACGGCGTCCGGGTCGAGGTCGTGCCGGGGCTGCTCGTCGACTTCTGCCGCGACGTCGGTGCGACGGCGGTGGTCAAGGGCTTGCGCGGCGGCGCCGACTTCGACGCGGAGCTGCCGATGGCGCTCATGAACCGGCACCTCGCGGGGGTCGAGACGGTGTTCGTCGCGGGCGACGCGGCGCTCCTGCACGTCGCGTCGTCGCTCGTGAAGGACATCGCGCGGTACGGGGGACCGGTGGACGACCTCGTCCCGCCGGGGGTGGGCGACGCCGTCCGGGCGGCGCTGGCACGGACGCAGGGGACCAGCAGGTGAGCACGACGGGAAGGACCGGGTACGTGAGCGAGCAGCAGGACCGACGGCCGACGCACGACGACCGCGCGGGCGAGGAGGCGCAGGTCGGGTTGAACGCGATCCTCGACGACCTCACGCACCTCGTCGAGTCGGCGCGCACGATGCCGATGTCCGCGTCGGTGCTGGTGCACAAGGGCGACGCCCTCGCGCTCCTGGACGAGCTGCGGGGCGCGCTGCCCGAGCAGCTCGCGCACGCGGACGAGGTGCTCGCGCAGGCGGACGCCGTGCTCGAGGACGCGCACCGGCAGGCGGAGGAGATCCTCACGACGGCGCGCGCCCGGGCGATCGAGCTCGTGCAGACGGAGCAGGTGGTGGTCCAGGCGGAGGCGCGCGCCCGCGACATCGTCGACGAGGCGCAGGAGGCGGCTGCCGTGCTGCAGCGCGACGCCGACGACTACTGCGACCGGCGGCTCGCGGACTTCGAGGTGGACCTCGGCAAGCTCCTCGCGCAGGTCCAGGCCGGCCGGGCGAAGCTCGCGGACCGGCTCGGCGACCGCTTCGGCGACGCCGACGAGTCGCCGTTCCCGGCGACGATGCGCGAGCGCGGCGGGGAGCGCGCGGCCCGCTGACGGGCGTGCCGGTCGCCGGGCCCGACCACCGTCGTGGTCGGCGCCGCGAAGGTGGCGACCACGGCGTCCGGTGACGTAAGATCGATGTTTGGCTCGTCGCGTCACGCGTCGACCCGCGCCTGGCAGCCGCCGTCGAGCGGTCGCCGGCCCCCGACCATCGTTGACCACCGTCCGCGGGCGCCCACGCCTGCGGGCTCCGATCCTGGAGCGCACCATCACCGCCGAGAAGACGTCGCCGCTCGTGCTCGACACGCACGAGCTCGGTCGGCGACCCGGGAGCATGCTGACGGTCCGCCGGACCGTCCCCGCGCCGGCCGACCTCGGGACCGCCGTCATCGGCATCCCCGAGGGCAGCGAGCTCGAGCTCGACCTGCGTCTCGAGGCCGTCATGGAGGGCGTGCTCGTCTCCGGGACGGTGACGGGGCGCGCGGTCGGGGAGTGCGTGCGCTGCCTCGACACGGTGCACGAGGACGTCTCGGTCGAGCTCGGCGAGCTGTTCGCCTACCCGGAGCGCGCGAAGGCCGCCGAGGAGTCGGGCGACGACCTGGAGGACGCCGAGGACGTCTACGAGTTGGACGGCGACCTCGCGGACATCGAGCCCGCGCTACGGGATTCGGTCGTCACTGCACTACCATTCAGTCCGGTGTGCCGAGCGGACTGCCCGGGGCTGTGCTCCGAGTGCGGTGCGCGCCTGGCGGACGACCCGGGCCACACCCACGAACTTGTCGACCCTCGCTGGTCGGCGCTGGAGAGCATGTTCGACACCTCGAACGTGTCCGACGAGACGAAAGAGAGCTAGCCGTGGCTGTTCCGAAGCGCAAGATGTCGCGCAGCAACACCCGTGCGCGTCGTTCGCAGTGGAAGACGACCGCCGCGAACCTCACCACCTGCCCGCAGTGCAAGGGCGACAAGCTGTCGCACGCGGCGTGCCCGACGTGCGGTACCTACAAGGGCCGCCAGTACGCCGAGGCGCTGCGCACCGAGCACGCAGGCTGAGGCGCGTGGCACCGGCTGCACCGGCATCCGGTCTTCTCGAGAAGCTCGGGGTCCATCTGGACCCCGAGCTTCTCGTGCTTGCGCTCACGCACCGGTCGTTCGCGCACGAGAACGGCGGCATCCCCACGAACGAGCGTCTCGAGTTCCTCGGTGACACCGTCCTGGGCCTCGTCGTCACGGAGACCCTCTATCGCCGCCACCCCGACCTGTCCGAGGGCGAGCTCGCCAAGATGCGGGCCGCGACCGTCTCGCAGAAGTCGCTCGCCGCGATCGCGCGCCGGCTCGGCCTGGGGCAGTACGTGCTGCTCGGCAAGGGCGAGATCCGCACGCGCGGCAACGACAAGGACTCGATCCTCTCCGACACGGTCGAGGCGATCATCGGCGCGGTCTACCTGAGCCACGGCCTGGAGCCTGCCCGCGGGCTCGTGCTCGGGCTCGTCGAGCCGACGCTGTCGGCGGCGGCCGGTCTGGGCGCCGGGCTCGACTGGAAGACGTCGCTCCAGGAGGCCGCGGCCGCGGCCGGGCTGAGCGCGCCGTCGTACTCGAGCGACGCCGTCGGCCCGGACCACGCGCGGGTCTTCACGTCGTACGTGCACCTCGACGGCCGCCTCTACGGCACGGGCAGCGGGACGGCGAAGAAGTACGCCGAGCAGGAGGCCGCGGAGCGCGCGTACCGCGCGCTCGCGGCGGAGCAGGCCGAGCGCGAGGCGGCGTCCGCGGCCTCGCCGGTCGCCGCCGAGGACGCCGGTGCCTGAGCTGCCCGAGGTCGAGACCGTCCGTGACGGTCTCGCCCGCCACGTCGTGGGCGCCCGCGTCGTCGACGTGGAGGTGCTGCGCGACTACAGCGTGCGGCGCCACGAGGGCGGGCCGGCGGGCTTCCGCGACGAGCTGCTCGGCCAGCGGCTCGGCGCCGCGGTGCGCCGCGGCAAGTTCCTCTGGCTCCCGCTCGAGCCCGCCGCCGGGTCCGTCGACGGCCCCGCCGCCGCCCTGCTGGCCCACCTCGGGATGTCGGGCCAGCTCCTCGTCCGCTCCGGCGTCGCGCTCGCCGACCGCTCGCCGCACCTGCGGGTGCGCGTCGTGCTGGAGCACGACGACCGCACCGCCTACGGTGCGCAGGCGCTCGACTTCGTCGACCAGCGCACGTTCGGGCACCTGTCCGTCCAGGACCTCGTCCCGACGCCCGACGGAGCCCCCGGCGGCCTCGGCTCCGACCTCGCCGCGGTCCCGGCGCCGGTCGCGCACATCGGCCGGGACCTGCTCGACCCGTCGCTGCGGCGCGGCGACGTGGTGGACGCGATCCGGCGTCGTCGGACGGGCGTCAAGCGCGCGCTGCTCGACCAGACCGTCGTGTCCGGGGTCGGCAACATCTACGCGGACGAGGCGCTGTGGCGCGCCCGGCTGCACTACGCCCGCGCGACGGACACGCTGCGCCGTCCCGAGGCGCACCGCCTGCTCGACGCGGCGGCCGAGGTCATGACCGAGGCCCTCGCGCAGGGCGGCACGAGCTTCGACGCGCTGTACGTCAACGTGAACGGGCAGTCCGGCTACTTCTCGCGGTCGCTCGCCGTGTACGGGCAGGAGGGCGAGCCGTGCCCCCGGTGCGGCACGCCCGTCCGGCGCGACGAGTTCATGAACCGGTCGTCGTACACGTGCCCGCGGTGCCAGCCGCGGCCCCGCAACGGCCGCTGGTAGACCCCGGAAGCGTCCCCGCTGAGTGCAGGAAAAAGTCGCGTCCGGGCCCACCCGACGCGACGATGCCATGCACTCAGCGGGGGACGACGTTGCGGAGCTCGCGGCCCGCGCGGAGCGCGTCGAGGTTGGCGTTGACGAGCTCGGACGCGCGCTGGGGCCGGTTGCCCGCGACGTGCGGCGTGAGGACCAGGCGCGGCGCGTCCCACAGGGGCGACTCCGTGGGCAGGGGCTCGGACCCGGTGACGTCGAGCGCGGCGCCGCCGAGGCGCCCGTCGTGCAGCGCGGCGACGAGCGCGTCCTCGTCGACCGTGGCGCCGCGGCCGACGTTGACGAAGACCGCGTGGTCGGGGAGCTGGTCGATCCGCGCGGCGTCGAACGCGTGCCGCGTCGTGTCGAGGGCGGGCAGGAGCGAGACGAGCACGTCGGTCGAGGCGAGCACGTCGGGGAGGTCGTCGTCGGTCACGACGGGGAAGCCGTGCCGCTCGCCGCGGCGGCTCGCGACGCCCGTCACGTCGGCGCCGAGCGCCGCGAGCAGCGGCGCGAGCCGGGCGGCGATCGAGCCGAAGCCCCACACGGTCACGCGTGCGCCGTCGAGCGTGTAGCGCGCGGCCGTCGCCGGGTCCGCCTGCGCCTGGTTCACCGCGGTGTCCCACCGGTGCTCGCGCTGCGCCGCCCCGAGCACGTCGAGCCGGCGCACGACGGCGAGGACCAGCGCGAGCGCGTGCTCCGCGACGGGGCCGTCGTGCAGGGACCGGCCGGAGGTGATCGTCACGTCCGGCCCGAACCCGGCGGCCAGCACGGCGTCGGGGCCCGCGGCGAGCGTCTGGACCCAGCGCAGGCGCGGGAGCCGCGCCGCGGCGTCGGCGAGGTTCTCCGCGGAGCCGCCCCACACCACGAGCACCTCGGCGTCGGCGTCCTCGGGGCGGAACGGGGCCGCGGCGTCGTACACGACGACCTCGTCGTCCGGGCCCGCGTGCACGTCGAGGGCGATGGTGCCGGGCACGAGGATCTTCACCGCTGCTCCTTGAGGTCGTCCGTGTCGTCGTCATGGCCCTCGCGCTGCGCGGGACGGGCCGCCTCGCGAACGTATCACCGCGCCCGCGCCGCCCCGAGACGGTTCGGCGCTGGTGCGGCGCCCGGTCCGCGACCCGGCCGTGCCCCGGACGACTCCCCAGGCGCGACCTGCGTCGCGGCGATATGTTCGCGGTGTTCCGACGACGCGCCGTCCGCGCGCCGTCCCGGTCGGCCCCGGCGGGGTCACGGCTTCGGGGGTGGGGGATGGGCTCGTCCACGGGCGCGCCGACGCACGCTGAGGTGCGCGCGGCGATCACGGCACGGACACCGAAGAACTACATCACGTGGCTCACGCTCGCGTTCATGATCACGTCGTCGGTCGCGAGCCTGCGCGCCGCGCCGACCATGGCGGTCTACGGCCTCGCGGCCGTGTTCCTCTACGTGGTCCCGGCGCTCGTGTTCCTGCTCCCGACGTCGCTCGTGTCGGCCGAGCTGGCGTCGGGGTGGTCGGGCGGCGTGTACCGCTGGGTCGCGGACGGCGTGTCGAAGCCGCTCGGGTTCCTCGCGATCTGGTGCCAGTTCGCGATGACGATCTTCTACTACCCGAGCCTGCTCGGGTATGTCGCGAGCACGTTCGCCTACGTCATCAACCCGAGCCTCGCGAGCAACGGGCTCTACGTGGCGATCGTCATCGTCGTGCTCTTCTGGACGGGCGTGTGGCTCTCCTCCCAGGGCACCAAGACGGTCGCGGGGCTGTCGAGCTGGGGCCTCGTCATCGGGACGCTCGTCCCGGCCGCGATCCTCGTCGTGCTCGGCGTCGTCTTCCTGGCCCAGGGCAACCCGTCGGCCGCGCCGATGGACGCGCAGCACCTGCTCCCGGCCTGGACCGGGCTCGCGTCGCTGGTGCTCATCGTCAACAACTTCCTGTCGTACGCGGGCATGGAGATGAACGCGGTGCACGTGACGAGCCTGCGCAGGCCGGCGACGGAGTTCCCGCGGTCGATGTTCCTGGCGATCGGGCTCGTCCTCGTGATCTTCATCCTCCCGGCCGTCGCGATCAGCTGGGTGATCCCCGCCGACCAGCTCAGCCTGACCGCCGGGGTGATGCAGGCGTTCGACGCGTTCTTCGCCAACTTCGGCGTGAGCTGGCTGACGCCGATCCTCGGCCTCATGCTCATCGCGGCGTCGCTCGGCGGCATGCTCACCTGGCTCGCCGGGCCGTCGAAGGGCCTGCTCACGGTCGCGCGCGAGGAGGGCTACCTGCCGCCGTTCCTGCAGCGGCTCAACAAGCACGGCGTGCAGCAGAACATCCTCGTCACGCAGGGTGTCATCACGACCGGCATCGCGCTCCTGTACGCCTTCATCCCCGACGTCTCGAGCGCCTACTGGATCCTGTCCGTCATCACGACGCAGGTGTATCTCGTCATGTACCTGCTGCTGTTCGTCGCGGCGGTGCGGCTGCGCCGTCGGGCACCCGACCACCCGCGCGGCTACCGCGCGCCCGCGCTGACGCTCCTGTGCGTCGTCGGGTTCTGCGCCTCGGTGGCCGCGATGATCATCGGGTTCGTGCCGCCCGCGCAGTTCTCCAGCGGGAACGTGGGCGTCTACGTGCTGATCGTCGGTGGCGGCCTCGGGATCATCGGCATCCTCGTCCCGGCGCTCTTCTACCTGCTGCGCAAGCCGTCCTGGAAGGACCCCGAGGCCGCGGCGCTCGCGGCGGCGGACGAGGCGGGGGAGGGGGACGCGGCATGACTACGACCCGCCCCTCCCACGTCCCCGAGCACGAGCCCGAGCCGGTCTCGTCGAAACGGTGGGTCACGTACACCGCCGCCGCGCTGCTCCTCGTCGCCCTCGGCGCCGTCATGCTGATCATGTTCGACAACGTGCGGTCGAACCGCGACGCGCGCGAGGCCGAGCAGAAGGCGGCCGAGCTGCACGAGCAGTTCGCCGCGATCGGGATCACCGCCTTCAGCGAGGAGACGATCGCCGACGTCCTCGGCGACGACGGCGGCGGCTTCTGCGCCGACCCGGCCGCCCTCGTCGAGGCGACCGCCAACCTCGGCGCGGCGAACGGGGCCGCCGGCCCCGGCCTGCGGCCCTCCGTGCTCGACGAGCGCCGGCTCGCCGGCGACCGGCTCGTCATCGAGGTCTACTGCCCCGACCAGCTCGCCGCGTTCGACGCGTACGTGGACTCGCTCGACCTCGACCCCGGCCGCACCACCGAGCAGGGCGGCGAGGGCACCGACGCCACCACCGGAACCACGACCGAGGAGGACGCGTGAGCCAGCCGAGCACCGGAGCACGACCCGACGCCACCGGGCACGTCGAGGAGGTGCGCGCCGCCGTGCAGGGCCTCCTGCCGCGCGCGCTCGACGACCTGCGCACGCTCGTCGCCATCCCGTCCGTCGCCGACGAGCGCCTCTACCCCCGCGCCGAGTGCGAGCGCGCCGCGCGCTGGGTGGCCGACGCGTTCCGCGCGGAGGGGATCGACACGCGCCTGGAGGTCACGCCCGACGGGTCGCAGGTCGTCCTGGGCCACCGTCCCGGGCCCGACGGCGCGCCGACCGTCCTGCTCTACGCGCACTACGACGTCCAGCCGCCCCTCGACGACGCGGCGTGGACCAGCCCGCCCTTCGAGCTCACCGAGCGCGACGGTCGCCTCTACGGGCGCGGCGCCGCGGACTGCAAGGGGAACGTCGTCACGCACCTCACCGCGCTGCGGGCCCTGCGCGCGCTCGGCGGCGACGACCTCCCCGTCGGGGTCCGGCTCGTCGTCGAGGGCTCCGAGGAGCAGGGCACGGGCGGCCTCGACCGGTGGGTCGAGGCGAACCCCGGGGCGCTCGCGGCCGACGCGATGCTCGTCCAGGACACCGGCAACGCCGAGCTCGGCCTCCCGACGCTCACCGTGACCCTGCGCGGTGCGGCGAACGTCGTCGTGCACGTCGAGGCGCTCGAGGGCGAGATCCACTCCGGCATGTTCGGAGGCGCCGCGCCCGACGCGCTCGCGGCTCTCGTCGCGATCCTCGCGAGCCTGCGCGACGAGCACGGCGACACGACCATCGACGGCGTGCCGCCCGCCGTCGCGCACGGCACGTGGGACGGCGTCGCGTACGACGAGGACCAGTTCCGCCGCGACGCGGGCGTGCTCGACGGCGTCGGGCTCGTCGGGACCGGCAGCGTCGCCGACCGGCTGTGGGCGCGGCCCGTCGTGACGATCCTCGGGATCGACGCGCCGAGCGTCGTCGGCTCCGCGGCCGCGATCCAGCCGCGCGCTTCGGCGCGGCTCAACCTGCGCGTACCGCCCGGCGCCGACGCCCAGGACCTGCAGGACAAGCTCGTCGCGCACCTCGAGGCCCACGCGCCCTGGGGGGTGCGCGTTCGGGTCGAGCGCGACGCCGTCGGGCAGCCGTTCGCGGCGCGCACGAGCGGGCACGTGTTCGACACGCTCACGGGGGCGCTCGCGGACGCGTACGGGCGCGAGACGGTCACCGCGGGCCAGGGCGGCTCGATCCCGCTGTGCAACGTGCTCGCCGGCCAGTACCCGGACGCGGAGATCGTGCTCCTCGGCGTCGAGGAGCCCGCGTGCCTCATCCACGCGCCGAACGAGTCGGTCGCGCCCAGCGAGATCGAGAACCTCGCGGTCGGCGAGGCGCTGTTCCTCGCGCGCCTCGGCGAGGGCTGACGTCGCGGGCTCACCGCACCGCGGGGGCCTCCTGGTCGAGCGCCCAGCGGTAGGCGGGGAGCCCGAGCAGCTCGGCATGCGTCCCGCGCGCGACGACGCGCGCGGGGGCGCCGTCCGGCGCGCCGTCGGGGACCCCGAGCAGCAGCACCTCGTCGACCGCCTCCAGCGCGCTCAGCCGGTGCGTCGCGAGGACGACGCCGCGCCGGTCCTGCGCGGCGCGCGTCGTCGCGACGAGGTGCCGCACGAGCGCGTCGGCACCCGCGGCGTCGAGGTGCTCCGCGGGCTCGTCGAGCAGCAGCAGCGGCGCGGGGGACAGGAGCGCGCGCGCCACGAGCAGACGGCGGCGCTCGCCGCCCGAGACCGTGGTGGCGTCGGGGCCGAGCAACGTCTCCAGTCCGTCGGGCAGCGCGGCGAGCCACGGGTCGAGGCCGACGGCCCGCAGGGCGGCCTCGGCCTCCTCGGTCGTGACGTCGCCGCGCGCGACGCGCAGGTTCTCCAGCACGGTCGTGTCGAACACGTGCCCGTCCTCCGCGACGAGCACGACGTGGTGCGCCACGTCCTCGCGCGCGAGGTCGGCCGTCGGGACGCCGTCGAGGAGCACGCGCCCCGCGACCCCCGGGACGAGCCCGGCGGCGGTCGCGAGCAGCGTCGTCTTGCCGACGCCCGACGGCCCGACGACGGCGACCGCACGGCCCGGCGTGAGCGCCAGGTCGACGCCCTCGACGACGGTGCGTCCGGTGCCCGGCCAGCCGGCCGCGACGTCGTCGAGCACGAGGGACGTGCGCGGGTCGGGGGCGCGGCCCGACTCGCCGGGGGCGGGGGTCGGCGCGCGGCCGGCCGCGGGCGTCGGCCCGTCGAGGAGCCCGACGACGCGCGCGGCGGCCTGCCGCGAGCGGTGGAGCTGGACGGCGGCTGCGGGCAGCGTGTTCGCCGCCTCGAACACCGCGAGGGGCGTGAGGACGATGACGGACAGCTCGACGGGCGCGAGCGTGCCGGCGGTGACGGCCGGGATGCCGAGCAGGAGCGACGCGAGCACCGCGAGGCCGACGGCGAGCGCGGCGATCCCGGCCGCGACCCCGGCGGGGCGGGCGCCGTCGTCGGTCACGCGGGCCAGCGCCCGGTCGGTCGCGCGCAGGTCGTCCAGGCGCGTGCCGAGGCGCCCGGACACGGCGAGCGGCCCGGACTCCTCGAGGATCTCCAGCGTCGTGGCGGTCATCGCCGCGCGCGTCGTGGCGCCGCGCGCCTCGACCTCGCGCGCCGACCGGGCGGAGAGCCACGGTGCGACGACGGCGGCGAGCAGGAGGCACAGCGCGAGCGCGACCCCGGCCGCGGGCAGGAAAGCGCCCACGAGCACGACGGACCCCACCGACACGGCGAGCGCGACCCCGGCGGGCACGAACGCGCGCACGACCACGTCGCCGACCGCGTCGACGTCCGCGCCGACGCGCGCGAGCAGGTCGCCCCGCCGCAGCCCCACGAGCGCGGCGGGCGAGCCCTGCGCCAGCGCGGTGTAGAGGTTGGCGCGCAGGGACGCCATGCCGCGCAGCGCGACGTCGTGCGACGCGAGCCGCTCCAGGTACCGGAAGACGCCGCGCGAGATGCCGAACGCGCGCACGCCGACGACCGCGACGGACAGCGTGAGGACCGGCGGCATCTGCGAGGCGCGCGCGATGAGCCACGCCGCGGCGGCCGCG
Source organism: Cellulosimicrobium sp. XJ-DQ-B-000 (assembly GCF_031119065.1). Taxonomy (NCBI): domain Bacteria; kingdom Bacillati; phylum Actinomycetota; class Actinomycetes; order Micrococcales; family Promicromonosporaceae; genus Cellulosimicrobium; species Cellulosimicrobium sp. XJ-DQ-B-000. Next base: position 140,399 of record NZ_JAVHYN010000003.1, read on the forward strand.
AGGCCGACGGCGCTCCCGAGCGAGAGCGTGCCGAGCACGACCGCCCACACGACGCGGCGCCAGCGCACGTCGAGCAGCCCGACCGCCCGCCACAGCGGGTCGGCGGCGAGGCGGGCACGAGGTCCGGTCACGGGACGCTCCCCTCGGGGGTCGTGGAGGTGGCGGCGCCGACCGCCACGGCGGTGTCCCGGGGGTCGGCCGGGTCGACGCCCGGGCTCGCCGGGGACGGCTCGAGCCGTGCGGAGCGGACCTCGACGACGTCGTCCGCCGCGCGCACGAGCGAGGCACGGTGCGCGACCACGACGACGGTGCGCCCCTGGTCGCGGAACGCCCGCACGGCGTCGAGCACCACCTGCTCGCCGCGCGCGTCCAGGTGCGCCGTCGGCTCGTCGAGCACGACGAGCGGGACGCGCGCCGGGTCGCCGAGCAGCGCCGCGGCGAGCGCGACGCGCTGGCGCTGGCCGACGCTCAGCCCGACGCCGCCGCGCCCGACCTCGGTGTCCCAGCCCGCGGGCAGCGTGGCGAGCACCGTGTCGAGGCCGGCGGTGCGCGCCGCGCGGTCGAGGTCGGCGTCGGTGACGTCCAGGCCGCCGGCGACGACGTCGCGCAGCCGCCCCGGCGCGAGCACGGGGCGCTGGGGGAGCCACGCGACCTGGGGCCAGTACGTCTGGGGGTCGACGTCGGCCAGGTCGAGCCGGGCGCCGTCGGGCGCGGTGAGGGTCGCGGTGCCGCGGTCGGGCCGCACGAGGCCGAGCAGGACCATCGCCGCCGTCGTCTTTCCCGCGCCGCTCGGCCCGGTGAGGGCCACGACGCGGCCGCTCGAGGTCCCGAGCCGGAGCTCGAGGTCGAGGTCGGCGGGCGCGAGCACGTCGCGGTCCCCGGCCCGCACGCTCACGCCGCGCAGGGCGAGCGTCGTCCCGGCGAGCGCGGGCGCGGGCGCGGTGCCCGGCGCGGGCGCGTCCTCGTCGAGGACGGCGAACGCCTGCTCGGCCGCGGCGATGCCGTCGGTCGAGGCGTGGAAGTGCAGGCCGACCTGGCGCAGCGGGAGGTAGACCTCGGGCGCGAGCACGAGCACGGCGAGCGCCGGCTCGAGCTCCATGCCGCCGTGCACGAGGCGCAGGCCCACGCCCACGGCCACGACGGCCACGGACAGGGTCGTGAGGAGCTCGAGCACCATGCCGGAGAGGAACGCGACGCGCAGCGTGCCCATCGTGGCGCGGCGGTTGGCCTCGCCGAGCGCGCGCACGCGCTGCTCGGGGCCGCGCGCGCGACCGAACGCGAGGAGCGTCGGCAGGCCGGCGAGCAGGTCGAGCACCTGCGCGCCGAGCCGCTGCATGACGACGAGGCGCCGCTCCGACGTCCCCGCGGTGAGGCGCCCGACGAGCGTCATGAAGATCGGGACGAGGGGGATGGTCACGGCGATGATCACGGCCGAGACCCAGTCCAGGCCCAGCACGACGGCGAGCGTCGCGGGCGTGACGGTGGCGGCGAGCAGGAGCTGGGGCAGGTACCGCACCATGTAGGGCTCGAGCTGGTCGAGCCCGCGCGTCGCGAGCGTCGCGACCTCGGGACCGCGCCCCGAGGCCAGCCACCGCGGGCCGAGCGCCACGGCGTGCGTGACGACCTGCTCGCGCAGCTCGGCGACGGTCCGCGTCGCGGCACGCAGCGCGAAGCGCTCCTGCGCCCACGAGGTGCCGGCGCGCGCGGCGACGACGGCGGCGAGCAGCCCGACCCGCGGCCCGAGGTCGGCCAGGTCGGCCGTCCCCTGGACGGCCGGCGCGAGGACCGACGCGAGGACGAGGGCCTGGGCGACGACCAGGGCCGCCGTGGCGAACCCGAGCACCGCCGTCAGGACGACGTACCCTCGCGCGGCCCGCGCGTGGCGCAGGAGCCGCGGGTCGAGCGGCTTCACGAGCCGGTGCCCCCGCCGTCGGTCAGGCCGCGGCCGGTCGAGCCGCCCGAGGACGCCCCGCCGAACGCCGCCTCGCGGACCTTCTTGAGCGACAGGCCGGCGGGCGCGGGGATGTCCTTCGTCGACAGGCGGCGGCGGAACACCCAGTAGGTCCACGACTGGTAGGCGATGACGAGCGGCGTGAGGATCACGGCGACCCACGTCATCACGGTGAGCGTGTAGTCGGTCGACGACGCGTTGTGCACCGTCAGCGAGTTCGCCGGGTCGACGGCGGGCATCACGTCGGGGTACATCGAGCCGAAGATCAGCACGACGGCGGCGACGATCGTGAGGGCCGACGCCGTGAACGCGCGTCCCTCGGAGCCCTTGCGGTTCGCGAGGAGCGTCGTCACGAGCCCGGCCGCGGCGAGCACGACGGCGGCCCACGTCCAGGGCACCGAGTACGCGACCTGGGCCCAGACGGCCCAGCCGCCGGCGAGCACGAGCGCGGCCACGCCGAAGACCGAGGCGTGCTGACGGGCGCGGGCGCGGATCTCGCCGTCGGTCTTGAGCGCGACGAAGACCGAGCCGTGCAGCAGGAACAGGCTCAGCGTGACGAGACCGCCGAGGAGCGCGAACGGCGACAGGAGCGAGAAGAAGCCGCCGACGAACTGGTGGTCGGCGTCGAGCTGCACGCCACGCACGAGGTTGGCGAACGCGACGCCCCACAGCACGGCGGGGACCCACGACCCGACCTGGATCGCGACGTCGCAGCGGCGCGCCCAGCCGTCGTCGCGGATCTTGCCGCGGTACTCGAACGCGACGCCGCGCACGATGAGCGCGACGAGGATGAGCAGGAGCGGCAGGTAGAAGCCGGAGAAGAGGGTCGCGTACCACTCGGGGAAGGCGGCGAACGTCGCGCCACCCGCGGTGAGCAGCCAGACCTCGTTCCCGTCCCAGACGGGGCCGATGGTGTTGATGAGGACGCGGCGCTCCTTCTCGCGGTGCTCCTTGTCACCGCGCGGGAGGATCGACAGCAGCATGCCGACCCCGAAGTCGAAGCCCTCGAGCACGAGGTAGCCGGTCCACAGGACCGCGATGAGCACGAACCAGACGACGGCGAGATCCACGGTGTCTCCTGAGTTTTCTGGGCGGGTTCAGGCGCGTCGGGTCAGTACGCGAAGGACAGCGGACGGTCGGCGGACTCGGAGTCCTCGTCCGGCGGCTCCTGGGCCTCCGGGGACTCGTCGCGGACCGTGAGCGGGACGCCCTCGATCGCGTAGCGCCGCATGAGCGTGAACCAGACCGCGGCCAGCGCGCCGTAGACGAGCGTGAAGACGATCATCGACGTCAGCACCACGCCGGGGCTCACCACGGTGGACACGCCGCGCTCGGTGAGCAGGCGGATCTGGTCGATGCCCGTCGGGTTCGGCGCGACGACCCAGGGCTGGCGGCCCATCTCGGTGAAGATCCAGCCGAACGAGTTCGCGAGGAACGGCATGGGGATGGCGATGAGGCCGACGCGCGCGAACCACTTGTTGTCCGTGACCCGGCCCTTGCGGGTGAGCCACAGCGCCATGAGCGCGAGGAGCACGGAGCCGGCGGCCATGCCGATCATGAGCCGGAAGGACCAGTAGGTCATCGCGAGGTTCGGCGTGTACGTGACGGGGTCGCCGGAGGCGGTGACGTCGCCGTAGCGCTCGGTCATCTGCTCCTGGACGTCCTCGACACCGGGCAGGTAGCTCTCCGGCCCGGAGAAGTGGCCCGTGCCGAGGTAGGACGCGAGACCGGGGATCTCGATGAGGTGCCGGACGTTCTCGCACGAGTTCGACAGGTCGCCGATCGTGAGGATGGAGAACGCGGCGCCCTCCGAGCCCTGGCAGAGCGCCTCGGCCGACGACATCTTGCCGGGCTGCTGCTCGTACATGATCTTGCCCTGGATGTCGCCGGAGACCGCGACCCCGAGACCGCCGACGAGCATGGCGATGACGCCGAGCGTGACGGCCGGGCGGTAGACGTCGCGCGCGAGCTCGACGTTCTCCGCCTTGCGGGTGCGCACGAGGCGGACCATCCACCAAGCGGCGATGCCCGTGACGAACGTGCCCGCGGTGAGGAAGGTCGCCGTGATCTGGTGCGGGAACGCGGCCCAGAGGGTGTTGTTCGTGAGGACGGCGCCGATGTCGTTCATCTCGGCGCGCCCGGTCTCGGGGTTGAAGATCGCGCCGACGGGGTGCTGCATCCACGAGTTCGCGGCGAGGATGAAGAACGCGGAGAGGTTGGTCGCGATCGCAACCGCCCAGATGCACGCGAGGTGCACCTTCTTGTTGAGACGGTCCCACCCGAAGATCCACAGGCCGAGGAACGTCGACTCGATGAAGAACGCGGCGAGCGCCTCCATGGCGAGCGGCGCACCGAACACGTCGCCGACGAAGCGCGAGTACTCGCTCCAGTTCATGCCGAACTGGAACTCCTGCACGATGCCGGTCACGACGCCGAGCGCGAAGTTGATGAGCAGCAGCTTGCCGAAGAACTTCGTCAGGCGCAGCCAGCGCTCGTTGCCGGTGCGGACCCACGCCGTCTGCATGATCGCGACGAGGGGCGACAGGCCGATCGTCAGCGGGACGAAGATGAAGTGGTAGACGGTCGTGATGGCGAACTGCCACCGCGCCAGGGCTAGGGCATCCACGTGCGCTCCTCGGGGGGCCCGACCGGGTCGGGGAAGGGACAACGGCGTAGGGGAGTGTTGCCGGAGCAGACGGCCGGGCGACCGGTCGCCTCCTCCGACGGTAGTTCCAATCTGCCGTATCGGCAGGGCCGGAAATGACGAGGAGTACTGAAAACACGCCGCTTGTGACTATGTTCACAAGGTCCCGGGACGTTGGTCCCGCTCGGGCGGGACGGGCGGCCCGGGGCGCGGTGCGTGTCGCCCGGGTTCGTCCGCACCCCTGTGCGATACTGGGCGGAGCCGGGCGGGCTCCGCATCGCTCACCCGGCGAGCACGAGATCGCGGCACCAGCGGACCGCGGCAGTCGGCGCGCCGACCGGGGCGAAGGGCCCGGTGGCAGGCGCCCGCGCCGCGCACGCGGACCGCGGCCGTGACCGACGACTTCCGTCGCCGGACGACGCGCTCCGGTGCGCTCGTCCCGAGCGACGACCGACCGCCCGACGGGCCGCACGGTGCGGGGCGGTCCCTGTGGCAGCAGGAGCACGACGCGTGACGCTCGACAGCACCTCCGACAGCACCCCCTCAGAGTCGACGGCGGACGCCGCCGCGGACCGGGCCGAGAGCCCGACGACCCCGGCGCGCAAGCCCGCCCGCCGCCGCGCGACGCGCAGCGCGGCACCGCCGCAGACTCCCCCCGCGGTGACGGCTGCTTCCGACGTCGCCGCGCCCGCGGCCACCGCGGACGCGACCCCGGCGCCCGAGGCGCCCGCGACCGCACCCGAGGCCACGACCCCGCCCGCGCGCCGCTCGCGTCGCGCGACCCGCACCACGCCGTCCGTCGCCGCTCCGGCGGCCGACGCGGCTCCCGCTGCGTCCGCCCCGGCCGACGTCCCGGCAGACGCGAGCCCCGCGGCCGCCGACGCCGCGGCGGAGCCGCCGGCGGCAGAGCCCGCCCCGCGCGCCCGCGCGCCGCGCCGCGCCCAGGGCGGCGGCAAGAAGGCGAAGGCCCCGGCAGGCGACGCGCCGCTCGACGTCCTCTCCGAGTTCGGCCTCAGCGCACCGCCCGCCGCCGAGCAGGCCCCCGCCCCCGCCGCGGCGGTGGCGCCCGACGCCGACGCCCTGCTGGGAGCCGCCGACGCCCCGCGTCGCGCGAAGCGCACCCGGGCGACGCGTACGACCGCGCAGGCTCCGGCCGTCGAGGCCGCGCCGGTCGCCGAGCCGGACGCCCCGTCCGCTGACACCGCGCCGTCCGGCGCGCCGACGACGGCCGAGCCCGTCGAGACGCCCGCCGCGAAGAAGCCCGCGCGCCGCTCGCGCCGCGCGACCTCCGCGGCAGCGGCCCCGGCCGCCGAGACCGCGGCCCCGACCGCCGAGACCGCGGCCCCGGCCGCCGAGGCTGCTGCCCCGGCGGTGGCCGACGCGCCGTCCGCCGCCGAGCCGACGCCCGCCGAGTCGGAGGCGCCGGCGTCCGCGGAGCCCGCGAAGAAGCCGGCGCGCCGTTCGCGCCGCGCCACCTCGAAGCCCGCCGCCGAGGCGGCACCGGAGGCGACCGCCGCGGCCGAGAGCCCGGCCGCGCCCGAGGCCCCGGCCGCTCCCGCGGCGTCGGCCCCGGCCGGCGGCCCGGCGTCGCCCGCCGCGACGGGAGCGGGGACCAGCACCCCGCGCCTCGCGACGACCGCCCTGCTGTTCCAGGCGCCCGACCCCGCCGCCGCGCCGCGCCGTCCGCGTCGCGCGCAGAGCCCGGCCGGGCCGCCGCGCCACGTCGAGCCCGCCGCCCCGGCACCCGCGGCGACGGAGCCGGTCGCGACGACGGAGCCGGTCGCCACGACGGAGCCGACGGCGACGCCCGAGCCCACCACCGGGACCCGCGGCCGTCGCGGCCGGAGGGCGTCGGGGCCCGCGTCCCGCACGGCCGAGCCGCGCACGGCCGAGTCGCGCACGTCCGAGTCGCAGACGGCTGAGCCGTCGACCCCCGTCGAGGAGCCCGCCGCCGCCGAGCTCGTCCTCACGGGCGAGGACGCGGCCGCGGTCGAGGAGATCGAGGCCATCGAGTCCGAGCTCGTCGCCGAGGGCGTCGAGGTGCCCGAGGACGCGTTCGGGCCGGAGGACTTCGTCGAGCTCGACGAGGCGGAGGAGCCCGACGAGCAGCCTGCGGCCGACGACTCCGACTCCGACTCCGACGCCGGCCCGCGCCGCCGCCGCCGTCGTGGTGGCCGCGGGCGTCGTGGTCGCCCGGACGGGGGACGTGACCAGGACCGCGAGCAGGACCGCGACGAGGACGAGGACGACGCCACGCCGTCGGCGCAGGACGACGAGCCGGCCGACGCGGCCGCGCCGGCCGACGCCGAGCAGACCGACCACGAGGCCGGGGACGAGCAGGGCGAGGACGAGGCGGGCGGCAGCCGCCGCCGTCGTCGCCGCCGCCGCGGGAGCCGGGGCGAGGGCGAGACGACCACGACGCGCTCCCGCCCGCGCGAGCGCAGCCTGGCCGACGAGGTCACCGCGCTCAAGGGCTCCACGCGGCTCGAGGCGAAGCGCCAGCGCCGCCGCGAGGGCCGCGACGCGGGTCGTCGTCGCCAGATCATCACCGAGGCAGAGTTCCTCGCGCGCCGCGAGTCGGTCGAGCGGTCGATGGTCGTGCGCGAGCGCGGCGGCCGCACGCAGATCGCCGTGCTCGAGGACGGCGTGCTCGTCGAGCACTACGTCTCGCAGCAGTCGCAGGCGTCGATGGCGGGCAACGTGTACCTGGGCCGTGTCCAGAACGTGCTGCCCAGCATGGAGGCCGCGTTCATCGACGTCGGCAAGGGCCGCAACGCCGTCCTGTACGCGGGCGAGGTGAACTGGGACGCGGCCGGGCTCGAGGGCCAGCCGCGCCGCATCGAGCAGGCGCTCAAGTCGGGCGACTCCGTGCTCGTGCAGGTCACCAAGGACCCGATCGGGCACAAGGGCGCACGCCTCACGTCGCAGATCACGCTCGCGGGCCGCTACCTCGTGTTCGTCCCCGGCGGTGGCATGACCGGCATCAGCCGCAAGCTCCCCGACACCGAGCGCAACCGCCTGAAGAAGATCCTCAAGGAGGTCGTGCCCGACGGCGCGGGCGTCATCGTGCGCACCGCCGCCGAGGGCGCGAGCGAGGAGGAGCTGCGCGCCGACGTCGAGCGCCTGCGCGGCCAGTGGGAGGCCATCGAGAAGAAGTCGAAGAGCGTGTCGGCACCCGCCCTGCTCCAGGGCGAGCCGGACCTCGCGATCCGCGTCGTCCGCGACATCTTCAACGACGACTTCAGCTCGCTCGTCGTCGAGGGCGACGGGGCGTGGTCGGAGATCTCGACGTACGTCGAGGAGCTCGCGCCCGACCTGCGCGAGCGCGTCTCGAAGTGGACGGGCACGCAGGACGTCTTCACGGTGCACCGCGTCGACGAGCAGCTCGCCAAGGGCATGGACCGCAAGGTCTGGCTGCCCTCGGGCGGGTCGCTCGTCATCGACCGCACCGAGGCGATGACCGTCGTCGACGTCAACACCGGCAAGTTCACCGGCTCGGGCGGCACGCTCGAGGAGACGGTGACGCGCAACAACCTCGAGGCGGCCGAGGAGATCGTCCGCCAGCTCCGGCTGCGCGACATCGGCGGCATCATCGTCATCGACTTCATCGACATGGTGCTCGAGTCGAACCGCGACCTCGTGCTGCGCCGCCTCGTCGAGTGCCTGGGCCGGGACCGGACCAAGCACCAGGTCGCGGAGGTCACGTCGCTGGGCCTCGTCCAGATGACGCGCAAGCGCGTGGGCCAGGGCCTCGTCGAGGCGTTCAGCGAGACGTGCGAGCACTGCCACGGGCGCGGGTTCATCGTGCACACCGACCCGATCGAGAAGTCGGGCGGTAACCGCGGCGGTCACGACCACGGCAACCACGGCAACGGCAACGGGAACGCCGGGGGCAACGGGGGCGGCGCCGCCGCCGACGAGCCCGCCGAGGGCGGCCGCTCGCGGTCGCGCCGCAAGCGCGGTTCCGGCTCGGGCGCCTCGGCGCCGAAGGACACCGGGATCACCCTCCCGCAGCCCGCCGTCCCGGTCCTGCCGGAGGTCACGTCGGAGGCGCGGGCCGCGGTCAAGGCCACGCTCGCGACGATCGCGGCCGCCGCGGCGCACGCCCACGAGCACGACGGCGCGGACGACGCGCCGGCTGCCGACGACACGTCGGCGGAGCCGGGCACGGAGTGATCGATCGCGCACCCGGCGGCGTGCCCCTGTACGCCGCCGGGTCGCGCGCCCGTCTGCGCGGGTGGCGCGCGGACGACCTCGCGGCGTACCGCGAGTGGCTGCGTCCGGAGCACGAGTGGCACCGCTGGGACGGCCCGTACTACCCCGTGCCCGACGACGCCGCGTCCGACGCGGCGGTCGCACGCCTCGCGCTCGCGGCGGCCGCGCAGGCCGCCCGCCCCGACGGTCTCGACGACGACGGCCTCCCGCCGCGCCGCGTCGTGGTCGCCGACGAGGAGGACCGGCTGGTCGGGACGTGCTCCTGGTACTGGGAGTCGGCCGAGACGCAGTGGGCGCGGGTCGGGATCGGCCTCTACGACCCCGAGGTGCGCGGGCGGGGCCTGGGCCGCGACGCGCTCGGAGCCTGGATCGGCTACCTGTTCTCCGTGACCGGGTGGGTCCGTCTGGACCTCGCGACGTGGTCCGGGAACGACGCGATGCTCCGCGCCGGCCGGGCGCTCGGCCTCGTGGAGGAGGCGCGGTTCCGCGACGCCCGCGCCGTCGACGGCGTGCGGTACGACGCCGTCGTCCTCGGCGTGCTGCGCCGGGAGTGGCTCGCCCGGTCCTGAGCCGTTCGCGGGCGTCTTCGTGCACGTCACTCGTACCTGGCATCATGCGCGCATGGGTTACGACCTCTCGGGCCGCCTCGTCGTCGGCGTCGCCTCGTCCGCACTGTTCGACCTCACCGAGTCCGACCGCGTGTTCCGCACGCAGGGGGAGGCCGCGTACCGCGACTTCCAGGAGCGCCACCGCGACGACGCGCTGGCGCCCGGCGTCGCCTTCGGGTTCGTGCGCCGCCTGCTCGCGCTCAACGACCTCGCGCCCTCCGCCGACGACCCGCTCGTCGAGGTCATCGTCATGTCCCGCAACTCCCCGGAGACCGGCCTGCGCGTCATGCGCTCGGTGCGGCACCACGACCTCGACATCACGCGCGCCGTCTTCCGCCAGGGCCGCAGCCCGCACGAGTTCATCCGTCCCCTGCACGTGGACCTCTTCCTCTCGGCCGACGAGCGCTCCGTGCGCGACGCCGTCGACCTGGGCCTGCCCGCGGGGTACGTGCTCGACCCGACGTTCGCCGACGAGGAGGGCGACGAGCTGCGCATCGCGTTCGACTTCGACGGCGTCCTCGCCGACGACTCCTCGGAGCGCCGCTACCAGGACGGTGGGCTCGCGTCGTTCCGCGAGCACGAGGTGCTCAACGCCGACGTGCCGCTCGGCCGGGGGCCGCTGCGCGAGCTCCTCGTCGGTATCCACCGCGTGCAGGTGGTCGAGCGTGAGCGGCACGCGACGGACCCGTCCTACCGGCCGCGCGTGCACGTCTCGCTCGTCACGGCGCGCTCGGCCCCGGCGCACGAGCGCGCGGTCGCGACGCTCTCCTCGTGGGGCGTGACGGTCGACGACGCGTTCTTCCTCGGGGGCGTGGACAAGGGTGGCGTGCTCGAGGTGCTGCGACCGCACATCTTCTTCGACGACCAGCGTGCCGTGGTCGAGGCGGCGCGCCGGGTCGCGCCGTCGGTCCACGTGCCGTACGGCGAGCTGAACCGCGGCGTCCTGCCGGCCGACCCGGCCCTCGACGCGCGGCCGACGCGCGCGGCCGACGTCGCGCCGCCCGCACCCGGTCGCCGGGAGGCAGCCACCCCGCCCGCGCCCGGTGCGTCGGCGGAGCGCGACGCGGACGACGAGCGGCCGGCCCACGATCCGGCGGGGGAGCGGCCGACGCCCGACCCGGCGGGCGAGCGCACCGCGGAGGGCGGCCGTGCGTCGGGCACCGGGACGCGCGAGCTCCCGCTCGTCCGGTCCGTCCCGGGGATCGGCGGGCCCGGGCTCGCCGGGATCGCGGCGGGGGTGCCGGCCGAGCCGACGCCCGCGCCCGAGGGGGAGAAGACGGCACCCGCTCCCGACGCCCCGGCCGACGCCGCCTCCCCGGCGGCGTCCGGCGACGAGCAGGCCGACGCACCGACCGGCACGGCGAGCCCTACCTCGTCCGGCACGACGCTCCTCAGCCGCCGGGACGCCCGGCCCGGCGCCCCGGACCGCGTCTCCGTCCTCGGCCCCGCCGGCGAGCCGAAGCCGCTGCCCGTCCGGCCGTCGTCGAACGGCGGCGCGCGCCACCACTGAGCCGGTGGTTCACTGCTCGCATGAGCGACGCGGCACGCCCGGGCGCCCCCGGGACCGTTCCCGGGGCCGGTGACGCAGGGCTCCCGACGCCCCGACCCGGCGGACGCGTCGAAGTCGTGTGCGGCCCCATGTTCGCCGGCAAGACGGAGGAGCTCCTGCGCCGGGTCCGGCGCGCGGAGGTCGCGGGGCGCCGCGTCGAGGTGGTCGGGCACGTCCTCGACACCCGGCGCGGCACCGGCACGGTGAGCTCGCACTCGGGTCTCACGATCCCCTCGCGCACCGCCCGCGACGCGCACGACCTCGAGCGGATCGTCCGCGGCGCCGGGCCGCTCGACCTCGTCGCCGTCGACGAGGCGCACTTCTTCGGGCCGGAGCTCGTCGACGTCGTCCAGCGGCTCGCCGACGACGGGCTCGTCGTGGTCGTCGCCGGGCTCGACGTCACGTTCGACGCGCGGCCCTTCGAGCCTCTGCCCACGCTCGCAGCGCTCGCCGAGCGCGTCGACAAGCTCACGGCGGTGTGCGCGGTGTGCGGCGAGGACGCCGCGTTCCACGTGCGCGCCGTCCGGGAGCCGGAGCCCGACGGTCGCGGGGCGGGCGACCCGCTCGCGCCGGTCGCCGCGCACGTGGGCGGCGCCGAGAGCTACGAGGCGCGCTGCCGGGTGCACCTGCCAGGAGCCCCGTGGCGCCGTCAGGACGGCGGCGCGGCCGGTCCCGCCGGGTCCTCGACGAGCGGGACGAACGAGTAGGACCCGTGCTCGCTCACCCGCACCCCGTCCGGGGCGTCGAGGTCGCGCACGACGACGAGCATCGTGTGCCGCACGGGGACGACCAGGCGCCCGCCGGGCACGAGCTGGTCGACGAGGGCGCGGGGGAGGGTCTCGGCGGCGGCGGAGACGAGCACCCGGTCGTACTGCTCGCCCGGCGTGCCGAGGACGCCGGGCGTCGCGAGGACGAGGCGCGCCCACGGCGCGCGCACCGCGGCGAGGTTCTCCGCGCCCCACGTGGCGAGGTCGGCGTGGCGCTCGACGCCCAGCACGTGCCCGGTCGGCCCGACGAGCCGTGCGAGCAGCGCCGTCGTCCAGCCCGACCCGGCGCCGACGTCGAGCACCCGGGCGCCCGGGGCGACGTCGAGCAGGCGCAGCATCGCCGCGACCGTCGACGGCTGCGAGCTGGTCTGGCCGTGGCCGATGGCGAGCGGCCGGTCCTGCGCGGCCCAGCGCCGCTGCGCGCGGGGGAGGAAACCGCGCCGGTCGACCGTGCGCATCGCCGCGGCGACGGCGTCGTCCCGGCGCTCGGCGTCGGGCGGGTCCGCGGGGCGCATGCGACCACCTCCACGGCCAGCGTAGGCACGGTGGTTGGCCCGCGCGCCCGGGTTGGCAGGGGGCCCCGAGCGGGAGGCGCCCCGGTGGCGCGGCCACGGGGACGGCGGGATGCTCGACGGGTGCGCGGGCGCATCGGGGCGCCCGCCCTGGACCGGGGAGCCGGCATGAGCGGAACGGTGGCACGGATCACGCACATCAGCGCGCGGTCGGACACGAGCTTCGAGGACGCCGTGCGGATCGGCGTCGAGCGCGCCGCGAGCACGCTGCGCAACGTCTCGGGCGCGTGGGTCAAGGAGCAGAAGGTCGACGTGGCCGACGGCCGCATCACGGCCTGGCAGGTCGTGCTGGAGGTCACGTTCGTCCTCGAGTAGGGTCGGCCGACGATCTCGTCGCGCGGAGGCGCCGCCGTCCGCGCTCCTCGGCGCGAGGCCTGGTCCGCGCCCCGGAGCGGTCGCCCGCGCCGGGGTCGGCGCGCGCCATTTGACCAGGACGCCCTGCGGTCCGTAATCTTGGACGTCGGCGCGCCCAGGCGCGCCGGTCCCGTGTGCCCACGGACGACTCGCACTCGCACGCCGCGGCGTGGTCGGAGTCTCCAAGACGAACTCGCCGTGACGAGCACGCCAAGACTAGGAGAGATGAGCAGCAACGTGGTGTACGCGATCGTCAAGGCCGGTGGCCGTCAGGAGAAGGTTTCCGTCGGCGACATCCTCGTGGTGGACCGGGTGTCCGCCAAGGCCGGTGAGTCCCTCGAGCTGCCCGCTCTCCTGCTGGTGGACGGGGAGAAGGTGACCACCGACGCGGCGAAGCTCGCGAAGGTCAAGGTCACCGCCGAGGTCGTGCGGGACGAGAAGGGTCCGAAGATCACGATCCTGCGGTACAAGAACAAGACCGGTTACCGCCGTCGCCAGGGTCACCGTCAGCAGCTGACCCGCCTCAAGGTCACCGGCATCAAGTGATCTCGCCCGGCGCGAGCTAGCGGCCCCGCGCCGCGCCGCGCCGCCGGCACCCTCCCTCAGCAGACCAGCACGAAAGCAGGTTCGTCATGGCACACAAGAAGGGCGCGAGCTCCTCGCGCAACGGTCGCGACTCCAACGCCCAGCGCCTCGGCGTGAAGCGCTTCGGCGGGCAGGTCGTCAAGTCGGGCGAGATCATCGTCCGCCAGCGCGGCACCCACTTCCACCCCGGTGAGAACGTCGGCCGCGGCAAGGACGACACGCTGTTCGCCCTGGCCGCCGGCGCGGTCCAGTTCGGCACCCGTCGCGGCCGCAAGGTCGTCGACATCGTCTCCGCCGAGGGCTGAGCGACAGCCACAGAGGCTTCGAGCAGGAGGGGCGCACCGACGCGGTGCGCCCCTCCTGCCGTTTCCGGCGCCCGTCCCCACGGGCCGCACCACCCGCCGCGACCGCGGCACCGCACGACCCACCTCTGAGAGGATCCCTCCATGGCCAGCTTCGTCGACCGTGTCGTCCTGCACGTCTCCGGCGGCGACGGGGGGAACGGGTGCGCCTCGGTCCGGCGCGAGAAGTTCAAGCCGCTCGCCGGCCCCGACGGCGGCAACGGCGGTGACGGCGGCACCGTCCGCCTCGTCGTCGACTCCCAGACCACGACGCTCCTCGAGTACCACCACTCGCCGCACCGCCACGCGACGTCGGGCACCCAGGGCATGGGCGACGACCGCGACGGCGCCAACGGCGAGGACCTCGTCCTGCGCGTCCCGGACGGCACGGTCGTCAAGTCGCCCGACGGCACGGTGCTCGCCGACCTCGTCGGCGAGGGCGCCGAGTACGTCGTGGCCGAGGGCGGCCGGGGCGGTCTCGGCAACGCGGCGCTCTCGTCCCCGCGCCGCAAGGCGCCGGGCTTCGCCCTGCTCGGCGAGCCGGGCGAGGAGCGGGACGTCGTCCTCGAGCTGAAGACCATCGCGGACGTCGCGCTCGTCGGGTACCCGAGCGCGGGCAAGTCGTCGCTCGTCGCCGCCATCTCCGCGGCGCGGCCCAAGATCGCCGACTACCCGTTCACGACGCTCGTGCCCAACCTGGGCGTCGTGCAGGCCGGGTCGGCGCGCTTCACCGTCGCGGACGTCCCTGGCCTCATCCCGGGCGCGAGCGAGGGCAAGGGCCTCGGCCTGGAGTTCCTGCGCCACATCGAGCGCACCGCGGTGATCGTGCACGTGCTCGACTGCGCGACGCTCGAGCCCGGCCGGGACCCGATCAGCGACCTCGACGTCATCGAGGCCGAGCTCGCGGCCTACGCGCAGGACCTCGAGATCGAGGGCGGGCGGGTGCCGCTCACCGAGCGTCCGCGCCTCGTCGTCCTCAACAAGATCGACGTCCCTGAGGCTCGCGACCTGGCCGAGCTCGTCAAGCCCGACCTCGAGGCTCGCGGCCTGCGGGTGTTCGAGATCTCGACCGCGAGCCACGAGGGCCTGCGCCCGCTGACGTACGCGCTCGCCGAGCTCGTGGAGAAGGCGCGCGCCGAGGCGCCCGCCCCCGAGCCGACGCGCGTCGTGCTGCGGCCGCGCGCGGTCGACGAGGTCGGGTTCACGGTCAAGCGCAAGGGCGGGGCGACCGACTACTGGTTCGAGGTGCGCGGCGCCAAGCCGGAGCGCTGGGTCCGCCAGACGGACTTCTCCAACGACGAGGCCGTGGGCTACCTCGCGGACCGCCTCGCGCGTCTGGGCGTCGAGGACAAGCTGTTCGAGGCGGGCGCCGTCGCGGGCGACGAGGTGCGCATCGGCACCGACGTCAACGCGGTCGTCTTCGACTGGGAGCCGACGCTCATGTCGGGCTCCGAGCTGCTCGGCGGCCCGCGCGGCTCCGACAACCGCCTCGACGAGAGCCTGCGCCCGACCCGCTCGGAGAAGCGGCGCGAGCACCACGAGCGCATGGACGCCAAGGCGGAGGCGCGGCGCGAGCTGTGGACCGAGCGCCAGGCCGGCACCTGGACGGACCCCGAGTCCGACTGACCTGGAGTCCGACCGACCCGGAGTCGTCCGCGCCGACGAGGGCCCGGTTCCCCGTGGGGGACCGGGCCCTCGGCCGTGCCCGGGTCGTCCTCGGCGCGGCCCGGGAGCGGGTCGGTCCCGGGCGCAGGCGTCCTGGTCCGTGAAATCGTGCGCGGCGGCGGCCCTCCGGCGGCGATGATGGGCGCGTGAACGCGCTGTCCTCCCGCTCCGAGATCGCCTCCGCCCGCCGCGTGGTCGTGAAGATCGGCTCGTCGTCGCTCACGGGCGCCGACGGCCACCTCGACCTCGCGGCCCTGCGGGCGCTCGTCGACGTCCTCGCGGCCCGACGCGCGGACGGCGGCCAGGTCGTGCTGGTCACGTCCGGCGCCATCGCCGCCGGGATCGGCCCCCTCGGCCTCGCGACCCGACCGCGCGACCTCGCGACGGCGCAGGCCGCGGCGTCGGTCGGGCAGGGCATGCTCGTCGCCCGGTACGCCGAGGCGTTCGCGGCGCACGGGCTGCGCGTCGGGCAGGTGCTCCTCACCGCGGAGGACACGGTGCGTCGCGGGCACTACCGCAACGCCCAGCGCTCGCTCGAGCGCCTGCTCGACCTCGGCGTCGTGCCCGTCGTCAACGAGAACGACGCCGTCGCGACCGACGAGATCCGCTTCGGCGACAACGACCGTCTCGCCGCGCTCGTCTCCCACCTCGTGCGGGCCGACGCCATGGTCCTGCTCACGGACGTCGACGGCCTGTACGACGGCCCGCCGTCGCGCCCGGGCACGCGGAGGATCGCCGAGGTGCGCTCGCCGGCCGACATCGAGGGCGTCGAGGTGACGGGACGGGGGAGCGCGGTCGGCACGGGCGGCATGCTCACCAAGCTCGAGTCGGTCTCCATCGCGACCGGCACGGGCATCCCCGTGGTGCTCACCAAGGCGCAGCACGCCGCCGCGGCGCTCGCCGGCGAGCCGGTCGGGACCTGGTTCGCCGCGACGGGCAGGCGGACGACGCGCCGTCGGCTCTGGCTCGCGCACGCCGCCCGCACGCGCGGCCGCCTCGTGCTCGACGACGGCGCGGTGCGGGCCGTGCAGGGCGGGCGCGCCTCGCTGCTGCCCGCCGGGGTCACCGCGGTCGAGGGCGAGTTCGACGCCGGCGACCCGGTCGAGCTCGTGGCGTCCGACGGGCGCGTGGTCGCCCGGGGTCTGGTCGCGTTCGAGTCACGCGACATCCCGGACCTCCTCGGCCGGTCGACCACGGAGCTGCGGGCCGAGCTCGGCGAGGGCTACGACCGCGAGGTCGTGCACCGCGACGACCTCGTCCTCGTGCGGCGGCGCGCGCGCTGACCGCGGGCCGGACGGCGCTCCCGGCGCGACGGCCGCCGACGTAGGCTCGGACCATGACCACCACCGAGGACGCGCCCGTCGTCGCGGGCGCCGCCGAGCCCGGGACCGCCGGTCCCGCCGCAGCCGCGACCGACGCTCCGACCGACGTCGCGGCGGCCGTCGAGAGCGTCGCGCGCCGCGCCAAGGTCGCGTCGCGCACCCTCGCGACCGCGACCCGCGCGACGAAGGACGCTGCGCTCCTCGCGCTCGCCGACGCGCTCGTCGCGGCGACCGACGAGATCGTGGCCGCGAACGCCGTCGACCTGGAGCGTGAGCGCGCGAACGGCATGAGCGAGGGGCTGCTCGACCGGCTCGCGCTCGACGCGCCGCGCGTCGCCGCGATCGCCGACGCGCTGCGCGCGCTCGCGGGCCTGCCCGACCCGGTGGGGGAGGTCGTGCGCGGCTCGACGCTGCCGAACGGCCTGCGCCTGCGCCAGCTGCGCGTGCCCATGGGCGTCGTCGGCATGATCTACGAGGCGCGCCCCAACGTGACGGTCGACGCCGCGGGCCTCGCGCTCAAGAGCGGCAACGCGGTGATCCTGCGCGGCGGGTCCGCGGCGGCGAGCTCCAACGAGGTGATCGTCGGCGTGCTGGCCCGTGCGCTCGAGGCGCAGGGGCTGCCCGGCGACCTCGTGCAGTCGATCGACCGGTACGGGCGCCCGGGCGCCGTCGCGCTCATGCACGCGCGGGGTCTCGTCGACGTGCTCGTCCCGCGCGGCGGGGCCGACCTCATCCGCACCGTCGTGCGCGAGTCGACCGTCCCCGTCATCGAGACCGGGGTCGGCAACGTCCACGTGTACGTCGACGCGAGCGCGGACCGGGCCATGGCGCTCGAGATCCTCCTCAACGCCAAGACGCAGCGCGTGGGCGTCTGCAACGCCGCGGAGACGCTCCTCGTCCACGCGGACGCCGCACCCGAGTTCCTCCCCGCCGCGCTCGCCGCGCTCACCGAGGCGGGCGTCGTCGTGCACGGCGACGACCGCACGGCCGGCCTCGCGCCCGCGGGCACCGACGTGCTCGCAGCGACGGACGAGGACTGGGCGACCGAGTACCTCGCGCCCGAGATCGCCGTGCGCGTCGTCGACGACCTCGACGCCGCCATCGAGCACGTGCGGACCTGGACGTCGGGCCACACCGAGGCCATCGTCACGCGCGACCTCGCGGCGTCCGAGCGCTTCGTCGCCGAGCTCGACTCGGCCGCCATCATGGTCAACGCCTCGACCCGCTTCACCGACGGCGGCCAGTTCGGCCTCGGGGCGGAGATCGGCATCTCGACCCAGAAGCTCCACGCGCGCGGCCCCATGGGCCTCGCGGAGCTCACGACGACGAAGTGGGTCGT
Organism: Cellulosimicrobium sp. XJ-DQ-B-000; assembly: GCF_031119065.1. Classification (NCBI taxonomy): domain Bacteria; kingdom Bacillati; phylum Actinomycetota; class Actinomycetes; order Micrococcales; family Promicromonosporaceae; genus Cellulosimicrobium; species Cellulosimicrobium sp. XJ-DQ-B-000. Next base: position 158,311 of record NZ_JAVHYN010000003.1, read on the forward strand.
GCACGGGGACGGCCACGTCCGCCCCTGACGCACGGCCCCCGGCGGGTACCTGATACCCGCCGGACGAGGTCCCCGGACGGTCGTGAGAGACTGGTCGGCGACCGGCGCCCGTCCGGTCCGCCGTCGGGCCGGTCCCGGCGGGCGTACCGTTCCATCGCACCACCCCGGCCCGCGGCACGTGCCCGTCCGGCCCGGGGACGACCTTCGAGGAGGACGTCGTGATCTCTGCCGTCGTGCTGGCCGCCGAGGAAGGCGCCGAGGCCGCGTCGCACCTGCCCATCCCGCCGCTCGCGTACGGGCTGCTCGGGTTCGGCGGGCTCGTGGCCCTGCTGCTCGTGACCTACGCGTTCCGCAGCGTCGGCACGCGGCACTGACCCGCCCCGGACGACGGAAGCGCCCGCGACCGATGACGCGTCGATGAGCCCGCGCCGGCCCCGCCTGGGGGTGATGGGTGGCACGTTCGACCCCATCCACCACGGCCACCTGGTCGCCGCGAGCGAGGCCGCGGCGCGGTTCGACCTCGACGAGGTCGTCTTCGTCCCCACGGGCAAGCCGTCGTTCAAGCAGCACCAGACCGTCAGCCCGGCCGAGCACCGCTACCTCATGACCGTCATCGCGACCGCGTCGAACCCGCGGTTCACGGTGAGCCGTGTGGACGTGGACCGGCCCGGGCTGACCTACACGGTCGACACGCTGCGCGACCTGCGGGCCGCGCGACCGGACGCCGAGCTGTTCTTCATCACGGGTGCGGACGCCGTCGAGCAGATCCTCACCTGGAAGGATGCCGACGAGCTCTGGAAGATGGCACACTTCGTGGCTGTCTCCCGCCCGGGTCACCAGCTGAGCGTCGAGGGCCTGCCTCCGGGCGTGGTCACGACGCTCGAGGTCCCCGCCCTCGCGATCTCGTCGACGGACTGCCGTCGGCGCGCGGAGGCCGGGCAGCCGGTGTGGTACCTGGTTCCGGACGGCGTGGTCCAGTACATCGCCAAGCACGGTTTGTATCGAGGTCAGCACGATGAGTGACAACGGCAGCAACATGCAGCCCGTCCGCCCGCTCACCCGGCGCGAGATGCGCGAGCGCGAGCAGGCGGCCGCCGCCGAGCGGTCCGCGCAGAGCGCTGCGCCCCCGCCTGCCCCGGCACCGGGTGCGGGCGGCTGGCAGCAGCCGGCGCGCCCGGCCGCGCCGTCCGGCCCGCCGCCGTCGCGCCGCACCCTGCGCGAGACGACCGGCCCGGCAGAGCACCCGGCACAGCCGTCGGTCGTGCGACCCCCGGCCGCCTCGGGCGGCATGCGCGGCCTGGACGAGACCGGGCGCCTCACGCCGGTCCAGGAGACGGCCGAGCGCGTCGCGATCCGCCCCCCGGCCCCGACGCCCGTCGTGCCCACGCGCACGTCCTCGCGTCCGCCCGCCGCGGCCCCGCGCCCCCCGGTGCCCGGCGCGTCCGGCCCCGTGCGCCCCGCGACGCCGTCGGCTCCGGTCGGCGGTCTCGCCGCCGGCTCGGGCCCCGCGCGTCCCGAGACGACGCAGCCGCCGCGCCTCTCGGCGTTCGCGGCCCCGCCCACCAGCACTGCCCCGCCCGGCACGCCCGCGCCGGCACCGGCGACCTCCCCCTGGGCGGGGACGCGCGCGCCCGCTCCCGAGCGCGCGCCCGCCCCGGCACCGCCCGCCGAGGCAGGCGGCGCGGCCCTGCCGTGGTCCGCGATCACGGCAGGCTCCGCGCCCGAGCCCGCGAGCGCGGACCGCGAGCAGTCCTCGCCCTTCGGCGGCGTGCGGGAGTCCGCACCTGCTCCAGCCGGCGGTTCGGACGAGCTCTTCCCCCGCGTGCGCGGTCGTGCCGCCGAGCCCGAGGAGTCGGACGACGACGACCTCGAGGACGAGCGGCGCGGCCCGTCGTACACGTGGCTGCACTACCTGATCCTCGTCGCCGTCGCGTTCGTCCTCGGCCTGCTCGTCTGGACGCTCGTGTCCCGCGACGACCCGGGCCTGGCCGTGGAGGACGCGAGCGCCTCGGCCGCCGCCGTGCGGACGTGGGACGACCCCGGCACCCTCGACACCGGCCGCTGAGCGGCCGCACCACGAACGGAGACACGTGACCGCCACCGACCGAGCCCTCGAGCTCGCCGTCATCGCCGCCCGGGCGGCGTCCGACCGCAAGGCCGAGGAGATCATCGCGCTCGACGTGAGCGAGCAGCTCGTCCTGACCGACGTGTTCCTCATCGCCTCGGGGTCGAGCGAGCGCCAGGTCTCGGCGATCGTCGACGCCGTCGAGGAGGCCATGCACAAGGCCGGGTCCAAGCCGATCCGCCGCGAGGGCAAGCAGGAGGCCCGCTGGGTCCTGCTCGACTTCGGGGACGTCGTCGTGCACGTGCAGCACGCCGAGGACCGCGTGTACTACGCGCTGGAGCGGCTGTGGAAGGACTGCCCGGTGGTCGAGCTGCCGGAGGACGCGCGCGGCGGCGACGGCACGGCCGACGACACCGACGACACCACGCGCGGCGACGGCGCCATCCGCCTCTCGGGGGAGCCCCTGGCGTGACCGCCGGCACGCTCGTCCTCCTGCGCCACGGTCGCACCGCGTACAACGCGTCGATGCGCCTGCAGGGGCAGGTCGACATCCCGCTCGACGCCGTCGGGCGGTGGCAGGCGGAGCAGGGCGCGAAGGCCCTCGCGAGCGCGCACCGCGCGACGCGCGTCGTCGCGTCCGACCTCGTGCGCGCCGCCGACACCGCGCGCGCGTACGCGGCGGCGATCGGCGCGGACGTCGCGTACGACCCCCGGCTGCGCGAGCGTGGCTTCGGGGAGTGGGAGGGCCTCACGGGCCCGGAGATCGCCGAGCGCTGGCCCGAGGAGTACGCGGCGTGGCGCCAGGGCGAGGAGCCCGTGCGCGCGGGCGCGGAGTCCAAGGCCGACGTCGCGGCGCGCCTCGTCGCGTCCGTGACCGAGCACGTGGAGTCCCTGGAGCGGGACGACACGCTCGTCGTCGTCTCGCACGGCGCCGCGATCACGCTCGCGGTCACCGCGCTGCTCGGCCTGGACCCGGAGGGCTGGCGCGGGATCTCCGGGCTGCACAACGTCCACTGGTCCCACCTGCACCGCTCGGCGCCCGCCGCGACGCCCGCGTGGCGCCTCGTGGCGCACAACGTCGGGGCCGGGTTCCCGCTCGACGAGTGGAACGCGGGACCGGATTGGAATCTGGAGCCAGTTTCTGCGTAGACTAGCGACGCTCCGCAGGACGGGAAACCGGCCGGAGGAGTGCATGACCTGGATCTTCACGGATCCACGGGGCTGTGGCGCAGCTGGTAGCGCACCTGCATGGCATGCAGGGGGTCAGGGGTTCGAGTCCCCTCAGCTCCACCGAAACACCAGGTCGTCGGCCATCTCGGAGTCCTTCTCGAAGGGCTTCCGAGGTGGCCTTTCGGCGTTCTGACGACGGCCAGAGCCGCGAGCGTTTCTCTGCACCTCCTTCACGCACGACCTCCGACGCCACGGCGCGGTGCCAGAGCGTTGCGGCACGCGTAAGACCTGGGAAGAATGCGGCGATGCGTGACACCCAGCGGTTGCTCGTCCGACCCGCCCAGCCGGGGGACGCCGATCAGGTCTGGCCGCTGGCTCGCGACTTCGCGACGTCGTTCGCCCCAGAACGCGCGGCGTTCGACCGGACGTGGCAGAGCCTCGCCGAGACGCCCGGCACGCTGGTCGTCGTCGCCGAGGCGGGTAGCAGGGTCGTGGGCTACCTCTTGGCCAACTGCCACCTGACCCTCCTGGCCAACGGTCCGGTCGCCTGGGTCGAGGAGGTGATGGTCCACGAGACTCACCGCCGGTCCGGTGTCGGCCGAGAGCTGATGGGCTGCGCCGAGGACTGGGCCCGGGAGCACGGTGCCGCCTACCTGGCACTCGCCAGTCGTCGTGCGGGGTCCTTCTACCGTGCGCTCGGCTACGAGGACTCGGCCGTCTTCTTCAGGAAGAACCTGGAGGAGGACCGCGGCGCCGGGTAGGGGCCGCTCGTCGGCCGATGGAGGGTAGCAGCGAGGCGTGGCCCGGACGCCGTCGGCCGACCGGTCGGGATCGTCCTGGCGCGGACTCCGTGATCGACGATGCTCGTGCGCCGGGGCGCAGGTCTTGGCGCGGCCTGCCGCGCCTGCCACGCTGGTGCGGTGCGACGGCGCTCCGCCCGTTGCGCGGGTACCCGGGGGAGGGCACGCGATGAGGCCACTGCGCTACGCGATCAACGTCACGCTCGACGGCTGCTGCCACCACGAGGCGGGACTGCCGCCCGACGAGGAGTCGATGCGGTTCTGGACCGAGGAGACGGAGCGCGCGGACGCGCTGCTGTTCGGGCGGGTCACCTACCAGATGATGGAGGCGGCGTGGCGCCGTCCGGCGTCGGGTGCGTGGCCGGACTGGATGGGGGAGCGGGACGTCCCGTTCGCCGAGGCGATCGACGGGGCGAGGAAGCACGTGGTGTCGAGCACGCTGCGCGAGGTCGACTGGAACGCGGAGCTCGTCGAGGGCGACCTGGGGGACGCGGTGCGGCGGCTCAAGGAGCAGCCGGGCGGGCCGCTGTTCGTCGGCGGCGTGACGCTGCCGCTCGCGCTCGCGGACCTCGGGCTGATCGACGAGTACGCGTTCCTCGTGCAGCCGGTCCTGGCTGGGCACGGGCCGACGCTGCTGTCGGGGTTGCGCGAGCGCATCACGCTCGAGCTGGTGGACCGGCAGGAACTGCGCTCGGGCGCCGTCGCGGTGCGGTGCCGGCCCGTGACGGCCGTGCCGTGAGCCGGGACGACGACGCCCGGCGCAGCAGGTGCCGGCCGGGCGTGCGTGCGTGGGGGAGCGGGACTACGACGTGCTGACGTGCACGTGGTCGTAGTGGTTCGCGGTCGCGCCGCCGCGGTCCTCCATGCCGGACCACGCGCTCGCCGGGTCGCCGGCCATCCAGATCTTCTGCTGGTAGATGAGGTACGTGATGCCGAGCGAGCCCGCGTTGGCCTGCAGGTAGCGCGCGATGTCCCAGCCGGTCTCGCCGCTGATCATGATGTCGACGGCGCGGCCCGTGCCGTGGTCGCCGTCGTCGCCGGGGCGGATGCCGCCGAAGGTGGTGACCTGGGGGAAGTTGGCGCACACGGAGCGGTAGACGGCGCGCGCGTTGGTGCGCAGCGACGACTCGATCCCGGTGCTGACCGAGCACGCGGCGTCCGAGACGCCGCCGACGCTCGACCCCCCGGCCGCGGCGGCGGCGACCTGGGGCGCCTCGGGCTGCGACTGCGCGAGGAAGCTCGACTTGATCCACGCGGCCGCGCCGTCCCAGACGATCTGGCTCCAGTCGCCCTCGGTGACGCCCGTGACGTCGACGGCGGCGCCGAACTCGGTGGTCGCGACGCGCTCGGCGTCCGGGGACGGCGCGGAGCGCACGTTGACGGCCTCGGTGGTCCAGAGCTGGCCGGTGACGGGCGGCAGGGGCGGGGGCGTCGGAGCGGCCTGGGCGGCCGGCACGACGGCGATCTCCGCCGCGGTCTCGACGACCGGGGGCTCCTGCGGCGCCGTGGGCGGCGCGACGCGCTCGGACGAGCGGCTGGCGGCTCCCGTGCCGCGCTCCACGCTCGCGCCGGCGGTGGGCTCGACGCTCAGCGGAGCGAGGTCGGGGTTGCCCTCCGCAGGCTGGGGGCCCGCGCCCACGGCACCCGCGCCGAGCAGCGTGACGAGCGCCAGCGCGGGGAGCTTGAGCGACCGGACCGGCAGCGTCGGCAGGGCCGGGAGCCGGAAGGAGCGCGCGGTGGCGGGGGCTGCGCTGTGGCGGCCTCGGGACATGGTGCGCTCCGGTTCTTCGTGGGTAGGACGCGCCAATGTAACCAAACCGTGATCTGAGAAGTCCAGTCGGACATTCCGCGCAGCGCTCCCGTTCGACTCATGAGCGGCAGCGCTGAGTCGTATGCGCCGCAGTCGTTGGACGGGTGGAAGGCGGGTTCCTACGCTGGAAGCATGACCGTTCCCTCTGTACCGACCGTGACGCTCAACTCCGGTCACACCATCCCGCAGCTCGGCTTCGGCGTCTTCCTCGTGCCGCCGGACGAGGCCGAGAAGGCCGTGAGCGAGGCCCTCGAGGTCGGCTACCGCCACATCGACACCGCGGCGATCTATCGCAACGAGGAGGGCGTCGGCGCCGCCATCGCGAAGAGCGGCATCCCCCGCGACGAGCTCTTCGTCACCACGAAGCTCTGGAACGACCGCCAGTCGGGCGAGCAGCCGCACGACGCGATCCGCGAGAGCCTCGACAAGCTCGGCCTCGACCACGTCGACCTGTACCTCACGCACTGGCCCGCGCCCGAGCAGGACCAGTACACGAACGCGTGGGCGAAGCTCGTCGAGATCCGCGACGCGGGCCTCGCGCGCTCGATCGGCGTCTCCAACCACCTGCCCGAGCACCTCGACCGGATCGTCGCGGACACGGGCGTCGTGCCCGCCGTCGACCAGATCGAGCTGCACCCGGCCTACCAGCAGCGCGACGTGCTCGCCTGGGCCGACGCGAACGGCACGAAGATCGAGGCCTGGGGTCCGCTCGGCCAGGGCAAGTACCCGCTCTTCGAGAAGCAGGCCGTCGTCGACGCCGCGGCCGCCCACGGCGTGACGCCCGCCCAGGCGGTGCTGCGCTGGCACCTGCAGCGCGGCTTCATCGTCTTCCCGAAGTCGTCGCGCAAGGAGCGCATGGTGGAGAACTTCGACCTCTTCGGGTTCGAGCTCACCGCCGACGAGGTCGCCGCGATCGACGTCCTCGACACGGGTGACGGCTCGGGCCGCGTGAGCGCCCACCCGTCCGAGGTCAACTGACCCGGTCGCCCGCGGCCTCGCGCGAGGCAGCACGCACGACGAGGGGCGCCGTCCGACCGGACGGCGCCCCTCGTCGTGCGCTGGTGGAGACGCGGCTCAGCCGCACTCGTCGCAGATGCCCGTCGCGGGCAGGACCGTGAAGCACGTGGGGCACACGGCCGGGGGCTTCTCGGGCTCCGCGGAGCGGGCCGTCGTGCGGCGCGGTGTGCGCGTCGCGGGCGCGGCCTTCGCCGTGGCCCGACGCGCGGGTGCGGGCGCCGCCGCGGGGGCGGCACCGGGCACGTCGAACCCGCGCTTGCGGAGCAGGTCCGCGACGCCGACGGGGCTGCTGCGGAACTCCTCGGCGGTCGCGACGCGGCCGGTCGCGTACCGGTGCGCGACGCCGAGGATCGCCTGCGCGTCGTAGACGCGGTCCTCGTGGACGAGCGGGGTGCCGGGGGACGCGGTGAACCCGTAGACCCCGAGGAACGCGTCCCGGCCCCGGTCGTCCCAGTCCGCGAGGGCCTGGAGGATGTGCTGCCGGGTCACTGCCGAGAAGGTTGCCACGGCACGAGCCTAGACCGCCCCGCGGGACCCCTCGGACGGCGAGCGCGTGACCTTCCGCACGCGCTCGCGCCGGGCCCTCGGCGCCCGGGGATCAGGGCACGGTGTACCCCGCGGCGCGGAGCATCTCGTACCACTCCGCACGGGTGAGCGGGACCTCTGAACCGAGCGCGGCGCCGGCGACCCGGTCGGGGCTCGTCGTGCCGAGCACGACCTGCATGCGCGCCGGGTGGCGCGTGATCCACGCGGTCGCGATCGCGATGGGCGGCACGTCGTACCGGGCGGCGAGGCGGTCGATCACCGCGTTGAGCTCGGGGTACTTCTCGGATCCCAGGAACACGCCCGTGAAGAACCCCGCCTGGAACGGGGACCAGGCTTGGATCGTGATGTCGTGGAGACGGCAGTAGTCGAGGATGCCGTCGTCGCGACTGATCGACTGGTCGAGGGCCTGCATGTTCGCGGCGACGCCCTGCGCGACGAGCGGGGCGTGCGTGACGGAGAGCTGGAGCTGGTTCGCGACGATCGGCTGCTCGACGTAACGGCGCAGCAGCTCGATCTGGCCCGGTGTGTGGTTCGAGACCCCGAACGCCCGCACCTTGCCCGCGGCGTGCAGGTCGGAGAACGCGCGCGCGACCTCCTCGGGCTCGACGAGGGCGTCGGGGCGGTGCAGCAGCAGGATGTCGAGGTAGTCGGTGCGCAGGGCCTCGAGCGAGCCCTCGACGGACGCGACGAGGTGCTCGTACGAGAAGTCGAAGTACGGGCCCTCGGGCACGATGCCGGCCTTGGACTGGATGACCCACTCCGCACGCTCGGCGGGGGAGAGGTCGAGCGCCTCGGCGAAGCGACGCTCGCAGCCGTGGAGCTCGGAGCCGTACACGTCGGCGTGGTCGAGGAACGTGATGCCGGCGTCCCGTGCGGTGCGCACGAGGGTGCGGACCTCGTCGTCGGTCTTGTCCTGGATGCGCATGAGGCCGAGCACGACGTTCGGGACGACGATGTCGGTGCCGGTCAGGGTGAAGGTCTTCATCGGTGGAGCTCCTTCGTGGGGTGGGCGGGTCGGGTGCACGACCTCGGTGTCCGGGATCCGAGAGTGCGCCGCTGCAGGGGGGTCGTTCCCACGGGTCGGGGGTAGGAAGGGCGTCGTCCGCCCGCGGGCGGGGTGCCGGACGACCCGAGCGAGGCCGGTCGGCCGCGACGGCTCGAGCCTAGGAAGCGATAACCTAGAAGTCCAACAACTAGTGTTTGTCAAATAGAGAACTGTGAGTGGTCAATGGATCTTCGTCAGATGGAGTACCTCGTCGCGCTCGCGGACGAACGCCAGTTCACCCGCGCCGCCCAGCTCGTCGGAGTCTCGCAGTCGGGGCTCTCCGCCGCGGTCCGCAGCCTGGAGGAGGAGCTCGGCGCGAGCCTGTTCACGCGCACGACGCGGCGCGTCGAGCCCACCGAAGCCGGTCTCGCGCTGCTCCCGTACGCACGCTCCATGCTCGCGCAGGCTGCCGCTGCCCGCGACGCGGTCGTCCGGGCCACGCGCGCGCTGTCCGGCTCGCTGCGCGTCGGCTCGGAGCAGTGCCTCGGCGTCCTCGACGTGACCGCCCTGCTCGAGCGGTTCCACCGCCGCTACCCGCAGGTGGAGATCCACTTCGCGCAGGCGGGCTCGCACGACCTCCTCGCGCGCGTCCGCGAGGGCGACCTCGACGTCGCGTTCGTCGCGACCACCGAGCACCTGGGGCCGCTGTCCCAGACGGTCCTGGGCAGCGAGCCGCTCGTGCTCGTGTGCGCGCCCGAGCACCCGCTCGCCGGGAGGGGCCGGGTCGAGTGGTCCGACCTCTCGGGCCAGGAGTTCGTCGACTTCGACCCCTCGTGGGGCGCGCGGCCGGTCAACGACGCGACGTGCGCCGCGCACGGCGTCCACCGGCGCGTGCGGTGCTCGGTCAACGACGTGCACACGCTCCTCGAGCTCGTCGACCGGGGGCTCGGCATCGCGCTCGTGCCGCGCCACGTCGCGGGCAAGCCGGAGGCCGAGCGCCTCGTCACGCTCGCGCTGCCGGAGGGCGGTGCGCCGAGCTGGGTCGTCTCCGTCGTCACGGGGCGCTGGGACCGCGGCGCCTCGGCCGCGCCGCAGCTCCTGGAGCTCCTCGCGGACGCCCCCGCGTGCCGCGGCGTCGACGTCTCCCGGCCCGACGCGGCCGCGCTGCGCGCGGGCGTCGAAGCGCCGAGCCCTGCCGTCGAGGTGCCGAGCCCTGCCGTCGAGGCCGTGGCGGAGGCCCGGTGACCGCCCCCGCGGGCACCGACGCACCGCTCTTCCCGCTGCGCAGCGTCGTCCTCGGCGCGTTCCTCCCCACGCTCGTCCTCGAGATCGGCGTCGGGGCCATGCTGCCGGTCGTCGCCGTCACGGCCACGGGCCGGGGTGCGAGCCTCACGGTCGCCGGGCTCGTGGCCGCGCTCGTGCCGATCGGCAAGATCCTCTTCGACCTTCCCGCCGGGGCGCTCGCCCAGCGCCTCGGCGACCGTGCGGCCATGCGGCTCGCCGGGGGCGTCGCGGCGGTCGCCTTCGCGACGATCGCGCTCACCCCCAGTCTGTGGGGCCTCGCGGCGGGGGTCCTCGCGCTGGGTGCGTCGACCGCCGTCTTCAACCTCGCCCGCCAGGCGTACCTCACCGAGATCACGCCCCCGCTGCGCCGGGCCCGCGTCCTGTCGACGCTCGCGGGCGTGCACCGGATCGGGCTGTTCCTCGGCCCGTTCGCGGGCGCGGCGGTCATCGCCGCGACGGACGTGCGCGGCGCCTACTGGCTCGGGACGGGCGCCGCCCTCACCGCGGTGGTGGTGCTCGCCGTCGTGCGGCCGGACCCCGCGGAGGCCGGGCGTGCTCGACTGCGCGGCGCGCGGGCCGTGCCGCGGGTCGGCATCGCCCGCGTGGCGCGCGACCACCGCCACCTGTTCGCGACGCTCGGCGTGGCGATCCTCCTGGTCAGCGCGGTCCGTGGGGCCCGGCAGACCGTCATCCCCCTGTGGGGCGAGCACCTGGGGCTCGACGCCGAGGTGACGTCGCTGATCTTCGGCGTCTCCGGTGCGCTCGACATGCTGCTCTTCTACCCGGCGGGCAAGGTCATGGACCGGTTCGGGCGCCTGTGGGTCGCCGTGCCGTCCATGCTCACGATGGCCGTCGGTCTCGCGGTGCTGCCGCTCGCGCACACCGCCCCCGCGCTCGCGGTCGTCGCGGCCGTGCTCGGGGTCGGGAACGGCATGGGCTCGGGCATCGTCATGACGCTCGGCGCCGACGTCGCGCCCGCGGACGTGCGCCCGACCTTCCTCAGCGTGTGGCGCCTGTTCCAGGACACCGGTGACGCCCTCGGCCCGCTCGTGCTGTCGGCCGGTGCGGCGCTGGGGTCGCTCGCCGCGGGCGTCTGGGCGACGGCGGCGCTCGGCGCCTGCTCCGCGGCCGCGCTCGCGCGGTGGGTGCCTCGGCACTCGCCGCTCGCGAACCTCGTCCGACGCCGCTAGTCCGCGCCGCGCTCGGGCGCGGGTGGGGCGTCGGGCCGGGCCGCGCGACGGCCCGGCTCAGACGAGCGTGAGGACGCCCAGCACCCCGACGGCGAGGGCGAGCGCGAGCGAGACGGCGATGAGCACGACGTGCACGGTGAGGAAGCGCGTCGCGCGGCCGTCGGCGTCGCGCGAGCGGGGGTCCTTGGCGATGCGCTGGAGGAAGCGCGGCCAGATGAGCAGGTTCCAGGCGGCCGTGACGAGCAGGACCACGGACCAGACGACGGGGATCTCCACGTCCCGAGCATGCCAGGAGGCGTCGGGTGCCTCGGGCGGGGCGGCCGCGGGCAGCGTGTGGGATCCAGCACATCGACGCAGGCGTGAGGTGAGGCTAACCTCTCTCGTGGTCGACGCGCTCGCGGGGCCGCCGTTCCGCCCGGGGAGCCGGGCGTCGCAGAGGAGCCGCCGGTGTCCGTCAAGACCGTCAAGCCCCAGGACGCGCACGTCGTCACGCTGAGCGTCGTCGGGCGCGAGCGGGTCAGTCCGAACGTCGTGCGGGTCACGCTCGGGGGAGACGAGCTGGACCTCTTCACCCCGCTGGGGTTCGACCAGTGGTTCCGGCTCTTCCTCCCGCGCGAGGACCAGGACGCGCTGCGGCTGCCGACCCGCGCGTCGGGCCTCTGGTACGTCCAGTACCTCGCCACGCCGAAGGCGCGCCGCCCGTGGGTGCGGAACTACACCGTGCGCGCCGTGCGCCCGGGCCTGCGCGAGCTGGACGTGGACTTCGTCGTGCACGGCGACGCGGGGCCCGCGTCCTCGTTCGCGCTGTCCGCCGAGCCGGGGGACCGCGTGGGCCTGCTCGACCAGGGGATCGGCTACCACCCGCGCGTCCCGCACGACTGGACGCTCCTCGTCGCCGACGAGACCGGGCTGCCCGCGGTCGCGGGGATCTGCGAGTCCCTGCCCGACGACGCGCGCGGCCTCGCGGTGGTCGAGGTCCCCGAGGCGGCGGACGCCCAGGAGTTCCGTGTGCCCGCGGGCGTCGAGCTGCGCTGGCTGGCGCGCGACGGCGCACGGCCCGCGGGCGGCGGCGACCACGACCTGCTGCCGGGTCGTCTCGCGCTCGACGCCGTACGGTCGGCCGACCTGCCCGCCGGTCCCGGCTACGCGTACGCGGTCGGGGAGTCGGCGCTCGCCACGGGCGTGCGTCGCCACCTGGTCAACGACCGGGGCGTGCCGAAGGCGCACGTCGACTTCGTCGGGTACTGGCGCCACGGGCACGCGGCGTCCGCCTGACGCGCCCCGCGCGCGTCGTCGGGCGCGGGGCGTCGTGCAGCGGGTCGTCGTGCCGCAGGGGGAGGGTCGGTCAGACCCGGCGGAGCTGGCGGAACATCGGGCAGTCGAACGGGTCGCGCGCCGAGAGCCCCACGCGGTTGAGGTACCGGACGACGATCGCGTAGGACTGCACGAGGCTCGTCTCCGTGTACGGCAGGCCGAGGTGCGCGCAGTGCTCGCGCACGATCTCGCGGGCCCGCGCGAGGTGCGGGCGCGGCATGCTCGGGAACAGGTGGTGCTCGATCTGGAAGTTGAGCCCGCCCATGAGGATGTTCATCCACCACCCGCCGCGGATGTTCCGCGAGGTGAGGACCTGCTTGGACAGGAAGTCGATCTTGCTGTCGGCGGGGATGATCGCCATGCCCTTGTGGTTGGGGGCGAACGACGCCCCCATGTAGACGCCGAAGACGGCGAGCTGGACGCCCAGGAAGGCGGCTGCGAGGCCGAGCGGCAGGAACCAGACGACCGCCCCGACGTAGAGCGACAGGCGCAGCGTGATGGTGACGATCTCGATGACGCGCGTGCGGACGTCGCCGCGCGCGCGGCCGCCGGCGAGGAGCGAGCGGAACGCCTGCACGTGCAGGTTCACGCCCTCGAGCGTGAGGAGCGGGAAGAACAGCCAGCCCTGGTAGCGGTTGATGACCGCCCGGAAGCCCTTCGCGACCTCCGCGTCCTCCTCGAGGAACACGACGACGTCGGGCGCGATGTCCGGGTCCTTGCCGCGGCGGTTCGGGTTCGCGTGGTGGCGCGTGTGCTTGTTCATCCACCACGAGTGGCTGATGCCGACGACGCCGTTGGCCAGCACCTTCCCGAGGCGGTCGTTCGCCGGGCCGGACGCGAAGACCTGGCGGTGCGACGCCTCGTGCGCGACGAACGCGAACTGGGTGAGGATCAGGCCGAGCGCCCCGGCGACGAGGAGCTGGAACCACGAGTCGCCCAGGAGGACGAACCCGGCGACAGCGCCGCCGAGCGCGAGCGTGAGGACCCCGAGGGTCCACAGGTAGTAGGCGTGCGTGCGGTGGAGCAGGCCCGCGTCGCGCACCGTGCGCGACAGTGCGCTGTAGGTGCTGGTGACGGCACCGGGCTCGTCGGTCCGAGGGCGGGTGGCCCGGAAGCCCGGGCGCACTGCGGCAGAGGTCATGTGTCCTCGCAGGGGTGTCGGTGTCGACTTCCCAGCCGCGGAGGTGAGCAGGTGCTCGTCGTGCAGATGACCCCACCCTACGGGACCGTAGGTTGCGCGCGCGAGGGGGCCGGGTGAAGGAGTCGCGAAGGAGCGACACCTCCTCCGGAGGGGTCAGGCGGCGAACCGGAAGGTCTGGCGGTACTCCGTCGGCGTGATCCCGACCGCCCGCCGGAAGTGGTGGCGCAGGAGCGCGGCCGACCCGAAACCGCTGCGGCGCGCGACCTCCTCCAGGTCCAGCGAGGACTCCTCGAGCAGCGACTGCGCGTGCGCGACGCGTTGCGACGTCAGCCACGCGAGCGGGGTCGTGCCGGTCTGCGCGACGAACGCGCGCGCGAAGGTGCGCTCGGAGGTGTGGGCCCGGCGGGCGAGGTCGCGCACGGTGAGCGGCTCGTCGAGGTGGTCGGTCATCCACTCCAGCAGCTCCCCGAACGAGTCCTCCTCGCACTCGGGCACCGGGCGCTCGATGAACTGGCGCTGCCCGCCGTCGCGCTGGGGCGGCACGACCATGCGCCGGGCGATGGTGTTCGCCACCCGGGCCCCGAGCTCGCGGCGCACGAGGTGCAGGCACGCGTCGATGCCCGCCGCCGTTCCGGCGCTCGTGATGAGGTTGCCGTCGTCGACGAAGAGCACGTCGGGGTCGATGTCGAGGCTCGGGTAACGACGGCGCAGCTCGTCGGCGTGCATCCAGTGCGTCGTCACCCGCCGTCCCTCGATGACGCCCGCGGCCGCGAGCACGAACACGCCCGAGCACACGCTGAGCAGCAGGGCGCCGCGGTCGGACGCGCGGCGGACGGCGTCGAGCACCGCGGGCGGGTAGTCGGTCCCGATGCGGATCGCCGGCACGACGACCAGGTCCGCGTCGTCCGTCGCGGAGAGGTCGTGGTCGGGCACGACGTGCGCGCCCACCGACGTGCGGACGGCACGGCCCGCGACCGGGCCGCACACGCGGAAGTCGAACGACGGGACACCGTCGTCGCTGCGGTCGAGGCCGAAGACCTCGCACACGACGCCGAACTCGAACGGGGCCAGGCCGTCGCACACGACGGCCGCGACGGATCGCACCATGCTCGGCACGCTACGCCGCTGGCAGGATCTTGTCGAGAGGTGTCAGTGCTGCCACTCGTGGCGCGGGTCGTGCGCCGCGAGGGTGGAGCCATGGACATCTTCTGGGGTGTGGTGGCTCTTCTCCTCGTCGTCGGCCCGACGGTCGCGGCCCTCGCGGTCCGCCGCGAGGACCCGGCCCGTCCGTGGTTCCCCGCCGGGTCCGACGGCGCGTGGCCCGGCGGCGCCGCGTGGGACGCGCGCGGGGACCGGTCGGTGCACGGCGAGCGCTGGGACCGTGACGCGCAGCGGCTGGACGCCGACCTGCGCGCCGCGGCGTCGCGCCCGGCCGAGCCGGCCGCCGTCGTCGACCCGCACGAGGTCGCGGCCGAGCTCGTGCTGCGGCGCGTCGTGCCGAACCCGGCCGTGCGCGACGGCGTGCGCGCCGCTCCTGCCGTGCCGGGCGGGCGCCCCGGGGCGAACGTGCCCGCCGCGCCGCGGCGGCCGGGGACCCGGGGCACGCCGCTCGCGCGCTGAGCCCTCGCGTGCGGAACTGCCCGGCCACGCGCCGCTCGACCGCGTGCGGCGTCTCCGGACGCACGAACGGCCCGGACCTCGTGGAGGTCCGGGCCGTTCGCGGGGGAGCGGTGTCGCTCGGGTCAGGCGCGCGAGCCGACCGCGTCGACGTCCGCGTCGCCCGTGAGCTGGTCGAGGCCCTCGAGCTCGTGCGCCTCCCACGGGGCGTGGCCGAGGCTCGGGATCATCGTCGCGAGCTCCGGGCGCCACTTGGTGAAGCGGGCGGGGAAGCAGCGCTCGAGCAGGTCGATCATCGCGGGGACGGCCGTCGAGGCACCCGGCGAGGCGCCGAGCAGGCCGGCGATCGAGCCGTCGGACGCCGCGATGACCTCGGTGCCGAACTCGAGGACGCCCTTGCCGTCCTTGTCCTTCTTGATCACCTGGACGCGCTGGCCCGCGGTGATGGTCTCCCAGTGCTTGGGGTGCGCGGTGGGCATGAAGCCCTGGAGCGCGGTGAACTTGGTCTCCGGGCTCGCGAGGAGCTGGCCCACCAGGTACTGGGTGAGGTCGAGGTTCTTCAGGCCCGCGCCGACCATCGAGCCGAGGTTGTGCAGGCGCAGCGACGTGAGGAGCCCGAGGTACTTGCCCTTCTTGAGGTACTTGGGGCTGAACCCGGCGTAGGGGCCGAACATCAGGTACGTCTTGCCGTCGACGACGCGCGTGTCCAGGTGCGGGACCGACATGGGCGGCGAGCCGACGTCGGCCTTGCCGTAGACCTTCGCCTGGTGCTGGGCGACGAGCTCCGGGTCGTCCGTGCGGAGGAACTCACCGCTGATCGGGAAGCCGCCGTAGCCCTTCGCCTCCGGGATGCCGGCCGCCTGGAGCAGCGGCAGCGCGCCGCCGCCGGCGCCCACGAACACGAACCGGGCCTCGACGGTCGAGCGGCGCTTCGGGGCGTTCCACGAGCGGTCCTTGACCGTCAGGCGCCAGCGGCCGTCCTTCGTCTTCCTGAGGTTCTTCACCTCGTGCTCGAGGTAGAGCTGCGTGCCCTCCGAGACGAGGTAGTCGACGAGCTGCTCGGTGAGGGCGCCGAAGTCGACGTCCGTCCCGCTCGTCGCGCGCGTGGCCGCGACCGGCTCGTCGCCGTCGCGCTCGGCGACCAGGAGCGGGGCCCACTCGGCGATGACCGCCGGGTCGTCCGTGAACTCGAGCTCGCTGAACAGCGGGTGGCGGCGCAGCGTCTCGAAGCGGCGACGCAGGTAGTCGACGTTCTCCGCGCCGCGCACGAAGGTCATGTGGGGGGTGCGGGAGATGAAGCTCGCGGGCTGCGGCAGCGCGCCCGTCGTGAGCAGGTGGTGCCAGAACTCGCGCGACACCTCGAACTGCTCGTTGATCTTCACCGCCTTGGTGATGTCGATCGAGCCGTCCGGCTTCTCCGGCGTGTAGTTCAGCTCGCACAGGGCGGCGTGACCCGTCCCGGCGTTGTTCCACGGGTTCGACGACTCCTGCGCCACGGCGTCCAGGCGCTCGTAGATGCGCACCTTCCAGGTGGGCTCCAAGACCTTCAGGAGTGCCCCGAGCGTGGCGCTCATGATGCCACCGCCGATGAGGGCTACGTCGATCTGGTCTGCGCTGCTTGCGGGGTTGCTCGCTCGACTCGACACATGTCGATCCTACGCTTGTGAAAGAGTGCACTAACTGTGCGGTGCGTCACGGGCGTGCGTCACACTTTCGAGGGACCTCGGTCCCGAGCCGGGCAGGTCGGACGTCGCGTACCGCGCGATCCGGCCGGGTCCGAGCCGTCTTCCCGCGAGGTAGAGCCGTGGTCTCGCGAGGTAGAGCCGTGGTCTCGCGAGGTAGAGCCGTGGTCCGCGTGCGCCAGCCGACCACGCCTCTACCTGGCGGACCAGGGCTCTACCTCGGCCGACCGGGGCTCTACCTCGCGGGGGTGGGGTTCCCCTGCGGCGGGGAGTACGGGGACGGCCAGGGGCCGATCTCGGGGAGGCTCACGGGCTCGCCCGCGAGGCGGGCGGTGGGCTCGGCGCCGGGGGCGCGGCCCGCGAGCCAGGCGGCGACGTCGGTGAGGCGGCCGTGGACGACGACGGCGCCCCGGCCGGGCGCGGACGCGGGCGCAGGCGAGGCCGCGGCCCCGGACGTGGGCTCGGCTTCGGACGCGGGCTCAGGTCCGGCAGCGACGCGGAGCCCGCCCGGTCTGACGCGAAGGGCGCCCGGTCCGACGCGGAGAGCGCCCGGTCCGACGTGGACGCCGGCGGGACCCACGACGAGGTCTCCTGGTTTCCCGTCGAGCTCGACCACGACGTCGTCCGCGAGCCGGACTCCGAGGAAGTCGAGGAGGTGCAGCCCGAGCGCGGGAGGCCAGGAGTCGAGGCCGACGCCCGCGTCGAGGTCGACCGCGTGGATCCGCACCTCGCGCCACCAGGCCACGAGCGCGTCCGCGACCGTGCCGTCGCGGTACGTCACCGGCGCGGACCACGCGGGGGACCCGGCGGCGGGCCACGCGGCGTCGAGGCGGTCGGCCAGCGCATCGAGCGCCGCGACGTGCTGCGCGACGGAGCGCAGCGCGCCCGTCCGGATGCCGTCCTCGCGCCCGGCCGCGCCGCCGTCGTACACCTCGACGAGCTCGCCGCGCGCGGCGCGCTCGGCCTGCCGCGCCATGGCCTCGCCGATGGCGGTGACGTGCGCGAGCACGTGGCTGCGCGACCACCCGGGCAGGGCCGACGGCGCGTCGAGCCCGGCGGCGTCGAGCCCGCGCGCCGCGTCGGTCACCGCGTCGAGGGCGGCGCGCGCGTCGCGCCGGACCTCCTCGACGTCGGGCGGGGTGAGGGCGGGGGCGTCGGTCAGGGCCACAGCAGCTCCTTCGTCCAGGTGGTCGGCGCGCCGGACGCCGCGGTGTACCGCAGGCGGGTCTGGCCCGCGCCCGACGACGCCCAGAACTCCACGCTCGTCGGCTCGAGCGCGTACGCGGTCCAGGCGTCGAGGACGAGCCCGGGCTCCGCCCGCACGCGGTCGAGGGCGGCGTCCCATGCCTCGCGGTAGGCGGCGCGGGACGCGAGCGGGGCGCTCTGCGACCCGGCGAGGGCGGTCGCGCGGGAGAAGTCGGACCGGTCCAGGAAGTCGGCGGCGGACGTCTCGGCGTCCAGCGGCACGACGGGTCCTCGCACGCGGACCTGCCGACCGTGCTCGCGCCAGAAGAACGTCAGGGCGGCGTTCGGGTTCTGCGCGAGCGCGACGCCCTTTGGGGAGTCGGCGCGCGTCGCGAAGACCCACCCGTCGCCGTCGACGTCCTTGAGGATGAGGGTCCGGGCGTCCACGCGGCCGCTCGCGTCGGCGGTCGAGAGGGTGGCGGCGTGCGGTGCGGGCAGCCCGGCGTCGATCGCGTCGTCGAGCCAGCGGACGAAGAGCGTGCCCGGGTCGTCGGGTGCGGCGTCGACGTCGAGACCGGGGAGGTCGGGGCCGAGGACGGGCAGGGCGCGCAGGCGCTCGCGCAGGGTCGGGCGGTCGGCGTCGGTCATGCGTCCTCCGAGGTGGTCGGGAGCGGGTCGAGCAGGGCGACGAAGCCCCGCGCGGCGGCGGACATCGCGTCCGGGTCGTCGAGGGCGCGCGCGAGGACGTACCCGCCCTGCACGACGGCGACGGCGGCGTGCGCGCGGTCGCGCGCCGCGTCGTCGGGCAGCCCGCCCTCGACGAGGACGGCGGCGGCCAGGTCGACGAGCCCGCGGAAGTAGGCGCGCACCTCAGCGGCGAGCGCGGCGTCGTCCATGACGGCCTGGTCGCTCACGAGGCGCCCGACCTTGCAGCCGGCGAGCGCGGGCCGCGGGCGTTCGAGATAGCGGACGAGGCGCTCGACGGCGGAGCCCTGCGCGCCCAGGTCGCGGCGCGCGGCGTCGAGGCCCGCGGTCGTCGTGGCGTGCACGGCCGCGGCGGCGAGGTCGTGCTTCGTGGGGAAGTGGTGGTAGAGGCTGCCCTGCCCGACGCCGCTCGCGGCGAGGACCTGGCGCGGGCTCGTCGCGCCGACGCCCTGGGCCCAGAAGAGCTCCTGCGCGGCGGCGACGAGGCGGTCCCGGTTCGAGCCGGGCGCCTCCGCGCGTGGCGTGTCGGACGGCATGGTCCGAGCCTAGCGGGCGACCATACCTACCGCTAGGTATGTCGCGGACGAGTCTCGGGGCCGACGGGGTGCGACCTGCGCCTGGGGGAGAGCGACGGTCTCGCCCCACCGGTCTTGTGGACCGTCACCAACGCGTCGTCGGGCTCCCCGGTCGGCGGAACGCGACGCTGGAGAGACCGTGCACGCGCGCGCGGCGCGCGTCGCCACGATCGACCCATGGACCACGACCTCGCCGCGTTGCTCGACGACCTCGTCTCCGCCACGACGCGCGAGGAGGCGCCCTCCGCGGACAGCCTCCTCGCCGTCCTCGCGACCGACGACGACGACCTCCTGGACGTCGTCGCCGCGGCGGCCCGGGTCCGACGCCGGTGGTTCGGCCGGCGCGTGAAGCTCGCCTACCTCGTCAACCTCAAGTCCGGGCTGTGCCCCGAGGACTGCACCTACTGCTCCCAGCGGCTCGGGTCCGCGGCGGAGATCCTGCGGTACACGTGGCTCCGGGCGCCCGAGGCGCTCGGTGCGGCGCGCGCGGGCATCGACGCCGGGGCGTCGCGCGTGTGCCTCGTGGCGAGCGGGCGCGGCCCCACGGAGCGCGACGTGACCCGCGTCTGCGGGGTCGTCTCCCGGATCGTCGAGGAGCACCCTGGCGTCGAGGTCTGCGCGTGCCTCGGGCTGCTGTCCGACGGCCAGGCCGAGCGCCTGCGCGACGCGGGCGCCCACGCCTACAACCACAACCTCAACGCGTCGCAGGACGCCTACCCCGAGATCTGCACGACCCACGACCACGCGGACCGCGTCGCGACCGTCCGGCGCGTCCAGGGCGCCGGGCTGTCGGCCTGCTCGGGGCTCATCGCGGGGGCGGGGGAGACCCCCGAGCAGCTCGTCGACGTGCTCCTGGAGCTGCGGGCGCTCGACCCGGACTCCGTCCCGGTCAACTTCCTCGTGCCCTTCGAGGGGACCCCGCTCGCGGGCCGGCACGAGCTCACGCCGCAACGGTGCCTGCGGATCCTCGCCGCCGCGCGGTTCGCGCTGCCCCGGGCCGAGCTGCGCCTGGGCGCCGGGCGGGAGCTCCATCTGCGAGCACTTCAGCCGCTCGCCCTGCACGTGGCCAGCTCGCTCTTCCTCGGCGACTACCTCACGGCGGAGGGGCAGGACGCCGCCGCGGACCTCGCGATGATCGCCGATGCCGGCCTCGAGGTCGAGGAGGTGCCCGGACCCGCCGGGCGGACGGCGTCGTCGCGCGTCGTTCCGCGCCGCCGCGGGGCGGGGACGGACGTCGCTCCCAACGCCTGATCGCCGCGACCGTCGTAGCGTGAGGGCGTGAGGGTGCAGCAGCGGGTGCTGGTGGTCGCGGTCCTCGCGTCGTTCGTGTCGTTCCTGGACGGCTCGGTGGTCAACGTCGCGCTGCCCGCGATCTCCGCCGAGCTCACCACCGGGCCCGTCACGGGTCTCGCGCTGCAGCAGTGGGTCGTCGACGCCTACATGATCACGCTCGGCGCGCTCATCCTCCTGGCGGGGTCGCTGTCGGACGTCCACGGGCGCCGCCGCATCATGGCGATCGGGCTCGTCGGGTTCGCCGTGACGTCGGTCGCGTGCGCGCTCGCGCCCGACGGCCTCGTCCTCGTCGTCGCGCGCGGCCTCCAGGGCGTCGCGGGCGCCCTGCTCGTGCCCAGCTCGCTCGCCATGATCATCTCCACGTTCGACGGCGAGCGGCAGGCCCGCGCGATCGGCTCCTGGACCGCGTGGACCAGCACCGCGTCGCTCGTCGGGCCGCTGCTCGGCGGCGTCCTCATCGACGCGATCTCGTGGCGCTGGGTCTTCTGGATCAACGTGCTCCCCGTCGCCGTCACGCTGTGGCTGCTGCGCGGCGTCCCCCGGTCCGCGGCGGAGGAGCCGGACGCCGCGGCGGGCCCGGGCGGACGACGGCGCATCGACACGCTCGGGGCGACGCTCGCCGCCGTCGGGCTCGCGGGGACGGTGTTCGCGCTCATCGAGCAGGGCCGCTTCGGGTGGGCGAGCCCCGTGGTGTGGGGACCGTTCGCCGTGGGGGTCGTGTGCCTCGCCGCGTTCGTGGGGTGGGAGCGCCGCGCCCCGGACCCGATGCTGCCGCCGCGCCTGTTCCGGGTGCGCAACTTCGCGTGGGGCAACCTCGCGACCGCGGCGATCTACGGCGCGCTGTACTTCGGCGGGTTCGTCGTCACGCTCTTCCTCCAGCAGGTCGGCGGGTACAGCGCGACCGCCGCCGGGCTCGCCCAGCTCCCCGTCACGCTCGTGCTCCTCGCCCTGTCGACGCGGTTCGGGGCGCTCGCGGGCCGCTACGGCCCGCGCCTGTTCATGACGCTCGGCCCGATCGTCGGCGGGGCCGGCTACCTGCTCCTGCTCACGACGACCGACGACGCCGTGTACGTCACCCAGGTCCTGCCGGGCCTCGTGCTCTTCGGCCTGGGCCTCGCGATGACGGTCGCGCCGCTGACGTCGGCGATCCTCGGCTCGATCCCGGCGGCCGACGCCGGCATCGGCTCCGCGGTGAACAACGCGGTGTCGCGCGTCGCGGGGCTCGTCGTCATCGCGTTCGCGGGGGTGATCGTCGGCGGCGTGCTCGACCTCGACGGCTTCCACCGCTCGCTCCTCGTCACGGCGGGTCTGCTCGTCCTCGGCGGCGTGCTCAGCTGGGTCGGCATCCGCAACGACCGTGTGCGCGCCACCGGCGCCGGAGGGGCCCAGAGCGGCTGAGGCGGAGTGCCGGCTCGAGGTGCCGCGCCCGCCGTGCCGACGGCTAGCGCACCGTCTGCAGGTCGTGGGTCGAGGTGTTGAGGCGGCGTGCGCCGTCGGGCACGTCCGGCGGGAACGCGACGACGATGTCCTCGATCCGGACGCCGAAGCGGCCGGGCAGGTACACGCCCGGCTCGACGGAGAAGCACATGCCGGGCTCGATCGGGCGGTCCTCGCCCTCCACCATGTACGGCGGCTCGTGCGTCGTCGTGCCGATGCCGTGGCCGGTGCGGTGCACGAACCGCTCGCCGTAGCCCGCGTCGACGATGACGGCGCGCGCGGCGCGGTCGACGTCCTGGCACGTCGCGCCCGGGCGCACCGCGTCGACCCCGGCCTGCTGCGCGCGCCGGACGACGTCGTAGACCTCGCGCTGCTGGCCCGCGAGGGCGTCGTCCGTGCCGCCCGCGACCAGCACCGTCCGCGAGGTGTCCGACCCGTACCCGTCGCGCAGCCCGCCGAAGTCGAGCACGACGAGGTCGCCGGGCTCGATGACGCGGTCGCCCGCGTCGTGGTGCGGGTCGGCGCCGTTCGGGCCGGAGCACACGAGCGTGAAGTCGACCTGCTCGTGCCCGTGCTCGCGCAGGAACCGGTCGAGGTCGGCCGCGACGTCCCGCTCGCGCCGGCCCGCGAACGCGACGCCCAGGACGTCCGCGAACGCGGCGTCGGCGGCCGCACCCGCCGCGGCGAGGCGCTCCACCTCCGCGGCGTCCTTGACGGCCCGCAGCGTCGGGACGGCGTCGGAGAACGCGGTGAGGCGGACGCCGGGCAGCGCGCGCTGTAGCCCGAGCACGTGCAGCGCCCACGTGGCGTCCGAGACGGCGTAGGTGCCGTCCGCGGCGAGGAGCCGCGCCGCGGCGTCGTGCTCGTCGTCGCCGTCGCGCCACGTCACGACGTCCAGGCCGTCCGCGCCCGGGGCGGAGGCCAGGTCGCCCCGCTCCAGCAGCGGCACGACGACGGACGCGCCGCCGGTCGTCCCGGTCCCCTCGGCGGGGATCGTGAGCAGCGTCAGCCGCTCCGTCTCCGGCGGCGCGTACCCGGTGAAGTACGCGAGGTCGGGGCCGGGCGAGACGAGCAGCCCCGTGAGACCGGCGTCGCGCGCGTGCGCGGCGGCGCGCTCGCGACGCGCGGCGTAGACCTCGGGACCGAACGCGGCCCCCGGACGTGCGGCATCGGTGCTGGACATGAGCCCAGCGTGGCACCGCTCGACGCCGAGATCGACCCGAGCGGCCCGGCGTCGGTCCTCCGCGGTCCGCTCGGGCTGCCGGGTCCGTCCCGGTCGTCGCGGGTTGGGCGGTCCGGCTCGGGTCCGGGAGTGGCAGGCTGTTCGCATGACCGACGTGCGCAACCTCCTCGCCGCCCTCGACACGTTCGACGGGCACTGGCAGCCGCACCGCGTGGCGAGCCTCAACGACGCCGACGTCAAGGTGGTGAAGGTGCTGGGCGAGTTCGTCTGGCACACCCACCCCGAGACCGACGAGCTGTTCCTCGTGCTCGACGGCGAGCTGACGATCGACCTGCGCGACGGCGGCGTCGAGCGCGCGGTCGTGCTGGGCCCGCACGACCTGTTCGTGGTGCCGCGGGGCGTCGAGCACCGGCCGCGTGCCGCCGTCGAGACCTCCGCGGTGCTCGTCGAGCGGCAGGGGACGGTCAACACGGGCGACGCGGGCGGCGACCTCACGTCGCCGCTGCGGGAGCTGCCGGGCGAACCGCCCACCGCCTGACGGCCCGCCCGACCGGCCCGGACGTGCCGGACCGGCCCGCGGCGGGTCGATCGGGCGCCGCCGGGGCCGGTCTCGGAGGGTCAGACCCGCACGACGACCTTGCCGCGCACGTGCCCGGACTGGCTCGCGCGGTGCGCGTCGGCGGCGTCGGCGAGGTCGAAGACCTCCGCGACCTCCGGGCGCAGCAGGCCCTCGTCGCCGAGCCGAGCGAGCTCGGCGAGGTCGGCCGCGTCGGGGCGCACCCACACGTAGTGCCCGCCCAGCTCGTCGCGTGCTCGCGCGTCCGTGATCGAGGCGACCGTGCCGCCGTCGCGCAGCACCTGCGGGACCGAGTCGAGCGCGTCGCCGCCCACGTAGTCGAGGACGACGTCCACGCCCTCGGGCGCGAGCGCGCGGACCCGCTCCGCGAGCCCGTCGCCGTACGTCACCGGCTCCGCGCCGAGCGAGCGCAGGAAGTCGTGGTTGCGCTCCGACGCCGTCCCGAGGACGCGCGCCCCGAGCGCCTTCGCGATCTGGACGGCGAACGACCCGACGCCGCCGGCGGCGGCGTGCACGAGCACCGTCTGGCCCGCGGCGAGCCCGGTGCGTCGGATGGTCTGGTACGCCGTCAGCCCCGCGAGGGGCACCGCCGCCGCCTCCTCGAACGACCACGCCGCCGGCTTGCGCGCGAGCGTCCGGACGGGCGCCGCGACGAGCTCGGCGAACGTGCCGCCCGAGACCTCGCCGCCCACGACGTCCTTGCGCACGTACCCGTACACCTCGTCGCCGACCTGGAGCTCGGGGGTGTCCAGGCCCACGCGCTCGACCACGCCCGCGACGTCCCAGCCCGGGACGACAGGGAACGCGACATCCATGATCTGGTCGAGGTACCCCTCGCGGACCTTCCAGTCCACCGGGTTCACGCTCGCGGCGCGCACGCGCACGAGGACGGAGTCGGGGCCGACCTTGGGGGTCGGGAGGTCGGTCGTCTCGAGGACGTCGGGGCCGCCGTAGCGGGAGTAGGTGATGGCTCGCATACGGGCGGCAACCCCGCGGGCGCCCGACGGATTCCCGCGGTGCGGTCAGCCCTCGAACGCGGTGGGGTCCATGTGAAGGACCTCCCACTGGTGCCCGTCGAGGTCGGCGAAGCTCCGCGAGTACATGAAGCCGCCCTCCTCCTGGGGGTCCTTGACCGCCGTAGCACCGGCGGCGAACGCGGCGTCGGCGAGCCGGTCGACCTCGGCGCGGGAGCCGACGCTCAGGGCGTTGATGACCTCGGTCGTGGCGGTCGCGTCGGCGATCGCCTTGTTGGTGAACCGCTGCGCGAACTCCGCGGTGAGGAGCATCACGTAGATCGTGTCGCTGAGCACGATCGAGGACGCGTTCTCGTCCGTGAACTGCTCGTTCACCGTGTACCCCAGCGCGGTGTAGAACGCCTTGGCGGCGTCGAGGTCCTGGACGGGCAGGTTGACGAAGATCTGGGTGCTCATGGGGTCCTCCGGTGTCGCGGGCGCCTGGCCCGAGGGGTGTCGCGGGATAGACGCACCCGAGCCCGGAAACTCATCGACGGGGGAGGCCAGAGGGTCTGTCGCCCGGCGCCCGGGAACGGTAGCGTCCGACGGAGGGCTCCGCGCACGGTTCTCGAAGGACAGGTCGGCGGGGTGCCGGCCGGGGGGACGCGACGTGGCGTCCCCGCTCTTCTCCACCGCCACCGAGCCCGAGAGGAACCCGCCATGACCGACACCGACCGCACGGAGCACCCTGCCGAGAACCTCGCCGAGGCGTCTGCCGCCGCGCCTCCTGCCCGGCGCCCCGACACCGTCGTGCTCGTGCACGGCCTCTGGATGACCCCCCGGAGCTGGGAGGGGTGGGTCACGCACTACGAGCAGCAGGGACTCACCGTCCTGGCGCCCGGCTACCCCGGTTTCGAGATCGAGGTCGAGGGGCTCCGGGAGAACCCGCAGCTCATCGCCGACCTCACCGTCCCGGAGACCCTGGACCACCTGGCCTCCGTCGTCGAGGCGCTCGACACGCCGCCGATCATCATGGGCCACTCGTTCGGGGGCACCCTCACCCAGCTCCTGCTCGCGCGGGGTCTCGGCGCCGCGGGCGTCGTGATCGACTCGGCGCCCACCGAGGGCGTGCGCGTCACCCCGGTGTCCCAGGCGCGCTCCCTCTTCCCGGCGCTGCGCAACCCCGCGAACCGGCACCGCGCCGTCGGCTTCACGCCCGAGGAGTTCCACTACGCGTTCACGAACACGCTCAGCGAGGAGGCGTCGCGCGCGGTCTGGGAGCGGTACGCGATCCCCGCCCCCGGCCACTGGGTGTGGGAGTACGGCCTCGTCGCCAACTTCAAGCCCGGGCACCAGGACACGTGGGTCGACTACTCGGCGGACCGGGCGCCCCTGCTCTTCGTCGCGGGGGAGCAGGACCACGTCATGCCGCCGGCCGTGAACCGTTCGAACGCCAAGCACTGGGAGGCCTCGCCCGCGCTCACGGAGTACTACGAGTTCGCGGGTCGCGACCACTGGACGTGCGGGGCACCAGGGTGGGAGGCGGTCGCGGACCACGCGCTCGACTGGGCCCTGGCGCACGCGAGGGCGCCGCGCGCCTGACGGCTCGGGGCCCGCGACGTCAGACGAGCACGTCGCCGTCGCGGGCCACGACCCGGCCGCCCGCGACGACGAGCGCGCGGCGCGGGGCGCGCACGACGGCGTCGGGCACGTTCTCCGCGTCGACGAGCACCACGTCCGCGGGCGCGCCGACGACGAGGTCGTGGACGTCGCGGCCGACGAAGCGCGCGGCGTCGGACGTCGCGACGCGCGCCGCGGTGACGAGCTCCTCGTCGTACCGGAAGCGCGAGAGGCGGGCGAGCTGGGTCGTCAGCGCGAGGAGGTCGCCCGTCCCGTACGGGGACCACAGGTCGCGGATGCCGTCCGTGCCGAGCCCGACGGCGACGCCCGCCGCGCGCAGCGCGTGCACGGGCAGGGGAACGGCGCCGATCGGCGCCACCGTGGTCATGGTGATGCCGGCCTCGCCCATCGCGGCGACGAGGTCCGCCTGGCGCGACGCCGGGACGTCGCCGACCGCGAAGCCGTGCGCCACGTTGACCTTGCCCTGGAGGCCGGCGCGCAGGGTGCGGTCGATCATGAGCTCGACCTGGAACGCGCCGAGGTCGCCGCCGTCGTGGAGGTGCACGTCGATCCCGACGCCGCGGCGCTCGGCGATCGCGAACAGCCCGTCGAGCTGGCCGACGGGGTCGCGGTCGATCGACGCCGGGTCGAGGCCGCCGACGTGCTCGGCGCCCGCGGCGGCGGCCGCGTCGAGCAGGTCGAGCACCCCGGGGCGGCGCAGCACGCCGTCCTGCGGGAACGCGACGATCTCGGCGTGCACGGCGCCGTCCAGCGCGGCGAGCGCCTCGCGCACGACCTCGATGCCGCGCAGCCCCAGGCCGAGGTCGACGTCGACGTGGGTGCGGATCGCCGTCGTGCCGTGCCGCACGAACTCGCGCAGCACCGTGAGCGTCACGTCGACGCCCGGGATGCCGAGCTCGTCGCGGTGCGCGCGCTCGTGCGCGATGCGGCCCTGCGTCGTCGCCTCGCCGCCGTAGCTCACCCAGGGCCGGCCCCACCAGCTCTTGTCGACGTGCGCGTGGGCGTTGACGAGGCCCGGGAGCGCGAGCAGGCCGCGGCCGTCGACCACGCCGGCCTCCGGCGCCGTGCCGGCTGCCGGGTCGTGCGGCGTCACCGCGGCGATGCGGCCGTCCGCGACGTGCAGGTCGACCGGCTCGCCGCCCCAGGGGCGGACGTCGCGCAGGACGGTGACGGTCTCGGGGGTGCGGGCGGTGGTCATGCGGCGGGTCCTTCCGGCAGCGGGACGACCACCTGGGGCCGTCCGGGGATCTGGATCTCGTACGTGTCGAGCGTGCCGAGGTCGACGACGGTCGCGCCGTCCCACGCCTCGGCCTGCGTGTACCCGCCGGCGAGCACGGCGCTCGGGCGCCCCGTCGCGGGGTCGGTCCACGTCGTCACGGTCTCGTGGCGGCGCGTGAGCGAGGTGACCTGCTCCGCGCCGGTCGCCGGGTCGAGCACCGTCACGTTCGGCCCGCCCGTGGCGTTGCCGAACGGGCCGTTGCCCACGACGACGACGCGGCCGTCGGGCGCGCGGGCGACGCCGTGCTGGTGGCTGTCCGCCGCCGAGGCGACGGTCGTCGTCGTGCCGGTGGCCGGGTCGAGGCGGACCAGCACGCGGCCCTGGTAGGGCAGCAGGAGCGAGCCGTCGTCGTCGAGCACCGCGTAGTGCGGCTTCTCGAACGACGCGAGGCCGCCGTCCGTGCCGAACGGCGCGACCTCGATCCGCCGGGCCTCGAACGTCGTGGTGTCGACGACGTGCACGGAGAACGTGTCGTGGTCGACGGTGTAGACCTCGCTGCCGTCGGCGGCGACGAGCACGTCGAACGGTCGCAGCCCCACGGGGGTGCTCGCGACGACCTCGCGCGACGCGACGTCGATCGTCTCGAGCGTCGACGAGTCGCCGCGGTGGACGGCGACGTGGACGCGGGCGCCGTCGGGCGAGACGGCGATGCCCATGCCGCCGCGGCGGTACTCGCCGAACGCGACGCGCGCGGGCGCGTCCCGGTAGGGGAGGAGGTCGACCCGCTCGCGCGTCGCGAGGTTCACGACGGCGACGCCCTGGGCCGTCGAGACGTAGGCGCGCATCGTCGGGGCGTGCACCGCGACGCCCCACGGCGCGGCCCCCACCTCGATGCGGTCGACGACGGCGCTGCCCTCCCGGATCGTCGGGTCGACGACCGCGAGCCCGTCGGACTCCGCCTCGGTCGCGAGCAGGAAGCGCGGGGTCTCGACGGCGGGGACGGCGTCGGGTGCGGGGGTCGTCGGGCCGTCCGCGGGCGTCGTCGCGGGAGTCTGCGGCGAGGCGGCCGGGCTCGGCGGTGCAGCGGGCGCGGCGTCGTCGCCCGCCCCGCCGGGCGTGCACGCGGCGAGGACGGCGACGCCGAGCGCCGCGGCCCACGCCACCACGCGGCGCGGCCGACGGTTCCCGGGCCGGTCGGTGCGACGCGGGACGGGAGGGGCAGCCATGGCCAAATGGTATACCAATCGCGCCGAGCGCTCCGCGAGCGCGATGCGGCGACCGACCGAGGGCCCCGGCCGGGTCAGCCCTCGAACGTCGCGGGCGCCTCCAGCACGACGTCGTCCGGCGACTTGTCCCGGCGCCATCCCTTCCACACGGGGTGGCGCAGCTTGCCGAACGGGACGTCGTCCCCGTCGCCCTCCCCGGCGCCCGTCCACTCGGCGTAGACGACCTCCGCGACCCGCCGCGGGGACACCCAGTGCGCGTCGCGCGCGTCCTCGCGCGGCACGCCCACCGCGGGCGGCGTCGTGCGACCGATCCGGTCGAGCTCGGCGACCAGGTCGCGCCGCTCGGCGTCCGTGAAGCCCGACCCGACCCGGCCCACGTAGACGAGGCGGCCGTCGTTTGGCACGGCGAGCAGCAGGGACCCGACGAGGTGCGTCCGCTCGCCGTGGCCCGGCCGCCACCCGACCACGACGACCTCCTGCGACTGCGCGTGCTTGAGCTTCAGCCACAGCGCCGAGCGGCGGCCCGACGAGTACGTCCCGTCGCGCCGCTTCGCGACCACGCCCTCGAGCCCCAGCCGCCTCGACGTCTCCATCGCGGCCTCCAGGTCCCCGTCGAACACGGGCGGCACGTGCACCGGGGCGACGGCGTCGCGCAGCACGTCCTCCAGCACCTCGCGCCGCTCGTCGTACGGGCGCTTCGCGAGCGACCGCCCGCCGGTCTCCAGGACGTCGAACACCATGAGGTCGACCGTGACCCGCCGTCTCGCCGCGGCGACGTCCCCCGGCTTGGCGATGTTCGCGCGCTGCTGGAGACGCCGGAAGCTCGGCCGCCCCCGCGCGTCGAGCGCGACGATCTCCCCGTCCAGGACCACCGGCAGCGCCTCGGCCGGGACCTGCTCCGCGAGCGCCTGCAGCTCCGGGTACGTCACCGACATGTCCTTGCCCGAGCGGCTCACGAGCCGCACGCGACCCTCGGACACGTGCGCGAGCGTCCGGAACCCGTCCCACTTCATCTCGAACGCCCACGCGTCGCCGTCGTGCAGGTCGCCCGCCGACGCGGGCGACGCGAGCATCGGCCGCCAGTCCGTCCGAGCCGGCCGCGGCTCCGGCGTGTCGTCGTGGTCGGGCGAGGACGCGCCCCGAGCCGACCGCGAAGCCGGGGGTGGGGAGGAGGTGCCGGGTCGTGGCGGGTCTGGCGGGACCGGCGAGGGACGAGCCGCGGATGGTAGACCCGGCGCCTCCTCCCCACCCCCGGCGCCCCGACCCCGCGCGCTCTCGCCCGGACGGCTCGGCCTCGGCGCCATGAGGTGGATCAGCCAGTTGTCCTCGTCGCGGCCGTCGCGGCCGCCCGTGTGGATGAGCGCGAGGCGGCGCGTGCCGTGCTGCTCGCCGTGGAGCGTGACGATGACCTCCTCGCCGTCGCGCCACTTCTCGAGCTCGTACGTGCCGGCGTCCCAGATGGTCACCTCGCCGGCGCCGTACTCGCCCTTCGGGATCGTGCCCTCGAACGAGCCGTAGGCGAGCGGGTGGTCCTCGGTCTGGACGGCGAGGTGGTTCTTCTTCGGGTCGGTCGGCTCGCCGCGCGGGAGCGCCCAGCTCACGAGGACGCCGTCGTGCTCCAGCCGGAAGTCCCAGTGCAGGCGGCGGGCGTGGTGCTCCTGGATGACGAAGCTGTTGCCCGCGCTCGGCGGCGGCGCCTCGTCCGGGACGGGCTCGGGCGTGCGCCCGGCGTCGCGCATGGAGCGGTACCGGTGCAGGCGGTCGGGCCGCTCGTCGTCCGTCCCGCCGTCCGCGGTCCCGCTGCCCGACGCCGCACCCCCCTTGCGCTCGAACGTCGCCATGCGCGCGGGCGTGGGCTCGAGCGCGGAGAGGTGTCCCTGCGTGAGCGCGGCGAGCGGGTCGCCCAGGGTGCGCACGCGCTCGACGACCTCGTCGAGGTCCAGGTGGCGCAGGTCCGGGTCGTCGAGCTCCTCCCAGGTGCGGGGCGCGGCGACGGTGGGGTGCTCCCGCCCGCGCAGCGAGTAGGGCGCGATCGTCGTCTTGTTGCCGTTGTTCTGGCTCCAGTCCACGAGCACCTTGCCGCCGCGCAGCGACTTCTTCATGTCGCTCACGACGAGGTCGGGGTGCTCGGCCTCCAGGTAGCGGGCGAGCTCGTGCGCGACGGCGGAGACGGCCGCCGCGTCCTGCTTGCCGTCGAGCGCGGCGTACAGGTGGATGCCCTTGGACCCGCTCGTCACGGGCAGGGGTTCGAGGCCCATGCCCTGGAGGATCTGCCGCGCCTGGCGTGCGACCTCCGCGCACTCGGCCAGCCCGGCCCCCGGGCCGGGGTCGAGGTCGAGGACGAGGCGGTCGGGGTCGAGGTGCGCCCCGGTGCGGCCGAACTGCCACTGCGGCACGTGGAGCTCGAGCGACGCCGTCTGGCCGAGCCACGTGAGGGTCGCGAGGTCGTTCACCAGCACGTAGTCGTTGGCGCTGCTCTTGTGCTGGATGCGCCGCGTGCGCACCCAGGACGGGACGCCCTGGCCCGCGTTCTTCTGGAAGAACACCTGGCCGTCGACGCCGTCGGGCCACCGCTTGCGCGTCGCGGGCCGGTTGGCGCAGTGGGGGAGCATGACGTCGGCGACGGCCGCGAGGTACGCGAGGACGTCGGCCTTCGTCGTGCCGGTGGCGGGGTAGAGGACCTTGTCCAGGTTGGTGAGCCGCAGGCGGTGACCACCGACGTTCACCGTCTCGCCCGCCCGGCTGGATGTGGTGGCCATGGGCCCATCGTGGCGCGGGCCCGACGGCGTCGCCCGCCGTGGCGGGAACTTCTCGGCGCCCTCGACCGTGGACACTGGGTGGGGCTGTCCGACCGGCCGGGGAGCCCGCCCCGGGTCGATGCCGGACCGAGAGGATCACCGTGACGCACCTGACGACCGACGACGTACCGCTCCCCGCGGAGATCGGTCCCCGCGTCCGCGAGTTCCGTCGCCTGATGATGAACTACAAGTTCGGCATCGACGAGGTGATGACGAAGATCACCGTGCTCCGCGACGAGTTCCGGCACGTGCACGACGACAACCCGATCGAGCACCTGGGCTCGCGCCTGAAGTCGCTCGAGTCGATCGTCGCGAAGGCGCGGCGCAAGGGGATCCCGCTCACCCCGGAGGGCGTGCGGGAGAACATGTTCGACGTCGCGGGCGTCCGGGTCACGTGCGCGTTCGTCTCCGACATCTACCGCGTGCGCGACCTGCTCGTGGGCCAGCGCGACCTCACGGTCCTGGAGGAGCGCGACTACATCGCGCACCCGAAGGGCAACGGCTACAAGAGCCTGCACCTCATCGTCCAGGTGCCGGTGTTCCTCTCCGACCGCGTCGAGGACGTCGTCGTCGAGATCCAGCTCCGCACGATCGCCATGGACTTCTGGGCGAGCCTGGAGCACAAGATCTACTACAAGTACCAGCGGGACGTGCCTCAGCACCTGACGGACGCGCTCAAGCTCGCGGCGGACGTCGCCGCGACCCTCGACACGACGATGGAGCGCATCCACGACGAGGTCCGCAGCCTCGACGGCGTGCCGGAGCCGGTCGAGAACACCGACGAGCTCGCCACGCCGCGCGAGGTGATGGAGAGCTTCATGCGGACGGCGCAGGTCGCCGACGAGGCGTTCCACGAACGCCGCCACGACGGCTGAGGCGACGCTCCCGCGCGGGCCGCGCGACGACGTCGGGCCGCTCAGACCAGCGTCTCGACGCCGATCCGCACCCGGTCGCCGACGTCAACGCCCTCGGCGCGGCGGACCGCGGCCTTGATCGGCACGACGAACGTCTTGCGCTGCGCGTCGGGGAACACCGACGTGGACCAGCGCTGCGCCCCGAGCGTCACCTCGACCTTGACCGAGCCGAACCCCGCGGGCGGCAGCGGCAGCTCCGCGATCTCGTCGCTCACGTCCTCCGGGAGCGCGGCGAACACCCAGCTGTCGGTGCGCGCCTCCCACCGCCACAGCTCGGCCTCGAACTCGAACCTCGTCCCCGCCACCCGTCCATGGTGCCGCGGGCCACCCACACGCGGGTGCCGACGTCGCGCCGTATCCCTCGCGGGCGGGCGCCGGTGACGCCACCATGGACGGATGAGGGCCATCTGGAAGGGCGCCATCACGTTCGGCCTCGTCAACGTGCCGGTCAAGGTGTACTCCGCGACGGAGGACCACGACGTGCCGCTGCACCAGGTCCACGACAAGGACGGCGGCCGCATCCGCTACCGGCGCGTGTGCGAGATCGACGGCGAGGTCGTGCCGTACGAGCACATCGACAAGGCGTACGACGACGGCGAGCGCACCGTCGTGCTGACGAGCGAGGACTTCGCCGCGCTCCCCGCCGAGCGCAGCCGCGAGATCGAGGTCGTGGAGTTCGTGCCGAGCGAGCAGATCGACCCGCTCCTGCTCGACCGCAGCTACTACCTGGAGCCCGACTCGAAGTCCAACAAGGCGTACGTGCTCATGCGGCGCACGCTCGAGGAGACCGACCGGACGGCGATCGTGAAGTTCGCGCTCCGCCAGCGCACGCGGCTCGCGGCGCTGCGCGTGCGGGACGACGTGCTCGTGCTCCAGACGCTGCTGTGGGCCGACGAGGTGCGCGAGGCCGCGTTCCCCTCGCTCGACGACGAGGCGAGGGTGACCGACAAGGAGCTCGCCATGTCGGCGCAGCTCGTCGCGAGCTTCGAGGCGGACTTCACGCCGGAGGAGTACGAGGACGACTACCAGGCGCAGCTCCGCCAGCTCATCGAGGCCAAGCTCGAGCAGGGCGACGCGCTCGACACCGCCGAGACCTTCGGCGAGCAGCCGGAGGAGAGCGAGGGCGCGGAGGTCATCGACCTCATGGAGGCGCTGCGCAAGTCGGTCGCGTCGTCCAAGAGCTCGCGCGCGAGCGGGGGGAAGGCCTCAGGTTCAGGCTCAGGTTCACGGTCCGGGTCGGGCTCCGGGTCGACCGGGAAGTCCGGCTCCGGCCGCGCGAGCTCGTCGTCGGGCAAGGGGTCGAGCGGTTCCCGGTCGACGAGCGCGAGCAAGAGCTCGGGCACGAAGGAGAAGGCGGCGTCGAAGCCGGCCGCGAAGAAGAGCACGAGCCGCGCCGCCTCCACCAAGGAGAAGTCCACCACCTCGAAGACGACCCGGAAGAAGGCGTCCGCCTAGCACCGGGCGGCGGGCGGGCGCGCACCGCGCGATCCCGGGCGGGTGCGATGAGTTCCGCGCTCGGCGCCCGTCGGAACGGGTGGGCGGTCGACCGGCCGCCCGCGAGGCCCTGCGAAGGAGACGACGATGCGTGCGATCGTGCCGAGCCTGTGGTTCGACGGCAACCTCGTGGAGGCCATCACGTTCTACTCGAGCGTCTTCCCCGACGCGAAGGTCGGCGACGTGTTCCGCCAGCCCGACGGCACCGCCGTGTCGGCGGACTTCGAGCTCGCCGGCCAGCGGTTCGACGCCATCAACGGCGGGCCGCAGTTCCCCTTCACCGAGGCGGTGTCGTTCGTCGTCGAGTGCGAGTCCCAGGACGAGGTCGACGAGTACTGGGCGGCGCTCGCCGACGGCGGCCAGGAGTCGCAGTGCGGCTGGCTCAAGGACCGGTTCGGGCTGTCGTGGCAGGTCGTGCCGCTCGAGTTCCTCGCGATGCTGCAGGACCCCGACCCGGCGCGCGTGCAGCGCGTCGTGGACGTGATGATGACGCAGTCCAAGCTCGACCTGGTGCCGTTGCGCGCCGCCTACGAGGGCTGAGCCGGCGCGGAGAGGCCGAACCCGCCAGGTCCAGGCGGTGACGTGCCTGTACCCGAGCGCCTGCTCGCGCGGGACCGACGAGCATCTCGGCGAGGGCGAGGAAGTGACGAACGATCCCGTGCTGTCCGTGCTCGAGGACGAGCGACGTCGCCTCGGTGTGGTGCACGCCGGAAGGGTTGGACACAGCGATCACGACGTTCGCGTCGGCGACGATCGCTCGTCCCAGCCCGCCCGGACGTCGTCGAGGTAGTCGGCCGCCGCGTAGTGCTCCGAGACCGTCGTGAGCGCCGCCACCGCCCGGCGATGCTCGGCCTCGGCGACGTCGTCCTCGTGCTCGAGGGTTTGGGCGTCGGGGCTCCGAGGTGCTCGTCGGCACGGTCAGGATCTCTGGCGTTGCGCCGCTCCGTCCGGGCGTCGCAGCGCGACGAGCTCGCCGATGAGGCCGAGGAGGTCGTCCACGTCGTCGCCGGGGCGGGGGCCGCGGAAGGCGAGGTCCTCGTCCGCCGTGCCGTCGCCGTCGTCCCCCTCGTCGCCGCCCGTGACGCGGCCGAGCACGTCGCTGCTCAGCGCGGCGTGCGCGTAGAGGCCGTCGCTGAGCAGGACGATCGCGTGGGCGACGACGGGGTCGCCGACCTCGTCGAGCACGGCGCGGGTCCACGCGTCGTGCGCGCCGTCGAGCGCAGCACGGGCGCGCGGGTACGACCCCTGCGCGAGCCGGGACACGGCGAGGTAGACGAGCTCGAACTCCGTGTCGACGAGCGTCGAGGTGCGGATGAGGTAGTCGACGGCCCCCGCGGGGGCGGCGCGCATGGCCTCCACGTCGGCGGCGGTGAGCTCCCGGAGGTGCTCGGTGAGGCCATCGGCGAGCGCGTCCTTGGAGCCGAAGTGGTAGAGCAGCCCGCCCTTGGACACCCCGGCGCGCTCGGCGACCGCCTCGAGCGTGGCGGCGCGCTCGCCCTGCTCGACGAGCAGGGACGCGAACGCCCGCAGGACCTTGGCGCGAGCAGCGGGGGGCGGCGGCATGGCACCGAGGGTAGTCGGCCCGTGCGGACCCGCAGGCCGGTGAGCCGCGAGCCCGCGGCCGGTGCGGGGGCGCCGGTCGGGGGAGGCGCCGCGGTGCGCAGCGTCACAGTCGAGGGCGGGATGACGGTGGCCCGCCCCGTCGTTACTATACCGTCTGGACGGTCTGGAAGTTCGGCGCCACCGCGTCGCCCCGGCCGCCCGGAAGACGTGGAAGGACCCCTCGCCGTGACGACCCCCGTGACGACGACCCCGACCGGGACCACCGCCCAGCACGAGCCCGCGACGCGTGGACCCGCGCGCGGCGCCGCCGGCCGCTGGTTCGCGCTCGCCGTGCTCATGCTCCCGGTGCTGCTCGTGTCGGTCGACAACACCGTGCTCAGCTTCGCGCTGCCCCAGATCTCCGAGTCGCTGCGCCCCACCGGGACGCAGCTGCTGTGGATCATCGACATCTACCCGCTCGTGCTCGCCGGTCTGCTCGTGCCGATGGGCTCGTTCGCCGACCGCGTCGGCCGCCGTCGGCTGCTCCTCACCGGTGCGGTGGGCTTCGCCGCCGTCTCCGTGGTCGCGGCCTACGCGCCCAGCGCCGGAGCGCTCGTCGCGTCGCGCGCCGCGCTCGGCTTCTTCGGCGCCATGCTCATGCCGTCGACGCTCTCGATCCTGCGCAACGTCTTCACCGACCGCGAGGAGCGCCGGCTCGCCATCGCCGTCTGGGCCGCCGGGTTCGCGGCCGGGTCCGCGCTCGGGCCGATCGTCGGCGGCTTCCTCCTCGAGCACTTCTGGTGGGGCTCGGTCTTCCTCCTCGCCGTCCCGGTGCTCGTGCTGCTGCTCGCGCTCGCGCCGTTCTTCGTGCCCGAGTCGCGCGACCCCGCGCCGGGCCGGATCGACGTCCTGTCGATCGTGCTCGTCATGGCGACCATGACCCCGGTCGTCTACGGCATCAAGACCTTCGCGAAGTCCGGCCCGAGCGTGGTCGCGCTCGCGAGCGTCGCCGTCGGGCTCGCCGCGGGCGTGCTGTTCGTGCGCCGTCAGCTCCACCGGTCCAACCCCATGATCGACGTGCGCCTCTTCACGCGCGGTGCCTTCAGCGGCGCGGTGCTCGTCAACCTGCTGTCCGTGTTCTCGCTCGTCGGCTTCCTGTTCTTCGTGTCGCAGGACGTCCAGCTCGTGCTCGGGCTCGGCCCGATGCAGGCCGGCGTCGCGCTCCTGCCGGGGCTGGTCGTCATGATCGTCGCCGGGCTCGGCGTTGTCCGGGTGGTGCGGCGCGTGCGCCCGGCGCACGTCGTCGCCGTCGCGCTGCTGTTCTCCGCGACGGGCTACGCGATCGTCGCCGCGGGCGCCGGGCAGAGCACGCTCGCGCTGCTCATGGTGGCGTTCGTCGTGCTCTCGCTCGGCGTGGGCGCGGCCGAGACCGTCTCGAACGACCTCATCGTGTCGTCCGTCCCCGCCGCGAAGGCGGGTGCCGCGTCCGCGATCTCCGAGACCGCGTACGAGGTGGGCGCCGTGCTCGGCACGGCGGTCCTGGGGAGCATCCTCACGGCGTCGTACCACGCGAACGTCGTCGTCCCGCAGGGCGTCCCCGCGGCCGACGCCGTCGCCGCGGCCGAGACGCTCGGCGGCGCGACCCAGGTCGCCTCGACCCTGCCCGCCGGGCAGGCGCAGGCGCTGCTCGACTCCGCGCACGCCGCGTTCGGCAGCGGCGTCGGCACGACGTCGCTCATCGGCGTGGTGCTCATGCTCGTCGCCGCGGGCGTGGCGCTCGTCACGCTGCGGGGCGCGAAGTCCTGACGGCGCGCCGCCTCGCGCGCCCCGCCGCACCCTCGCGGCGGGGCGCGCGGCGCTCGCGGTTGGCGACGAGAGCCGCGATCCGGGAGGCTGGGCGGTGATGAGCCGTCCGCACCGCACCCCGCCCCGCTGGGTCCGCTGGACCCTCGGCATCCTGCTCGCCCTCGTGCCGTGCGTCGTGTGGGGGGTCACGACGGCGACGGCCGAGCGCAGCCTCGGCCCGCACGAGGCGCTGTACGAGGTCACGACGAACGGCCTCGTCACCGTCGACCTCGGCCCGCTCGGGACGATCCAGATCGACTCGCCGCTGCCGCTCGGCCTGGGCGCCGACGTCACGGTCGAGGAGATCCCTGCCGACCTCACGGCCGTCGGGCAGGCAGACACGCTGGAGGGCCTGTCCCAGGACCTCGAGGACTACCTCCGCTTCTTCGGCGGCCCGCAGGAGACGATCGGCTCCGTCGCGCGCGCCCTCGTCGTCGACGCGCTGCGCCGCACGGGGTTCGCGATCCTCGTCGTCGCGGCCGTCGGTGCGGGTCTCTACCTCCTGCTCGGCCCGCCGCGCCGGCGCGAGCTCAGCGAGCGGGTCGCGCCGCGCACGTACGAGATCACGGCGGGCGTCGTGCTCGTCTCGCTCGTCGGGGCGTCGCTCGTCGCGAGCGACCCGGGCACGACGGCCGGGCCGTCCCAGCGCGCGTCCGCCGTGTTCGACGGGACCCCCCTCGAGGGCGCGCGCATCACCGGCCGGCTCGCGGGCGTCGTCGACACCTACGGCGCGATGCTCATCGACCTCTACCGCGAGAACGAGGACTTCTACGCGCGCGCGGACGCCCACCTCGTCGCGGCCTGGGACCGGCGCGACCGGATCCAGCGCCTCACCGCGCCGCGTCCCGCCGCGGCGGGCACGTCCGACGACCGAGCCTCCGACGAGCCGTCCGACGGCGCGTCCTCCGACGCGACGGGCGACGCCCCGGACGCGACGGAGGGGACGACGTCGGGCACGGACGACGGGACCGACGCGGGAGCCGACGAGCCCGGCGCGCCCGACGACGGCTCCGACAGCGAGACCGACACCGAGTCGGGCGACGGGCCGACGCCGCGGCCCGCCCCCGCGGCGGAGGAGGACCTCGTCACGCTCCTCGTGGTGAGCGACCTGCACTGCAACACCGGCATGGCCCCGCTCATCCGGACCGCGGTGGAGCGGTCGGGGGCGTCGGTCGTCCTCAACGCCGGCGACACCACGATGAACGGCACGGCCGTCGAGTCGTTCTGCGTCGACTCGTTCGCCTCCGCGGTGCCGAAGGGCGTGACGATGGTCGTCGCCGACGGCAACCACGACAGCGTCGAGACCTCGGCGCAGGAGCGCGCGAACGGCCAGACCGTCCTGGACGGCAAGGTCGTCGAGGTCGAGGGGATCCGCATCCTCGGCGACCGCGACCCGCTCGAGACGCGGCTCGGGCTCGGCAGCCAGCCGCCCCGCGAGGAGACGCCGGAGGAGTACGCGGCCCGGCTGACCGAGGTCGCGTGCGCCGAGCAGGAGGGCGGCGACCCGATCGACCTCCTCCTCATCCACACGCCCCGCATGGGGAACGAGGCGATCGACTCCGGCTGCGTCCCGAACCAGGTCTCCGGGCACATGCACACCCGGTCCGGTCCGGAGCGGACGGGCGGGGGCGTCCGGTACGTGAGCGGGAGCACCGCGGGCGCGGTCAAGGACCAGCTCCGCATCGGCCCGCTCAAGGGCACCGCGGAGATGACGGTGCTGCGCTTCGACCCCGAGCGGCGGCGCATCGTCGACTGGCAGCTCGTGCAGATCGGGACGGACGA
Source organism: Cellulosimicrobium sp. XJ-DQ-B-000 (assembly GCF_031119065.1). NCBI lineage: Bacteria > Bacillati > Actinomycetota > Actinomycetes > Micrococcales > Promicromonosporaceae > Cellulosimicrobium > Cellulosimicrobium sp. XJ-DQ-B-000. The sequence goes on from NZ_JAVHYN010000003.1 coordinate 197,301, forward strand.
GTCCGCGAAGGTCTGGCCGCGGATCGCGTGGCCCACGCCGTCGGGCGAGCCGGTCGTCGGGGAGCCCGACGAGGACGGCACCGAGGTCGGCACCGAGAGCGACGTGCCCGACGGCGACGCGCCCGTCGACGCCCCGGCCGGGGGTGAACCCGCGGGCGAGGGCTGAGCCGTTGCGCGTCGGTGCTCGCCGCGCGCTGCGCGGCACGGCAGGATGGGGCGTATGAGCAGGTCGACGCGCTGGATCGTCGTGTCGGTGGTCCTCGCGCTCGTCGTGGTGCTCCTCGCCCCGTTCGTGTACTCGGAGGTGCAGGAGGGCCGCACCCCGCCCCCGCTGGGTCTGCAGTCGCCGGGGGAGGAGACGGCGTCCGCGGCCCCGGCCGCGCCCGGGCCCTTCGACGTGGACGGCGAGTGGGTCGTCGCGCCGGGCTCCGAGGCGGGCTTCCGCGCGGACGTCCTCGACGTCCCGGCGGACGAGGCGGTGCTCCTCGGCACCACGCCGGACGTCACCGGCACGCTGCGCGTCGCGGACGGGGAGCTGCAGACCGCGACGGTGACCGTCGCGACGACCGCGCTCCGCACCGGGTCGTCCGTCGCGGACCGCCAGCTCCAGCAGGCGCTCGAGACGGACCTGTACCCGACCACGCTCTTCTCGCTCACCTCGCCGCTCGACGTGAGCGAGCTCGCGGCCACCGACGAGACGGTCCGGCTCCAGGCCGCGGGGGCGCTGACGATCCGCGACGAGACCCAGGCCGTGACGGTCGCGCTCGACGTGCAGCGGTCGGGCCAGGGGGTGCTCGCGACCGGGGCGATCGGCGTGCGCTTCTCCGACTTCGGCATCGCGGTGCCGCCCGACGCGCCCGTGCAGGTGCGCGACGAGGGGACGGTCGAGGTGCGGCTCGAGCTCGTCCGGTCCGCGACCCCCTGAGCCCCCGCCGGACGCCGTGACCTAGGGTGGTCGGGTGGACCACCCGACCGACCTGACGCCCGTCGCCCAGGACTACCTCAAGGTCGTCTGGGCCGCTCAGGAGTGGGCGGACGAGCGCGTGACGACGAAGCTCCTCGCCGAGCGCATCGGCGTCGGGGCCTCGACCGTCTCCGAGACGGTCCGGCGGCTCAGCGCCCAGGGTCTGCTCGAGCACGCGCCGTACGGCGCGATCACGCTCACCGAGCGCGGCCGCAGCCTCGCGCTCGCGATGGTGCGCCGCCACCGGCTCCTCGAGACGTACCTCGTGTCCGAGCTCGGCTACGGGTGGGACGAGGTCCACGACGAGGCGGAGGTGCTCGAGCACGCGGTCTCCGACCTGCTCATCGAGCGCATCGACGCGCGCCTCGGGCACCCCACGCGCGACCCGCACGGCGACCCGATCCCCGGCGCCGACGGGACCGTCGTCCGCCCGCCCGCGGTCCCGCTCGCGGAGCTCGTCGTCGGCGACCGCGGCACGGTGGTGCGGATCTCCGACGCCGACCCCGACGTGCTGCGCTACCTCGCCGAGATCGGCGTCGGCCTCGACACGGGCGTCGAGGTCCGCGAGCGCCGCGAGTACGCGGGCATCCTCTCGGTCGTCTGGTCGCCGCCGGCGGAGGGCGTCGAGCCGGTGCCGGAAGGTCGCCCGGCGGCGCCCGCCCAGCTCGGTCTGCGCGCGGCGGACCACGTGTGGGTCGTGCGCGCCGAGCCCGTCTCCGCCTAGACTGGTCACCTGCCCTTCTTCTCGTCGCCGATGTCGCCGACCGGGCTCGAATCGATTCGACAACTCCGCTCCGAGCCGCTCGCCCGACCATCCCGACCGACGCACGAGGACACCCATGACCGACGCCACCCCGTCCGCACCGCCGTCGGACGCCCCTGAGCCGCGCGACGCCGGCCGCTTGCGCGACGCCGGCCGCCTGCGCGGCGCCGGGCCCGCGCTGCTCGCGCTCGCGATGGGCGGCTTCACCATCGGGACGACCGAGTTCGCGACCATGGGGCTCCTGTCCGACATCGCGACCGACCTCGGCACGTCCATCCCGACCGCCGGCCACGCGATCACGGCCTACGCCGTCGGGGTCGTCGTCGGTGCGCCGCTGCTCACCGTCGCCGCGGCACGCGTGCCGCGCAAGACGCTCCTCCTCGCGCTCATGGCGTTCTACACGCTCGGGAACCTCTTCTCCGCCACGGCGGGGAGCATCGAGACCCTCGTCGCCGGGCGCTTCCTCGCCGGGCTGCCGCACGGCGCGTTCTTCGGCGTCGGGGCGGCGGTGGGCGCGGCCGTCGCGGGTCCTGGCCGCCGGGGCCGCGCCGTCGCGACGATGATGGCGGGCCTGACGATCGCGAACGTCGTCGGTGTCCCTCTCTCCACGTTCGCCGGGCAGCAGCTCGGCTGGCGGGCCGCGTTCGTCGTGGTCGGGGCGCTCGGGCTCGTGACGCTCCTGGCGCTGTGGCGGCTGATCCCCGCCGGGGCGGGCAACGAGGACACGAGCGTGCGGCGCGAGCTCGGCGCCCTGCGCAACGGCCCGCTGTGGACGGGGTTCGTCGGCGCCGCGATCGGGTTCGGCGGCATGTTCGCCGTGTACTCCTACGTCGAGCCGACCGTCACGCGCGTCACCGGGCTCGCGTCCGGCGCGGTGCCGCTCGTGCTCGCGATCTTCGGCGTCGGCATGACGGTCGGGACGGTGCTCGGCGGCCGGCTCGCCGACCGCTCGGTGATGCGCACCGTGTACCTCGGGTTCGTGTCGACCGGGGCGATGCTCGCCCTCTTCGCGCTCACCGGGCAGCACCCCGTCCCGGCCGTGCTGTCGCTGTTCCTCCTCGGCGTCACGTCGCAGATCCTCGGCCTGTCGCTCCAGACGCGGCTCATGGACCTGTCGCCGTCGGCGCCGTCGCTCGGTGCGGCGCTGTGCCACTCCGCGCTCAACGTCGGCAACGCCAACGGGGCGTTCCTCGGCGGGCTCGTCATCGCCGCCGGCTGGGGCTACCTCGCGCCCGCCTGGACGGGCGTCGTGCTCACCGTGGCCGGCCTCACCATCATCCTCGTCGCCGGTCGCCGCCCCGCGGGCGTCGTGGTCGCCACGCTGCCCGACGACGCGCACGCGCCGTCGGCGGCCGTCGCGCCGCCGCGGTAGCCCGCCGACCGACCGAGGTGGCGCCCGTGCGGTGGTCCGGTGTCTCCCAGCCAGGTCCCAGCGGGGCGCGGTAGGTTGTGCCGTGCGCGCACCGCCGTGCGCGCCGTCACGTCCGGCGGGAGCCGGTGACCCACGAGGAGCGTCCCCGTGAGCAAGAGCGCCACCGCCGGTGCGAACGTGTCCGCCGGGCCCGACGACGAGCTGCTGCCCGCGTCCGGCCCCCGCCCGATCAGGCCGCGCACGATGGGCTGGCTGCTCGTCGTGCTGGGCGCGATCGGCCTCGCCGGCTCGGCGGCGCTCGCGATCGAGAAGTACCTCAAGCTCGCCGACCCGGGTCACGTCGCCTCGTGCAGCGTCAACGCCCTGCTCGACTGCGGCGACGCGATGGACTCGTGGCAGGGCGCGCTCCTGGGCTTCCCCAACCCATTGCTCGGGATCGCGGCGTTCCCCGTGGTGATCACCACGGGCGTGGTCCTGCTGGCGGGCGCCCGCCTGCCGCGCTGGTACTGGCTCGCGCTCCTCGGCGGGACGACGCTCGGCATGGGCCTGATCGTCTTCCTCATGTGGACGACGATGTACGCGATCTCCGCGATGTGCCCCTACTGCATGGTCGTGTGGTTCGCCATGATCCCGCTGTTCTGGTACCAGGTGGTCCACGCCGTGCAGGAGGGCTACCTGCCCGCGGGCGAGGGCGTGCGCCGCACCCTCGTCCGCAACCGGAACCTGTTCCTGGCGATCGCCTACGTCGCGCTCGTCGCGTGGATCGTGCTGGTCAAGGGCCCGATCATCGTCTCGCTGTTCTGACCGGCGCCGCCGCGCCGGTGGTGCCGTGTCGCGTCAGCGCCAGGCCGGCTGGTCCGGCGCGGCGTCCTGCGGGTAGCCGTGGCCGCCCGGCTGCGGGGGAGCGGACGGCCCACCCTGGGCCTGGTGGGCGGACTGCGCCGTCGCGCCGGGCTGGCCCGCGGCGAGCGGGCTGACGACGACGGCCGTGCCGTACGCGCACACCTCCGAGAACGACGCCGCGATCTCGCCGGTGTCGAAGCGCATCCCGACGACGGCGTTGGCCCCGCGGCGCTGCGCCTCCTGCACCATGCGGTGCATGACCTCCTGGCGCGACTCGTAGACGAGCTGCGTGTACTCCTTGACCTCCCCGCCCCCGATCGAGCGGAAGGACGCGACGAAGTTCGCCCCGAGGTTGGCGCTGCGCACGGTCATGCCCATGACCTCGCCGAGCACCGCGTCGATGCGGTAGCCGGGCACGTCGTTGGTCGTCACGATGATCACGCCGCACATCCTCGCACGGGGCGGACGGCCGCCGTCGGGCCGTGCGACGGCCGGTAAACTCGGCCGGGTGACCACGCCTGACACGACCTCGATCCCGCACGCCCCGGACGCCCCCGCCGCGGGCGGCCCCGCCCACCGCTACACGCCGGCGCTCGCGGAGCAGATCGAGCTCAAGTGGCAGGAGCTCTGGGAGCAGCGCGGCACGTTCTGGGCCGCGAACCCCACGGGCGACCTGACGGACGGCGAGGGCGACGGCCCCGAGGGCGCGAGCCCGTACTTCATCATGGACATGTTCCCGTACCCGTCGGGCGCGGGCCTGCACGTGGGGCACCCCCTCGGGTACATCGCGACGGACGTCGTGGGCCGGTTCCGGCGCATGCGCGGCGAGAACGTGCTGCACGCCCTCGGCTACGACGCGTTCGGCCTGCCCGCCGAGCAGTACGCGGTGCAGACGGGGCAGCACCCGCGCGTGACCACCGAGGCGAACATCGCCAACATGCGTCGGCAGCTGCGACGCCTCGGGCTCGCGCACGACTCGCGCCGCACGTTCGCGACGATCGACCCCGAGTACGTGCGCTGGACGCAGTGGATCTTCCTGCAGATCTTCGACTCCTGGTACGACCCCGAGGCCCTGCGCCCCGACGGTGGTCGTGGCCGCGCGCGCCGCATCGCCGAGCTCGAGGCCGAGCTCGCGTCCGGTGCCCGGCCGGTGCCGGGCGGCGTCGAGGGCGTCGAGGAGGGGGCCGACTGGGCGACCCTCACGCCCCAGCAGCGCCGCGCCGTCGTCGACGCGCAGCGCCTCGCGTACGTGGACGAGTCGCCCGTGAACTGGGCCCCCGGCCTGGGCACGGTCCTCGCGAACGAGGAGGTCACCGCCGACGGCCGCTCGGAGCGCGGGAACTTCCCCGTGTTCCAGCGCAGCCTGCGCCAGTGGAAGATGCGCATCACCGCGTACGCCGACCGCCTCGCGGACGACCTGGACCTCATCGACTGGCCCGAGAAGGTCACGGCGATGCAGCGCAACTGGATCGGTCGCAGCGAGGGCGCGCTCGTGCGGTTCGCCGTGCTCGGCACGCCCGACGGGGCGAACGACGCTGCGGCGGAGTCCGGCGCGGAGGTCGAGGTCTTCACGACGCGCCCGGACACGCTGTTCGGCGCGACGTTCATGGTCGTCTCGCCCGAGCACCCGCTGCTCGACGAGGTCCCGGCGCACTGGCCGGACGGCACGTCGAGCGCGTGGACGGGCGGGCACCGCTCGCCGGTCGAGGCCGTCGCGGCGTACCGCCGCGAGGCCGCCGCGAAGACCGCTGTCGAGCGCCAGGCCGACGCCGGCAAGAAGACGGGCGTGTTCACGGGGCACCTCGCGGTGAACCCCGTGAACGGCCAGGCGATCCCGGTCTTCACCGCCGACTACGTGCTCATGGGCTACGGCACGGGCGCGATCATGGCCGTCCCCGGTGGCGACGAGCGTGACTTCGCGTTCGCCGAGGCGTTCGGGCTGCCGGTCGTGCGCACGGTCGAGCCAGCGGACGGGCTGCCGGAGGACTTCACGGGCCCGTACACGGGCGACGGCGTGGTCGTCGGCTCGGCGAACGACGAGATCTCGCTCGATGGGCTCGACGTGCCCGAGGCGAAGCGCCGCATCACCGAGTGGCTCGTGGGCAAGGGCATCGGCGAGGGCACGACGACGTACCGCCTGCGCGACTGGCTGTTCAGCCGCCAGCGCTACTGGGGCGAGCCGTTCCCCATCGTCTGGGACGAGAACGACCAGCCCGTCGCGATCCCCGACGCTCTGCTGCCCGTCGACCTGCCGGACGTCCCCGACTACGCGCCCCGCACGTTCGACGCGGACGACGCCGACTCGTCGCCCGAGGCGCCGCTGGGCCGCAACGACGAGTGGGTCAACGTCACGCTCGACCTTGGCGACGGGCCGAAGCAGTACCGCCGCGACACGAACACGATGCCCAACTGGGCCGGGTCGTGCTGGTACTACCTGCGCTACCTCGACCCGCAGTGGGACGGCGGCGACCAGGACACGGTCGTCGACCCCGAGCTCGAGCGCTACTGGATGGGCCCGGAGCACAACCCGAGCGCGGGCCGCGCCGGGGGCGTGGACCTGTACGTCGGCGGTGTCGAGCACGCCGTGCTGCACCTGCTCTACGCGCGGTTCTGGCACAAGGTCCTCTACGACCTGGGCCACGTGTCGAGCGTCGAGCCGTTCCACAAGCTGTTCAACCAGGGCTACGTCCAGGCGTACGCCTTCACCGACGCGCGCGGCCAGTACGTGCCCGCCACCGAGGTCACGGAGGAGCCCGCGCCCGACGGCTCGGGCGAGGTCGTGTACCGCTGGAACGGCGAGGTCGTGCAGCGCGAGTACGGGAAGATGGGCAAGTCGCTCAAGAACGTCGTCACGCCCGACGAGATGTACGCCGAGTACGGCGCCGACACGTTCCGCGTGTACGAGATGTCGATGGGCCCGCTCGACCTGTCGCGCCCGTGGGAGACGCGCGCCGTCGTCGGGTCGCAGCGGTTCCTGCAGCGCCTGTGGCGCAACGTCGTCTCCGAGGAGACGGGCGAGGTGACGGTCGTCGACGAGCCGGCGTCGCCCGAGACGCTGCGCGCCGTGCACCGGGCGATCGCCGACGTCCGCGTCGAGATGGAGCACATGCGCCCCAACACGGCCATCGCGAAGCTCATCACGCTGAACAACCACCTCACGTCGCTCGACCGCGTGCCGCGCGAGGCCGTCGAGCCGCTCGTGCTCATGACCGCGCCCGTCGCGCCGCACATCGCGGAGGAGCTGTGGGAGCGCCTGGGCCACGAGCGCTCGCTCGCGCACGAGCCCTTCCCGACGGCGGACGAGCGCTACCTCGTCGAGGACACCGTGACGTGCATCGTGCAGGTCAAGGGCAAGGTCCGCGGCCGGCTCGAGGTGCCGCCGTCGATCTCGGAGGAGGACCTCACGGCCGCCGCGCTCGCCGAGCCGAACGTCGTGCGCGCGATCGACGGCGCCGAGGTCCGCAAGGTGATCGTCCGCGCCCCGAAGCTGGTCAACATCGTCGTCTGACGACCCGACTCGCTGAGTGCATGAAATCGTCGCGTGCCGGGCGCTCGGACGCGACGATTTCATGCACTCACGGGTAGCCCGGTGCCAGACGGCGTCGTCGCGCCTCGCGGACCCGGCGCACCAGGCGCTCGGGGAAGCGGAGCACGTCGTCGGCCGTCGCCGTGACGATGATCCAGCCGGCGTCCTCGAGCCGCTGGCGCCGCTCGACGTCCCGTCGCCACGTCGCGGGGTCGGTCCGGTGCACGTCGCCGTCGTACTCGATCGCGATGCGCAGCCGCGGGTAGGAGAGGTCGGGGAGAGCGAGGAAGCGGCCGGCGTCGTCGCGTGCCGGGACGTTCACGTGCGGGCACGGCAGACCGGCCTGGACCAGGAGGAGCCGGGTGCGCGTCTCCATGCTGGAGTCCGTCCCCGGCCGGACGAGGTCGATCGCCTCACGGCACCGCGCGATGCCGCGCATCTTGAACGTCGCGTCCGTCAGTCTCCGGAGCTCTCGGACGGTCGTCGCCGGGGCGTCCCGCCGCGTCATCGCGTCCGCGAGCACGACGACGTCGTCCGGCGGCAGGGTGTGCGCGAGGTGGAGCCAGGTCTGGGCCGCGGACGTGACGAGGAGCCCGTGGGCGGTGGTCAGGGTCAGGGCGGACTGACCGCAGTAGTGCGCGACGACGTTCGACCGCTGGGGGCGCTGCCGTCGCTGCGGCGCGACGACGTGGACGCGGTCGTCGTCGGTCAGGCGCCAGGGAACCTCGACACCGAGCAGACGCAGCGCGGTGACGTGGCTGAACGCGGTGCCTGCCGGGAGGACGCGGGCCGCGGCGGTGCAGAGGTCGACGACGGACCTGAGGCTTCCGCGCGGGACGCGCACCCCGGCGAACGGAGCCTCGAACGAAGGGCTGCGCAGCGACGCCGGTGTCATGCCGAACGTCTGCGCCGTGCGCGTGCGGAAGGGGCCGGACGGGCTGGAGACGGTCACCATGCGCACCGAGCGTGCCCGCGCCGCCGCGGAGAGGAAACCGGCGCGCGCGAAGCTGTGGACAGCCCCGCCGTGAGTGCATGAAACAGTCGCGCTGAACCGGTTGCGGCGCGACTGTTTCATGCACTCAGCGGGAGGGGTGGGGGGTCAGCGGCGGCGGGTGCCGAAGATGGTGCGGGTGAGCTCGCGCCCGAGCTGGGTGCCCGCCGAGCGGAGGAACGAGTCGAGCGGGCTCGACGACCGCGACCGGGAGGACCCGGACGAGCGCGAGGGCCCCGTCGCGGCCTCGCGCTCGAGCTTCGCCCGCATCTTCTCCAGCTCGGCCTGCTCCTTCTTCGCCGCACGCTCGGCCTCCTGGGCGGCCTGCTTCGCCGCCTTCTCCTGCGCGGCGGCCTCGGCCTCGGCCGCGTCGGCGGCGGCGCGTGCCGCCGCCTGCTCCTGGACGCGCACCTGGAGGAGCTCGAACGCGGACTCGGCGTCGACGGCGGTGCCGTACCGGGCCGTCGCGGGCGAGGCCGCCACGATGCCGTCGAGCACGGACGCCGGGGCGGGGTCCATCGACGACTGCGGCGCACGGACCCGTGTCCACGCCACCGGGGCGGGCGCGCCCTTCTCGGTGAGCACCGTGACGACGGCCTCGCCCGTCCCGAGCGACTGCAGCAGCCGTTCGAGGTCGTACGGCGACGTGGGGTAGGTGCGCACCGCCGCTCGCAGGGCCGCGGCGTCGTCCGGCGTGAAAGCGCGCAACGCGTGCTGGACGCGGTTCCCGAGCTGCGCGAGCACGTCGGCGGGGACGTCCTTCGGGCTCTGCGTCACGAAGAACACGCCGACGCCCTTGGACCGCACGAGGCGCACCGTCTGCACGACCTGCTGGAGGAACTCCTTCGACGCGCCGGTGAACAGCAGGTGCGCCTCGTCGAAGAAGAACACGAGCCGCGGCTTCTCGACGTCGCCCACCTCGGGCAGCTCCTGGAAGAGGTCGGCGAGCAGCCACATGAGGAAGGTCGAGAACAGCGCCGGACGGTCCTGCACCGCGGGGAGCTCGAGCGCCGAGACGACGCCCCGCCCGTCGGGCGTCGTGCGCAGCAGCTCCGACGTCGCGAACGCCGGCTCGCCGAAGAACACGTCCGCGCCCTGCGCCTGGAGCGCGACGATCTCGCGCAGGATCACGCCGGCCGTCGCGCCCGACACGCCGCCGATGCCCCGGAGCTCGGCCTTGCCCTCGTCGGACGTCAGGTACGCGATGGTGGCCCGGAGGTCCTTGAGGTCCAGCAGCGCGAGGCCCTGCGCGTCGGCCCAGTGGAAGATGAGCCCGAGGCTCGACTCCTGCGTCTCGTTGAGGCCGAGCACCTTGGCGAGCAGGAGCGGGCCGAAGTCCGCGACCGTCGTCCGGATCGGCACCCCGGTGCCGAGGCCGCCGAGCGAGTACACCTCGACGGGGTACGCCGTCGGGCTCCACTCCTGGCCGATCGACGCCGCGCGCTCCACGATCTTCGCGGACGACGTGCCCGGCACGGCGAGCCCCGACAGGTCGCCCTTGACGTCGGCGAGGAACACGGGGACGCCCGCCGCCGACAGGCCCTCCGCCATGCCCTGGAGCGTCTTCGTCTTGCCGGTGCCCGTCGCGCCCGCGACGAGCCCGTGCCGGTTGAGCATCGAGAGCGCGAACCCCACCTGGACGTCCGCGCGGGGGGCCGGGTCGCCGCCCTCCGCGCCCTCCAGCAGCGCGCCGAGCGGGAGCGTGCCGCCGGCGTACGCGTAGCCCGCCGCGACCTGCGCGGCGTACCCGCCCGCGGGGGGCGCCGCGTCCGGGGCGGGGTCGGTCGGCTCCGGCAGGGGCGGTGCGTCCGTCGCCGCCGTGCCGGCCGGGGAGGCCTCGCCCGAGGGAGCCCCGGCGGCCGCCTCGGCGGCTTCGAGCGCCGCCCGGGCCGCCGCGGCGCGCGCCTCGGCCGCCTCCGCGGCGGCCTGCGCGGCGGCGGCGCGCAGGGCGGCGAGCTCGGACGGGGACGGTGGGGCGTCGTCGGCCATGCTCGGATCGTAGGGTCGGGCCCGCGGGGGCGCAGCCGGGCCGGGATGCGCAGGGCGGCGAGCACGCCGTAAGGTGGCGCGGCCATGACCGACCACCGCGTGCACGTCGTCACCGACTCCACGGCCTCCCTGCCCCCCGGGCCCGACGAGCGGCTGCGCACCGTCCCCCTGCACGTGATCGTCGACGACGAGTCGCACCTGGAGGGCGTCGGCCTCACCGCCGAGGACGTCGCGGCGCACCTCCAGGCGGGCCACCGGGTGACCACCTCGCAGCCGACGCCGCGCGCGTTCGGCGAGGCGTATGCCGCGGCGGCCGCGGCCGGCGCACGCGAGATCGTCTCCGTCCACCTCTCGGCGCAGCTGTCGGGCACGGTGCACGCGGCGGCGCTCGCAGCCGCAGACGCCCCCGTCCCCGTGCGGGTCGTGGACTCGCGGACCGTCGCGATGGGGCTCGGCTTCGCCGCGCGCGAGGCGGCGGCGGCCGCAGCGGCCGGGGCGGGGTCGGACGTCGTCGCGCGGCGGGCGATCGAGGTCGCCGACGCGAGCCGTGCCGTCTTCCTCGTCGACTCGCTCGACCACCTGCGCCGCGGCGGCCGTCTCAGCGCGGCCTCGGCCGCGCTCGGGACGGTGCTCGGTGTCCGCCCGCTGCTGGCGGTGCGTGACGGCAGGATCGACGTCGTGCAGAAGGTCCGGACCCGGTCCGCCGCCGTCGAGCGGCTCACGACGGTCGCCGTGGAGTCCGCGGGTCGCCGCGCGCGGCCCGCGCTCGCGGTCCACCACGTCGGGGACGACGACGGCGCCGACCGGCTCGCCGTGGCGCTCACCGAGCGCACCGGCCTGGACGTCGTCGTGACGCCGGTGAGCGCGGTGCTCGGGGCACACGTCGGCCCGGGCGTGCTCGCCGTCGTGGTCGCGGACCTCGCCGACCGCGGCTCCGGGGTGGGAGACCTCTCGGCGACGATCTGAGGTCCCGACGCCGGGGCCCCCGATGCGTGGCCGTGCACAGCCGCGCACCTCGTCGTGTCCTCCACAGGCCGGGCAGCGGCGTCGGCAGGGCGCGCCGACCGCGCCCTAGCGTCCACGGCGTGAGCACACCTCGGCACGAGCCCCGCCAGCACGCCCGCCCCGGCCGCGACCCCGGGAGCGACGGCGCCGTCGTCCGGCAACGCCTGCGGGCGGTCGCCGGCTCCGGGCGGCCTTCCCTCGCCTGGCACCCGGCGACCGCCGCGCTGCCCCGGGTCGAGCCGCCGCGCGCAACACCGACGCGAGGCGAGCGGTGGTCGTGGGAGCCGCGCGAGGCGGTGGACGCCCCTGCGCCGGACATCCCTGCGGCCGACGTCGTCCCGTCCTGGCACCGGCGTCCTGGAGCGCCGGGCGACCCCGGGTCGTCCGGCGCCGACGGCTGGCTGCCGTCGCGGCCGGAGCCGGAGGAGCGTGCGCCGTCCGTGCCGTCCGTGCCGTCCGTTCCGTCTCTGCCGTCCCCGCCGTCCGGGGTGCCGGAGGCTGGCGAGGCCGTCGGTCCCGCCGCCCCCCGGGAGACGGCGCGGTCCGACGACGAGGCGCCCGACGCCACCGTGGACGGAGAGGCGGACGGAGAGGTGGATGGCCTGCGGCGGCGCGCGGCGCAGACGGCGGCGAGCGCGTACACGGCCGCGCACGGGCACCCGACGGCCCACTCCGGGTTCGGCGACCTCGCCGAGGAGGGCGGCAGGCGGTGGGCGCTGCGGCCGCGGACCGCGGTCACCGCGCTCGTCATCGTGCTGCTCGTCGCGGTCGGCGTCGCCGTGCTGCGGGCGCCGGCCGGGGGCGTCGAGCCCGTGGCGCGCGTGGACGCCCCCGCCGCGGCGGCGGCCGGTGACGGCGCCCCGGCCGGTTCGGACGCGTCGCCCGCCGCGGCGGGTGGTGCCGCCGCCGACGGCGAGGCGGAGGTCGCTCCCGGTCCTGGCGCAGCAGCGGCGGGGACGCCGGACGGGGTCGTCGTGCACGTCGTCGGGCAGGTGGCGGCGCCGGGCCTGGTGACCGTCGCGACGGACGCCCGCGTCGCCGACGCGCTCGACGCGGCCGGGGGAGCGACGCCCGACGCCGACCTCGCCGCGCTCAACCTCGCGCGCACCGTGACCGACGGCGAGCAGATCCACGTCCCCCGCCCCGGGGAGGCGGTCGCCGCACCACCGCCCGCCTCCCCGGGGGCAGCCGCCACCGGTGGCGGGGGCGCGGGTGGCGCGGTCGTCGACCTCAACGCCGCCGACGCCGCCGCCCTCGACACGCTGCCCGGCATCGGCCCCGTGCTCGCCGAGCGCATCGTCGCGTGGCGCGACGAGAACGGACCGTTCACGGCCGTCGACGAGCTCGGCGAGGTCAGCGGCATCGGCCCCGCGGTGCTCGAGGACGTGCGCGGCCTCGTCCGCGTGTGACCGACCTCCGGCTCGTCCCCGCGGCGCTCGCGGCGTGGGGCACCGCGTTCGTCGCCGTCGGTGCGTCGGCAACGGACACGCTGCACGGGGCGCGTGCCACGGCCGTCGTGCTGTGCTGCGTGCTCGTCGCCGGCCTCGTCGCGCTGCGTCGTGGGGCGACTTTCCCCGCGATGTCCGACGCAGGCGTCGGTGCGGGTCTCGTCACCGTGCCCCCCGGCCCGGCGACCGGTGCGGGCCCACGTCGGTCGGGCGGACCGCGGCTCGGCGCACCCGTCCGGCCACGGGACGGTCGGCCGGTCGGGCCGCGGGCCGGGTCGTCGGTCGGCGTGCGCGTGCTCGGGCAGGTGGCGCTCGTCCTCGCGTGCGTGGCCGCCGTCCTCCTCTCGGGCGGGGTCCAGCTCGCCGCGCGGGCTCCGCTCGCCTCGCTGGCCCACGAGCGCGCGACGGCGACCCTCGCCGGGACGGTGCGCTCCGCCGTCGAGCCGCGGACCGACCCGTGGTCGGGGTCGGCCGACCGGCACGAGGTGCGCGTGACGGTCGACCAGGTCACCGCACGCGGCGCGACCGTCCCGGCGGCGGGGCCCGTCGTCGTGTCGGGAAGCGGTGACGGGTGGACCGACCTTGCGTACGGGGCGGCCGTCGTGGTCACCGGCCGGCTCGACGTGCAGGGGGACCGGACCTTCCTGCGCACGGACGGCGCGCCACGCGTCGTCGACGACCCAGGGCGGTTCCTCCAGGGCGCGCACGCCATGCGGCAGAGCCTGCTCGACGTGACGGACGGGCTCAGCCCGCAGGCTCGCGGGCTCGTGCCGGGGGTGGCCGTGGGAGACACCTCGCGGCTGGACCCCGAGCTCGACGAGGCGATGCGCACCACGTCGCTGACGCACGTCACGGCCGTGTCCGGCGGCCACTTCGTCATCGTCGTCGCGTGCGTCGCGGCGCTGTGCGTCGTGCTGCGCGCGCCGCGAGCCGTCCGCGTCGTCGTCACGGGCGCGGCGATGGTCGGGTTCGTCGCGCTGGTCCACCCGGAGCCGAGCGTGCTGCGGGCGGCGGCGATGGGGGTGGTCGGCGTGCTCGGCATCGTGCTCGGGCGACCGTCCCGCGCGGTGGCGGCGCTCGGGGTCGCGGTGGTCGTGCTCCTGGTCGTCGACCCGTGGCTGGCGCGGTCGTACGGCTTCGTCCTCTCCGTCGCCGCGACGGCCGGGCTGGCCCTGCTCACGGCGCCGATCGCCCGCCGGCTGGCACCGTGGTGCGGACGGACCGCTGCGCACGTCCTCGCCGCCCCGGTGGCAGCGCAGGCGGCGTGCGCCCCGATCGTCGTCCTGCTCGACCCGAGCGTGAGCACGTGGTCCGTCCCGGCGAACCTCCTGGCCGCACCGGCGCTCGGTCCGGCGACGGTGCTCGGCGTCCTCGCGACGCTCGTCGCGCCGTGGTGGCCCGGTGCCGCGACCGCGATCGCCTGGACGGCGGGGCTCTTCACGGGCTGGATCGCGGGCGTCGCCCAGGTCTTCGCGGCCGCGCCCGGCGCGCGGGTGCCTTGGCCGGGAGGGTTCGGAGGAGCCGCGCTGCTCGCCGCGCTGACTGCCCTCGGGCTCGCCGTGGTCCTCCGCTCGCGCGCACTGCAGGACGCGGGGGAGCGCCGCACGCTGCGTCGCGCGACGTCGCCGTCCCTGCGGGTGCGCCTCGCCGGGGAGTGGCGTCGCGCCACCCGGTCGTCACGCCTCGGCGCCGGGCCGTTCGGACGGGCCGACGGCGCGCACCCCGCCCCCGCTCCGCGGGCGAGAGCCCGGTCCCGTGCGCGCCTCGCGGCCGTGGTCGTCGTGGTCCTGGCGGTGCCCGTCCTGCTCGTCGTGGTGCTCCGGCCGCTCGGTGTGACCGCGGGGCCGGTCCCCGCGGACTGGGCGGTCGTGGCGTGCGACGTCGGGCAGGGCGACGCGCTCGTCGTGCGCTCGGGCCCGCGCGCCGCGGTGGTCGTCGACGTCGGCCCCGCGGGCCCCGCGGCGGGGTCGTGCCTCGACGACCTCGGGGTCGAGCGGGTCGACCTGCTCGTCCTCAGCCACTTCCACGCGGACCACGTCGGCGGCCTGGAGGCGGTGCTCCGCGGCCGGGAGGTCGAGCGCGCGCTCGTGAGCCCGACGGCGGAGCCCGCGGCGCAGGCCGAGCGCGTGCTCGGGGACCTCGCGGACGCGGGCGTCCCGGTACAGGTCGCGCGGCCCGGGGAGACAGGCGCGGCGGGCTCAGTCGGCGCTGCGGGCGCTGGGGGCACCGCGGGCGTTGCGGGTGCCGGGGGATCCGGCGAGAGTGTCGGCGACGGCGCCTCGTGGGAGGTGCTGCAGGCCGGACCGGGTGACGCGAACGACGCGAGCGTGGCGCTCCTCGTCCGGGCGGCGGGACTGGACGTCGTCGCGCTGGGCGACCTGGAGGACGCGGGGCAGGCGGCGCTCGCGCGGACCCTGGGCGAGCGGGGCACGGGACCGGTCGACGTCGTCAAGGTCGCGCACCACGGCTCGGCCACCCAGTCCGACCGGCTCGCGCAGGTCCTGGCACCGACGGTGGCGCTCGTCAGCTCGGGCGAGAACACCTACGGCCACCCCACCGACCGGGCGCTCGACCTCTACCGCGGGGTGGGCGCGACGGTGCTCCGGACCGACGCGTGCGGCACCGTGGCGCTCGTCGTGCGCGACGACGTCCTCTCCGCCGCGGGATGCGGGTGACCGCGCCCGAGCGTGCCCCCCGCACGGGCACCCGGGCACCCGAGCGGCCGAGCACCCGGTGCCCCAGTGGCAGGGCGCCCCTGACGCCCGGGTGTCGTCGGTGCGGCGTCGCCGGAACTCCGGCGAGAGTCGCGGACCGCAGCCTCGGGGCGCGTCGGCCGGCACCGCCGGTGGGCGGCTCGTGGCAGGCTTGGGCCATGCCCGCGCCGACCCGCACCGCCCGTCCGTCCGCCGGCCCGTCCCTCGCGTGGGACGACGTCCGGCTCGCGCCCGTGGTGCTCGTCCAGGGGCCCGAGTCGCTCCTCGCGGAGCGTGCCGTCGACGCGATCGTCGACCTGGCGCGCGAGCGCGACCCCGAGGTCGAGAAGGTGACGATCGAGGCCGCGACGTACCAGGCCGGGATGCTCACGGTGGCGGCGAGCCCGTCGCTGTTCGGCGAGGCGAAGGTGGTCGTCGTCGAGGGCGCCGAGTCCGCGACGGACGCGCTCGTCGCCGACGTCGTGGACTACGTGCCGGTCGCCGACCCGGCGACGACGGTCGTCGTCGTGCACGGGGGCGGCGTGCGCGGCAAGCGCATGCTCGACGTGATCAAGGGCAGCGGCGCCCCGGTCGTCGCGGTCGAGGCGATCAAGAAGGACTCCGACAAGGTGGCGTTCGTCAACGCCGAGTTCCGCAGGGCGCGTCGACGCATCGACGCGTCGGGCGTGCGGGCTCTCGTCGAGGCACTCGGCAACGACCTACGGGAGCTGGCGGCCGCCTGCAGCCAGCTCGTCACGGACACCGACGGCACCGTGAGCGAGGCCGTGGTGGACCGGTACTACGGCGGCCGGGTCGAGGCGACCGGGTTCCGGGTCGCGGACGCCGCGGTCGCCGGGAACGCGGGGGAGGCCGTGGCGCTCCTGCGGCACGCGCTCGCGACGGGCGCGGACCCGGTGCCGCTCGTCGCGGCCCTGGCGATGAAGCTCCGCGCCCTCGCGAAGGTCGGCGCGATGCGTGGCCGTGGCGGGGTGGCGGCCAAGGACCTGGGGCTCGCGCCCTGGCAGGTCGACCGCGCGCGCCGCGAGCTCGCGGGCTGGACCCCGGAGGGGCTCGCGACCGCGATCAGCGCCGTCGCGCAGGCCGACGCCGAGGTCAAGGGCGCGGGGCGTGACCCGGTGTTCGCCGTCGAGCGGGCCGTGCTGACGATCGCGCGGGCCCACGGCCGCTGACCGAGCAGCGAGCCCGCCCGGCTCCGGGCTCGGGTCCCCGGCTCCGCACGGTGGCGTCGGCCGCGGGCTCCGACCGGGGCCCGGTCCCGCGCGGTGTCGACGGCCAGGACGAGGCGCGCGACACCGGACGCACGAGGGGCGCCGACCCGTGCGGGTCGGCGCCCCTCGTGGGAAACCTGTGCGAGCGTCGCGACGATCAGCGTGTCACGACACCGCGGGCGAACCGTGCGCTCAGAGAGCGTTGACGGACTTCGCGATGGCCGACTTGCGGTTCGCGGCCTGGTTCGCGTGGATGACGCCCTTCGAGACGGCCTTGTCGAGCTTGCGCGACGCCGCCTGGAGCGCGGTGGTCGCCGCCTCCTTGTCGCCCGCGGCGACGGCCTCGCGCACGCGGCGCACGTACGTCTTGAGCTCGGACTTGACTGCCTTGTTGCGCAGACGAGCCTTCTCGTTCGTGCGGATGCGCTTGATCTGGGACTTGATGTTGGCCACGTGTGGACTTTCTGGTTCTGTTCGCCGGAGCGAGCGGATAGGTCGTAGAGGGCGACTCCAGCTCCGGGACTGGGGTGGGGAACCCGTGGAGAGGTGCTGGAGCTGTGCCCGCCGACCTGGGCGGACACGCAGCCATCAAGAATACCAGCGGTCCGGTCGTGACCCTAATCGTCGCGCGCGGCCGGAGTGCGACCTCGCCCGAGGCGTCGAGGCCGGCGCGAGGAGCCGGGACCACCGCCTCAGCGGTGCCGCGAGATCCCCTCGACCACGCGGTCGAAGACGTCGCGCCCGACGACGGCACCCTCGCGGCGCACCGCGGCCGGGTCGACGCGCACCACGCGGTCCAGCCGGACCTCGCTGTCGCGTCCCTTCGCGTCCCACGGGCCCGACCCGATGTCGAGCCAGTACCGCCCCCAGCGCGCCTCGTCCCGGGCGTCGCGCGAGTGGTCCTTGCTCGTGAGCATCACGCCGAGGAGCCACGCGCCGTCCGACCCGACGAGCAGCACGGGCCGGTCCTTGCCCTGCGAGTGGTCCTCCTCGAACGGGACCCACGTCCAGACGATCTCGCCGGGGTCCGGGTCGCCGTCGGGCCGCGGCGCGTACTGTGCCCGCACCGCACCCTCGAAGTCGCCCGGGTACGCCCCGGCGGCGGCGCCCCGACCGCCCGTCGTCCCGGCCGGGCCCGGCAGCCCGCCCGCTGCGGGCCGGGGCCGAGGACCGGGTGCAGCACCGGGACGCGGGCCGGGCCGCGGCGACGGCGTGCGGTCGGCGGGGCCGCGGCCCGACGGCGTCCGCTCGCGCCCCGGGGCCCGCGTCGCCGCGGTGCCCTGGCGCGCGCCGCCCTGCCCCGCGCCCTGCGAGCGCGTGAGCCCGGAGACGACGGCGCGCGCCGCGTCGGTCAGAAGTCCCAGCCATCGGTTGCGTGCCACGCGCGCACCCTACCGGGCGGACGCGCGTCCGCCCGGCTGCCAGAACGGTGCACGTCACCCGGCCAGGACGGCGTCCACCTCGCGCAGGAAGTCGTCGAGGTCGCCGGGGTCGCGCGACGTGACGAGCGTGTACCCCTCGTCGTCGCGCACGACGGACCGGTCGACCCAGGCGCCGCCCGCGTTGAGCACGTCCGTCTCGAGCGACGCGTAGCTCGTGAGGGTCTTGCCCTCGACGGCGGCCGCCTCGACGAGCGCCCACGGGCCGTGGCAGATCGCCGCGACCGGCTTTCCGGCGGCGGTGAACGCGCGCACGAGGCTCACGGCGTCGTCCTGGAGGCGCAGCGCGTCGGCGTTGATCGTCCCGCCCGGCACGAGCAGCAGGTCGTACCCGGCGGGGTCGGCGTCGGCGAGCGTGAGGTTCGGGGTCACGGTGCGGCCGGGGTCCTTGTCCCCCACGAGGGTCTGCACGTCGTCGGCGGACGTGGCCGCGACGTCGACCTCCACCCCCTCGCCGCGCAGGTGCTCGAGCGGGACCACGAGCTCGTCCTGCTCGACGCCGTAGTTGGTCACGATCGCGAGCACGCGGCGACCGCCGGTGCGGTCGGAGGTGCGGTGCTCGGTGTCCTGGGCCATGAGCGTTCCTCTCGTCGCCGGTCGGCCCGGTGCGGCCGGCCGGTCCTCCACGCTAGGTCGGCTCGCGGTGCCCCGCAGGGCGGGCGGGTGCCCGACGCCGGACGTGGGACAATGGTCGTTCCCGCCCGCCCGAGAGCGACCGTCGGCGCGCCGCCCCCGAGCGCGCGGCCCCGACCCGCACGCCACTCCCAGGAGCGCACCCGCGTTGTCCCCGATCCCCAGTGCCCAGCTGAGCACCCGCATCCAGCCCGCGGCCACGCCGCCCGAGCTGATCCGGAACTTCTGCATCATCGCGCACATCGACCACGGCAAGTCGACCCTGGCCGACCGCATGCTGCAGCTCACCGGTGTCGTCGAGCCGCGCGCCATGCGTGCGCAGTACCTCGACCGCATGGACATCGAGCGCGAGCGCGGCATCACGATCAAGTCGCAGGCGGTCCGCATGCCGTGGGCCGTCGTGGCGGACGGCGTGGAGACGCCGCACGCGCTCAACATGATCGACACCCCGGGGCACGTCGACTTCACGTACGAGGTCTCGCGGTCGCTCGCGGCGTGCGAGGGGGCGGTGCTGCTCGTCGACGCGGCGCAGGGCATCGAGGCGCAGACCCTCGCGAACCTGTACCTCGCGATGGAGAACGAGCTCGAGATCATCCCCGTGCTCAACAAGATCGACCTCCCGGCGGCCCAGCCCGAGAAGTACGCGGAGGAGCTCGCGAACCTCGTGGGCGGCGACCCGGACGACGTGCTCAAGGTCTCCGGCAAGACGGGCGCCGGCGTCGAGGCGCTGCTCGACCGCATCGTCGAGCGCGTGCCCGCGCCGGTCGGCGACGCCGACGCCCCCGCGCGCGCCATGATCTTCGACTCGGTCTACGACACCTACCGCGGCGTCGTGACGTACGTGCGCGTCGTCGACGGCAACCTCAACCCGCGCGAGCGCATCGTCATGATGTCGACGCGCGCGACGCACGAGCTGCTCGAGATCGGCGTCATCTCGCCGGAGCCGATCGTCACGAAGGGCCTCGGCGTCGGCGAGGTCGGCTACCTCATCACGGGCGTGAAGGACGTGCGCCAGTCGAAGGTCGGCGACACGGTGACGAACGCGGCCAAGCCCGCCGCGGACGCGCTCGGCGGCTACTCGGACCCGAAGCCCATGGTCTTCTCGGGCCTGTACCCGATCGACGGGACCGACTACCCGGTCCTGCGCGACGCGCTCGACAAGCTCAAGCTCAACGACGCCGCGCTCAACTACGAGCCGGAGACGTCGGTCGCGCTCGGATTCGGCTTCCGCGTCGGGTTCCTCGGCCTGCTGCACCTGGAGATCGTGCGCGAGCGCCTCGAGCGCGAGTTCGACCTCGACCTCATCTCGACCGCGCCGAACGTCGTCTACGACGTGACGCTCGAGGACGGGACGCTCGTCAACGTGACGAACCCGTCGGAGTTCCCGGGCGGCAAGATCAAGCAGGTCAGCGAGCCGGTCGTGCGCGCGACGATCCTCGCGCCGAGCGAGTTCGTGGGCACCGTGATGGGGCTGTGCAACGACCGCCGCGGCCAGATGCTCGGCATGGACTACCTGTCCGAGGACCGCGTCGAGCTGCGCTTCACGCTCCCGCTCGCCGAGATCGTGTTCGACTTCTTCGACCAGCTCAAGTCCCGCACGCGCGGCTACGCCTCGCTCGACTACGAGCCGTCGGGGGACCAGGTCGCCGACCTCGTCAAGGTCGACATCCTGCTCCAGGGCGAGCAGGTGGACGCGTTCAGCGCGATCGTGCACAAGGACAAGGCGTACGACTACGGCGTCATGATGACGGCGAAGCTCAAGGAGATCATCCCGCGCCAGCAGTTCGAGGTGCCGATCCAGGCGGCCGTCGGTGCGCGCGTCATCGCGCGCGAGACGGTGCGCGCGATGCGCAAGGACGTCCTCGCGAAGTGCTACGGCGGTGACATCAGCCGCAAGCGCAAGCTGCTCGAGAAGCAGAAGGAGGGCAAGAAGCGCATGAAGAACATCGGGTCGGTCGAGGTCCCGAAGGACGCCTTCATCGCCGCGCTCTCCTCCGACGCCGCGGGCGGCAAGGACGCCAAGGACAAGTCGAAGAAGTGAGCCCGGCGCTGCCCGAGGGCGAGCCGGTCCCGCCCGACGGCTCGCTGCCCTCCTGGGTCGCGAGCGGCGCGGGCGGCACCGTGCCCGCGACCCGCGGGTTCGGGGTCTACCTGCACGTCCCGTTCTGCTCGGTGCGGTGCGGGTACTGCGACTTCAACACGTACACGGCGTCCGAGCTCGGCGGGGGCGCGAGCCAGGCCTCGTACGCGAGCACGGCGCTTCGCGAGATCGACCTCGCCGCGCGCGTGCTGCACGACGCCGGGCTGCCCGAGCGGCCCGTGTCGACCGTCTTCGTCGGCGGCGGCACGCCCACGCTCCTGCCTGCCGGGGACCTCGTCCGCCTGCTCGGTGGCGTGCGCGACGCGTGGGGGCTCGCCCCCGACGCCGAGGTGACGACGGAGGCGAACCCGGACTCGGTGACGCCCGAGTCGCTCGCCGAGCTCGCGGCCGCCGGGTTCACGCGCGTGTCGTTCGGCATGCAGTCCGCCGTGCCGCACGTGCTCGCGACGCTCGAGCGCACGCACGACCCGCGCCGCATCCCGGACGTCGTGCGCTGGGCGCGCGACGCCGGCCTCCAGGTCTCGCTCGACCTCATCTACGGCACGCCGGGGGAGAGCCTCGACGACTGGCGAGCGAGCCTCGAGGCTGCGCTCGCGACCGGCGTCGACCACGTGTCCGCGTACGCGCTCGTCGTGGAGGCGGGGACGAAGATGGCCGCCCAGGTGCGGCGCGGGGAGGTCGCGCTCCCGAGCGAGGACGACCAGGCCACGAAGTACGAGCTCGCCGACGAGCTGCTCACGGCGGCCGGCCTCACCTGGTACGAGGTGAGCAACTGGGCCCGTACCGACGCCGACCGCTGCCGCCACAACCTCGCGTACTGGCGCGGCGACGACTGGTGGGGGATCGGGCCCGGTGCGCACTCCTACGTCGCGGCGACCGGCGCCGCGCCTGCAGGGGCGTCGCCCGAGGACGCCCGCGTCGGCGTGCGGTGGTGGAACGTCAAGCACCCGCGCCGGTACGCGGCGCTGCTCGAGGCGGGCACGAGCCCCGCGGCGGGGCGCGAGCTCCTCACGCGCACGGAGGGCCGGCTCGAGCAGGCGATGCTCGGCGTGCGGCTGCGCGAGGGTCTCGACCTCGCGGTCCTCTCCCCGGCGGGACGCCACGCCGTCGCCGGGCTCGTCGCGAACGGGCTGCTCGACGGCCGCGCAGCGGTCGCCGGTCGTGCCGTGCTCACCCTGCGGGGGCGGCTGCTCGCGGACACGGTCGTCCGGACGATCACGGACGAGTGACGTCGGCCCGGGTCCACCGCGACCCGGGCGCGCCCCGCGGGGACGAGGCCCCTCGGCGGCACCATCCTGCCGCCGCCGTGCGACGGCCGCGGTGCTCGCCGCGCGGTCCGGGCCGGGAACCGCCAAGGTGGACCCAGCACGTCGACGGAGCGTGCAGCCCGCAGCACGTGACGACGAGGAACGAGGTGCACGATGACCGACCCCACGAACCCGGGCGGCGAGCCGCCCCGCGACGACGAGCACACCCCCGCCGACGGCGCGGGCGGCCCGCGACCGGACGCCACGCCACCGTCCGGTCCCGGACCCGACCGGCCCGACGCCGCCCCGTCCGGCGGCGACGTCCCGCCCGCCTCGCCGTACGGCCCGGGCGGGGGAGCGCCGCACGACCCGGCCGCACCGCCGTCGGGCCCGCCCGCGTACGGGGCACCGGGTGCCTACGGCGCGCCGACCGGTGCGCCGGACGGCGCGGCCGGGGGACCGGCGACGCCCCCGCCGGGCGCGTACCCGCCCCCGTCCGGTGCGTACCCGCCGCCCGCCGGCGGATACCCGCCCCCCGCCGGGGGGTACCCGCCGCCGCCCGGGTCGTACCCGGGCGCCGCCGGAGGGTACGGGGGCCAGTCCGGCTACTCGGGCCCGGCGTTCGGCGTCGGCGACGCGATCTCCTACGGGTGGCGCCGCGTCACGTCGAACCTGGGGCCGTGGATCCTCGTCGCGCTGATCTTCCTCGCCGTCAACATCGCGTGGAGCTGGATCACGGGCGGGTTCGACCAGTTCCAGGACCAGTTCGACTACTCCGACACGAACTTCGCCGCGCTGAGCGGAATCACGTTCACCAGTGTCGTGCTGGGGCTCGTCGGCACCGTCATCGGCTACCTCATCACCGCGTTCTTCACGCGCGGCGCGCTCGACGAGGCGGACGGGCGCCGGCCGGACGTCGCGGCGTTCTTCCGCATCGGCAACGTCGTCAACGTGCTCCTCGCTGCTCTGATCGTCGGCGTCCTGTCGTACATCGGGCTGTTCCTGTGCGTCCTGCCCGGCCTCGCGGTGCTGCTGTTCTCGGCGTTCGTGTACTACGTCGCGCTCGACCAGGGCGTCGACGCGATCACGGCGATCCGCACGAGCTTCTCGCTCGTCGCGAAGAACTTCGGGCAGGTGTTCCTGCTCCTGCTCGCCCTCGTCGGGATCAACATCCTCGGCGCGATCCCGTGCGGGCTCGGGCTCTTCGTGACGATCCCGCTGAGCTACGTCGCCGTCGGCTACGCCTACCGCCGTCTCACGGGCGGCGTGCCGGCCGCCTGAGACCCGGCCGACGCTGTCGCCGCGCCCTGGTACCGCCCGTCGGTACCGGGGCGCGGTGCGTCTCGAGCGCGGTACCTCACGCGCGGGGTGCGTCCCGCGCGCCCGCGACCGGTCAGGGCGCGGTGACGAAGTCGATGAGCTCCTCGACGCGCCCGAGCAGCGACGGCTCCAGGTCGGCGTACGTGCGCACCGTGCCGAGGATGCGCTGCCACGCGCGGCCGACGTCCTCCGCGCTCTCCGCCGGCCAGCCGAGCTCGCGCAGGATCCCGCGCTTCCACTCGGTGCCGCGCTCGATCACGGGCCACCGCTCGAGGCCGATCCGGGCCGGCTT
Organism: Cellulosimicrobium sp. XJ-DQ-B-000; assembly: GCF_031119065.1. NCBI lineage: Bacteria > Bacillati > Actinomycetota > Actinomycetes > Micrococcales > Promicromonosporaceae > Cellulosimicrobium > Cellulosimicrobium sp. XJ-DQ-B-000. The sequence goes on from NZ_JAVHYN010000003.1 coordinate 221,156, forward strand.
CACCGCCTGCCAGACGTCGACGTACGGGTGCCCGAGCACGAGCACCGTGCCCGCGGGCGACCGCCGCAGCGCCTCGTCGGCGATCCGCCGCTCCTTGCTGCCGGGCACGAGGTGGTCCACGAGCACGCCCACGCGACGCTGCGGCGTCGGGCCGAAGTCCGCGAGCGCCGCCGCGAGGTCGTCGACGCCGTGCAGCGGCTCGACGACGACCCCCTCCACGCGCAGGTCGTCGCCCCACACCTTCTCGACGAGCTCGGCGTCGTGCTTGCCCTCGACCCAGATGCGGCTCCCGCGCGCGACGCGCGCCCGCTGCCCGACGACGGCCCGCGAGCCCGAGGCCGTGCGCGTCGGCGCGGCGGGGGCGCGGGAGGTGACGGGCGGGGTGAGCTCGACGGGCGCGCCGTCGACCCAGAACCCCGGCCCGAGCGGGAACGTGCGGGTCCGGCCCGCGCGGTCCTCGAGCACGACGACGTGCATCCCGCCCGACTTCTCGACCCGGACGACGGCCCCGACCCACCCGGTCTGCACCTCCTCGACGACGAGGCCGCGCTCCGCGGGCTGCGGGCGCGACACGGGCCGCGGGCGGTGGTGGGTGGGGGCGGGCGTGCCGCCGAGGACGTCGGAGCCGTAGCGGTCGAAGGACACGGCGTCACCCTAGGCCAGCGTCCGCCGCTCACCACCGAGATCGCCCCGTGCGTCGCGGGATCGGCCTCCCGCGGGGAGGTCCCGGGCGCCCGGCCCGGCCGCGCACGGCGGCTCCCGGCGCGCGCGCCCCCGGGGCGGGGTGGTACCACGGACCGATGAGCCAGCAGCGCGCGGAGCCGGACCCGAACCGCTGGCGCGTGCTGCCGGTCTGCCTCGCGGTGGGCTTCATCACGACGCTCGACGTATCGATCGTCAACGTGGCCCTGCCGTCGATCGAGTCGTCGCTCGACGCGGGCCCGACCCAGCTCCAGCTCGTCGTCGCCGGCTACACGCTCGCGTTCGGTCTCGCGCTGGTGCCCGCCGGGCGCCTGGGCGACGCGGGCGCACGACGACCGCTCTTCATCGCGGGCCTCCTGGGCTTCGCGCTCATGAGCCTCGCGTCCGGGCTCGCGCCGACCGACACGTGGCTCGGCGTCGCGCGCCTGCTCCAGGGCGTGAGCGCGGGCGTCCTCAACCCGCAGGTCGTCGGCCTCATCCAGCAGCAGTTCCGCGGGTACGAGCGCGGGCGCGCGTTCGGCATGTTCGGCGCGACCATCGGCGTCTCGACGGCGCTCGGGCCCCTGCTGGGCGGGCTCATCATCGCCGCGGCGGGCCCGGAGACGGGGTGGCGGTGGGTGTTCCTCGTGAACATCCCCGTCGTCGCCGTGCTCCTGCCCTTCGCGTGGCGCCTCGTGCCCGGGCCACCGCGCACCGGCTCGGGCGCGGCGCGCGGGCCGCGCCGGCTCGACCTCGTCGGGCTGGGTCTGCTCGGCGCCGCGACCCTCGGCGTGATGATGCCGTTCGTCACGACGACGGGCCGCGGCGACGACGCGTCGCGCTGGTGGTGGCTCGTGCCGGCCGCGGCCGCCGTGGCGGCCGCCGTCGGGTGGGAGCGGCGCTACCAGCGGCGCACGGGCGAGGCCGTGCTCGACCCCCAGGTCGTGGGGCTCGGGTCCTTCCGCAACGGCGCGCTGCTCGGCCTCGCGTACTTCGCCGGGTTCACGGGCATCTTCCTCGTCGTCACGCTCTACCTCCAGGACGAGCTGGGGTACACGCCGCTCCAGGCGGGGCTCGTCGGCACGCCGTTCGCGGTCGCGTCGGGCGTGTCGGCGTGGTTCTCGGGCCGCTGGGTCGCGCGCTGGGGCCGCGAGCTCGTCGTCGGCGGCGTCGTGCTCGTGCTCGTGGGGGTGGTCGCGGCGGAGGTCGTCGTGCGCACGCTCGGGGACGACCCGGGCGCCGTCGGCCCGGCGCTCGCGGTCGCGCTGCTCGTCGCGGGCGCGGGCAGCGGCACGGTCATCGCGCCGAACCAGACGCTCACGCTGTCCGAGGTGCCGGTGAGCCGGGCCGGGGTGGCGGGCAGCATGCTGCAGCTCGGTCAGCGCATCGGGTCGGCCGTCGGGATCTCCGTGGTCCTGTCCGTCTACTACGGCGGGCTCGCGAGCGGCGACTCGGCCGCGGACGCGACCGGGCGCGCGCTCCTGGTGACGATCGGCCTCGTCGCGGTCGCGCTCGTCGTCGGCCTCCTCGACCTGCGTTCGCGACGAGCGGAGGACCGCCGGACGGGCCGCGCGGACGCGTAGGATTGGCACTCGGAGGTCGAGAGTGCCGACGCCCGCACGCCCGCCCGGGCGGCGACGGTGCGGCACGCGGGAGGTGGACGTGAGCGAGGAGCGCCGGCTCGAGGTGCTGCGGGCCATCGTCGAGGACTACGTCCTCACGCGCGAGCCCGTGGGGTCGCGCGTGCTCACCGAGCGCCACAGCCTCGGCGTCTCGCCCGCCACGATCCGCAACGACATGGCGGCCCTCGAGGACGCCGGGTACATCGCGCAGCCGCACACGTCCGCGGGCCGGATCCCGACGGACAAGGGCTACCGGCTCTTCGTGGACCGCCTCTCGGGCGTCAAGCCGCTGTCCGCGCCGGAGAAGCGCGCCATCGAGACCTTCCTGTCCGAGGGCGTGGACCTCGACGACGTCATCGCGCGCGCCGGGCGCCTTCTCGCCCAGCTCACCGGCCAGGTCGCCGTCGTGCAGTACCCCTCGCTGAGCCGGTCGGGCCTGCGCCACCTCGAGCTCGTGCCCGTCGGCGAGTCGCGCCTCCTGGTCGTCATCATCACGGACACGGGCCGCGTCGAGCAGCGCACGCTCGAGGTCGCGAGCCTGCCGGACGAGGGGACCCTCGTCGAGGTGCGCGCACGGCTCAACGCCGCGGCCGCGGGCAAGCGCCTCACGGACCTCGCGCCCGGTCTCGCCGCCGTGACCGAGAGCTTCCACCCCGACGACGCCCCGCTCGTCCGCGCGGTGGGCGACCTCGTCGCCCAGACGCTCGCGGAGGAGAGCGAGGAGCGCCTCGTCCTCGCGGGCACGGCCAACCTCGCGCGCGCGGGCATGCGGTTCGAGCACGCGCTGCGCCCCGTCCTCGAGGCGCTCGAGGAGCAGGTCGTCCTGCTCGGGCTGCTCACCGAGATGGCCGCCGAGTCGGGCGTGAGCGTCCGGATCGGTCGCGAGACCCAGCTCGAGGGCCTCGCGGAGACCTCCGTCGTGACGACCGGTTACGGTAACGACGGTGACACGGTCGCGCTCGTCGGCTCGATCGGGCCGACCCGCATGGACTACCCCGGCACCATCGCGGCGGTGCGCGCGGTCGCGCGCTACCTGTCACGGGTGCTCGGCACGTGAGCCCCGCGGTCTCCCCGCCCGCGGCGGGCCCGCTCGACGACCACCCCCGACCCCTCCCGACCGGCCGCGCGCCGGCCTCACGACCCGCACCAGCAGAGAGTGACGTGTGAGCGACTACTACGAGATCCTCGGCGTGGCCCGTGACGCCAGCCAGGACCAGATCAAGAAGGCGTACCGCAAGCTCGCGCGCGAGCTGCACCCGGACGTCGCGGGCGAGGAGGCGGGCGACCGCTTCAAGGACGTCGCGCGCGCCTACGAGGTGCTGTCCAACCCGGAGAAGCGCCAGCAGTACGACCTCGGCGTCGACCCCAGCGCCCCCGGCGGCGGGGGCGGCGGCCCCATGGGCGGCGGGTTCGGCTTCCAGGACATCTTCGAGACGTTCTTCGGCGGCGCCCAGGCGCAGCAGGGCCCGATCCCGCGCGCCCGCCGCGGCCAGGACGCGCTCGTGCGGCTCGACATCGACCTCTCCGAGGCGACGTTCGGCGCGCAGCGCGAGCTCCAGGTCGACACGGCGGTCGTGTGCGGCACGTGCGGCGGCACCTGCTGCCGTCCGGGCACCTCGCCCCGCACGTGCGAGGTGTGCCACGGCCGCGGCACGGTCCAGCGCGTCGCGCGCTCGTTCCTCGGCCAGGTCATGACGAGCGCGCCGTGCGCCGCTTGCCAGGGCTTCGGCACCGTCATCCCGGAGCCGTGCGCGGAGTGCTCGGGCGAGGGCCGCGTGCGCAGCCGCCGCAGCATCACGGTCAACGTCCCGGCGGGCGTCGACACGGGCACGCGCATCAAGCTCACCGCGCAGGGCGAGGTCGGCCCGGCCGGCGGCCCCGCGGGCGACCTGTACGTCGAGATCCGCGAGCGCAACCACGACACGTTCGTGCGCCGCGGCGACGACCTGCACTGCACCCTCCAGGTGCCCATGACGGCGGCCGCCCTCGGCACCGTGCTCGAGCTGGAGACGCTCGACGGGCTCCAGGAGATCGACCTGCGCCCCGGCACGCAGCCGAACCAGATCGTCACGCTGAAGAACCTCGGCGTCGGGCACCTGCACGGCAGCGGTCGCGGCGACCTCAACGTGCACATCGAGGTCCAGGTGCCGACGGCCCTCGACCCCGAGCAGGAGCAGCTCCTGCGCTCGCTCGCCGCGCTGCGCGGCGAGGAGCGGCCCGAGCCCCGGCTCGCCGCCGCGCACCCGGGCGTGTTCTCGCGCCTGCGCGACAAGCTCTCCGGCCGCTGAGCGGGGCGCGGGCATGAGTGCTCCGGTGTTCCTCGCCGAGACGGGGACCGACGGCGTCGCGCCCGGCGACCGCTACGTGCTCGACGGCGCGGAGGGCCGGCACGCGGGCGTCGTGCAGCGGCGCGGCGCAGGGGAGCGCGTCGACGTCGTCGACGGCGACGGGCTCCGGCTGCGGTGCGTCGTCGAGCACGCCGAGTCGGGCCGCGTGACGCTCCTCGTGCAGGAGGTGGACCGCGAGCCGGCACCGGACGTCGTCGTGACGCTCGTCCAGGCGCTCGCCAAGGGTGACCGCGACGAGATGGCGATCGAGGCGGCGACGGAGATCGGCGTCGACGTGGTCGTGCCGTGGCAGGCGGAGCGCTCCGTCGTCGTGTGGCGCGGCGAGCGCGCGGCGAAGTCCCGCGCCCGGTGGCTCGCGACGGTCCGCACGGCGACCAAGCAGGCCCGGCGCGCGCGCCTGCCTCGCGTCGAGGTCGCGCTCGACTCGGGCGGCCTCGCGGCGCGGGTCGTCGACGTCGTCGCGGCGGGCGGTCGGGCGATCGTCCTGCACGAGGAGGCGACGACGCCGCTCGCCGACGTCGGGCTGCCCGCCGGTCCGGCCACGGACGGCGCGCCCGTGCCCGAGGTGCTCGTCGTCGTCGGCCCGGAGGGCGGGATCTCCGACCGCGAGCTCGCCGACCTCACGGAGGCCGGCGCGGTCGCGGCGCGGCTGGGGCCCCACGTGCTGCGCACGTCGACCGCCGGACCGGTGGCCGTGGCGCTGCTCGCCGAGCGGCTCGGCCGCTGGGGCGTGGCCGGGACGCGTGGTCTAGCCTCGGGGTCATGACGAGCACCGACCTGCGCACCGACCCGGACTGCCTCTTCTGCCGCATCGTCGCGGGGGAGGTGCCGGCCGACGTCGTGGCGACCAGCGAGCGCTCGATCGCGTTCCGCGACATCGACCCGCAGGCGCCCGTGCACGTGCTCGTGGTCCCGCGTGACCACCACGGCGACATCGCCCAGCTCGCGGCGGCGGACCCGGAGCTGCTGGGCGACGTCGTCGCGCTGGCGGACGAGGTGGCGGGCGACCTAGCCGACGGCCAGTTCCGGCTCATCTTCAACTCGGGGCCGCGCGCCGGCCAGAGCGTGTTCCACGTGCACGGCCACGTCATCGCAGGCGCCGAGCTCGGTTGGTCGCCCGCCTGAGCCCTGCGCGAAAGCGCGTGTGACGCCCGGCCGCGCTCGGTACGATGGAAGCGATCTGCGGGGCGGTGGCCGTCCCGGACCCACTGCCCGACCGAAGGAGCGCAGCGGCGCAAGCCGGCTCATGACCTCTCTGTCCCGAGAACCCGACCCCTCGTCGCACCGGGTCGAGCACCGCATCGTCATCCCGAACCACGTGCCGATGGTGGCGCTCCTCGGTAGCCGCGACTCCGTGCTCCGGGCCGTCGAGGAGGGGTTCCCCGCCGTCGACGTGCACGTGCGGGGCAACGAGATCGCGGTCGCCGGCCCTCCGGGGGAGGTCGCGCTCGCCGCGCGCCTGCTCGACGAGCTCGTCGAGGTCGTCGAGGCAGGCACGCAGCTCACGGCCGACGTCGTCACGCGGTCCATCGCGATGCTCACCGCCGCGACGGCGTCGCGCCCGGCCGAGGTGCTGACGCTCAACATCCTGTCGAGCCGCGGCCGCACGATCCGGCCCAAGACCGTGGGGCAGAAGCGCTACGTCGAGGCGATCGACGCGAACACCATCACGTTCGGGATCGGCCCCGCGGGCACCGGCAAGACGTACCTCGCGATGGCGAAGGCCGTGCAGGCGCTGCAGTCGAAGCAGGTCAACCGCATCATCCTCACGCGCCCGGCCGTCGAGGCGGGGGAGCGGCTCGGGTTCCTGCCCGGCTCGCTGACGGAGAAGATCGACCCGTACCTGCGCCCGCTGTACGACGCGCTGCACGACATGATCGACCCGGACTCGATCCCCAAGCTCATCGAGGCCGGGACGATCGAGGTCGCCCCGCTCGCGTTCATGCGCGGGCGCAGCCTCAACGACTCGTTCATCATCCTCGACGAGGCGCAGAACACGACCACCGAGCAGATGAAGATGTTCCTCACGCGCCTCGGCTTCGGGTCGCGCATGGTCATCACGGGCGACGCGACGCAGGTCGACCTGCCGGGCGGCACCCAGTCCGGCCTGCGCGTCATCGAGGACGTCCTCACCGGCGTGGACGACGTCGAGTTCTGCCGGCTCACGTCGTCCGACGTGGTGCGGCACCGGCTGGTGAGCGACATCATCGACGCGTACGCGCGGTGGGACCTGGCGAGCGGCGGGGGCTCGGGGAGCTCCGGGTCGCGCCGCCGCGACGACGACCGCCGCGGACGCCCCGCGGCACGAGAACGACGGACGAGGGACGACGCGTGAGCATCGAGGTCAACAACGAGACCGAGGCCGAGGTCGACGAGGCCGAGTTCGCGGCGCTGGCACGGTACGTGCTCGACGCGATGCGCGTGCACCCGCAGAGCGAGCTGTCGATCCTCTTCGTCGACACGGACGTGATGAGCGAGCTGCACGTGCGCTGGATGGACGAGCCCGGCCCGACGGACGTGCTGTCGTTCCCCATGGACGAGCTGCGGCCCGGGCGCGACGGCGAGGTCGCCGGCCCCGGCCAGCTCGGCGACGTCGTGCTGTGCCCGGAGGTCGCCGCCCAGCAGGCGGTGACGGCGGGCCACTCGACGGCGGAGGAGATGCTGCTGCTCACGACGCACGGCATCCTGCACCTGCTCGGCTACGACCACGCCGAGCCGGAGGAGGAGAAGGAGATGTTCGCGCTGCAGCGCAAGCTGCTCCTGACCTTCCTCGCGGGCCGGTGAGCGGCGAACCCGTCGCGCTCCTGGCGGCCCTGACCGTCCTGGCGGTCGTGCTCGCGGCCGCGCTGAGCGCGGGCGAGGCGGCGGTGCTGCGCGTGACGCGGGCGGCCGTCACGGAGGCCGCCCTGGGCGACGACCCGGCCGTGCCCGCCCGCCCGGAGGGGCGCCGGGCGCTGGCGCTGCTCGCGGACCCGGCGGCGACCGTGCGCTCCGTCGGCTTCGTGCGCGTCGTCGCCGAGGTCGCGGCGGTCACGTGCCTCACGCTGCTCGTCGCGGCGTGGCTGGAACCGTGGTGGCAGGTCCTGCTCGTCGCGCTCGCGGTGAGCGTCGTCGTCGGGCTCCTCGTGGTGCGCGTGAGTCCGCGGTCCCTCGGCCGCCGCCACGCGGTGCGCGTCCTGCTGAGCCTGTCGCGCCTGCTCACGGTCGTCGTCGGGGCCACGCGCTGGCTCACGCGGCTCGCCCCGGCGCCCGACGAGGGAGCCCACCAGCGCGAGCTCCAGGACATGGTGGACCGCGTCAACGAGTCCGAGGTCATCGAGGAGGAGGAGCGCGAGCTCATCCGCTCCGTCTTCGAGCTCGGCAGCACCCTCACGCGCGAGGTCATGGTGCCCCGCACCGACATGGTGACGACGGCGCGCGACACGCCCCTGCGCAAGACCCTCTCGCTCTTCCTGCGCTCCGGCTTCTCCCGCATCCCGGTCACGGGCACGTCCGCGGACGACCTCGTGGGCGTCGCCTACTTCAAGGACGTCGTGCGCGTCCTTCAGGGCGGTCCCGGGACCGACGCGCGGCCCGTGGGCGAGGTCGCGCGCCCCGCGATCTTCGTACCCGAGTCCAAGCCCGTGGACGACCTGCTGCGCGAGATGCAGGCGTCGTCCTCGCACATCGCCATGGTCGTCGACGAGTACGGCGGCGTCGCGGGACTGGTGACGATCGAGGACGCGCTCGAGGAGATCGTGGGCGAGCTCACGGACGAGCACGACCGGCCGGAGCCCGAGGTCGAGGACCTGGGCGACGGCGTCCTGCGCGTGCCCGCCCGCCTCGGCGTCGACGAGCTCGGCGAGCTCTTCGGCCTCGGCCTGGACGACGACGACGTGGACACCGTGGGCGGCCTGCTCGCCAAGGCGCTCGGCAAGGTCCCGCTGCCCGGCTCCGTGGCCGAGGTCCACGGGCTGCGCCTCGAGGCCGACCGCGTCCAGGGCCGCCGCAAGCAGCTCGCGACCGTCCTCGTCTCCACGGCGACCTCGCCCGACGCTCCGGTCCCCGCGCCGGACGAGCCCGACCCCGCGGCCGACACCCGTCAGCCCCTCCCCACCGTGAAGGACACCCCGTGAGCACGACCACCCCCGAGCACCGCTCCGGCTTCGCCTGCCTCGTCGGGCGGCCCAACGCGGGCAAGTCGACCCTGACGAACGCGCTGGTCGGCCAGAAGGTGGCGATCACCTCCGGGCGCCCCCAGACGACGCGCCACACGATCCGCGGGATCGTGCACCGCCCCGACGCGCAGCTCGTCCTCGTCGACACCCCGGGGCTGCACCGCCCCCGCACGCTGCTCGGCGAGCGTCTCAACGACCTCGTGCGCGAGACGCTCACCGAGGTCGACGTCATCGCGTTCTGCCTGCCCGCCGACCAGAAGATCGGCCCGGGCGACCGCTTCATCGCGAACGAGCTCGCGGAGCTCATGCGCGGGCGCCGCGGCACGCCCGTGGTCGCGGTCGTCACGAAGGCCGACCTCGTGGACCGCGGCACCCTCGCCGCGCACCTGCTCGCGGTCGACCGGCTGGGGGAGACGGCGGGCGGCTGGGCCGACATCGTGCCCGTCTCGGCCCAGGACGGCTACCAGGTCGACGTGCTCACCGACGTCCTCGTCTCCCACCTGCCCGAGGGCCCCGAGCTGTACCCGGGCGGCGAGCTCACGGACGAGCCGGAGGCCGTCATGGTCGCCGAGCTCGTGCGCGAGGCGGCGCTCGAGGGCGTGCGCGACGAGCTCCCGCACTCGCTCGCGGTCCAGGTCGAGGAGATCGTGCCCCGCGAGGGCAGCGGCGACGAGGCCACGGGCCGGCCGCCGCTGCTCGACGTGCGCGTCAACCTCTTCGTCGAGCGCGACTCGCAGAAGGCGATCGTCATCGGCCGCGGCGGCTCACGGCTGCGCGAGGTCGGGACGCGCGCGCGGCACGGCATCGAGGCGCTGCTCGGGGCGAGGGTCTACCTCGACCTGCACGTGAAGGTCGCCAAGGACTGGCAGCGCGACCCCAAGCAGCTCCACCGGCTCGGCTTCTGACCCGGGGGGACGTCCTCCGTGCCGTCGTCGGGACGGCACCAGGGACCGGCCGGCGGCCCGCGACGTACGATTCCTCGGTGATCTTCCGGACCGCCGCGACGACGGCAGCCCTCGCGATCGTCCTCGCGATCGTCGGAGCGGTCACCGGGCCGCAGTGGGACCCGGTGCCCGTGACCGAGCACCTCGTCCCCGAGACGCCCGACACGACCGTCGGCGGGCAGCCGCCGGGCGGGGCCGCCCCGGTCGGCACCTACGACGTGCGCGAGACCGACGTGACGGTCCGGCTCGACGGCGCGACCGTCGGGGGCGTGCTGCGCGAGCCCGTCGACGCGGGCGACGACCTCCCGGGCATGGTGTTCGTGCACGGGGCAGGGACCGGCCTGGCGTCGGAGGCGTTCGTGGACGTCGCGACCGACCTCGCGAGCGCGGGCGTCGTGACCCTCGTCCCGGACAAGCGCCTGGACACCTACACGACGCGCCACCGTGACTACGAGGCGATGGCGCGCGACTACGCGCACTCCGTGGACCTCCTGCGGGCGCGTCCCGGCGTCGACCCGGAGCGCGTGGGGCTGTACGGAGAGTCCGAGGGCACGTGGATCGTGCCCGTGATGGCGGCGGACGATCCGACCATCGCGTTCACCGTCCTCGTGTCCGCGCCCGTCGTGCCGCCGCGCCAGCAGGCCGCGTTCGCGGTCGACAGCTACCTGCGCAACACCGACGTGCCCCACGGGGTGTTCCGGGCGATCCCGCGCGCCGTCGGGATGGCGATCCCCGGCGGCGGCTTCGAGTACGCGGACTTCGACGTGGAGCCGTTCCTCGAGCGGCTCACCCAGCCGGTGCTCGTCGTGTACGGCACCGCGGACCCGTCGATGCCCGTCGAGCAGGGGGCGCGGCAGATCCTCGACGCCACGGGCCCGTCGTCGCAGGTGCCGGGCGGGGCCGACGTCACCGTGCGGTACTACGCGGACGCGAACCACGGGATCAAGATCGACGACGTGCTCGTGCCCGACTTCCCGCGCGACGTGAGCGCGTGGGTGACCTCCCTGCCCGCGAGCGCGACCGCGCTGCCGCAGGTCGCGGGCGCCGAGCCCACGCAGCAGTACCTCGCCGGGCCGGTCCCGTCGCCGCGCTGGCTGGGCAACGGCGACCTGTTCGTCGCCCTCGTCCTCGCCGCCGTCGGTCTGCTCGTGCTCGGCCCGCTCGTCGGCCTCGTCGGGGGCCTCGTGCGCCGGCTGCGACGGGTCGCGGGCCGGCCCGGGGCGCCCGCCGGTCTCGCGCCCGGCTTCCGCGTGCCGCTGGTGGGGCTCGGGGTCGGCGCGTTCGCGACGACGGTCGCGCTCGTCGTCTACCTCGTGGCCACCGCGCGGCTCGCGCTCGACTACGAGAAGGACGCGTGGGTCGTGCAGGGCGGCTGGATCGGGGTGCGGCTCGTCGGGCTCGCGACGCTCGTCGCGGGCGCCCTGCTGGTCAACCGGGCCGCCGAGGTCCGCTCCGCGCGCCGTGCGCACGACGAGCGCCGGGGCACCGACGAGGCGGTCGCCGCGGACGAGGGCGGGAGCGTGCTGCAGGTCGCGCGCGGCGTGACCCCCCGCGTCATGCTGTGGTGCGTGATCGCGGGGTCCACCGTCCTGCTCGTCATCCTCGCGTACTGGGGCGTCTACCAGCTCGGCATCTGACCCTGCTCGTGCGCCGTCGTCCGGGCGCGGCGGTCCCGCCGCTCGCCCGGCGCGGCCCGACGGGCGTGCGTATCGTGGACGGGTGAGGCGCCGTCGGCTCGCGCAGGACCGGGCGGCTCGTGCCGGGCACGTCACCCACGAGCCGACGACGGAGGGTGCCGGGACGGCGGTCGGCGGCCTCGAGCTCCTGCCGCCCGAGCTGCGGTCCGACGACCGGTTCGACGCCGCCCTCGACGCCGCGCTCGCGGGTCCTGCCGAGGCGCCCGTCCGCCGTCCGCCCGACGGGCCGCGACCCCGGGACGAGGACGGTCCGCCCGCCACGCGGAGCGGGCACCACGACCGAGCGGCCCGCGACGTGCTGCCCCTGTCGCGCCCGCAGGACGAGCGCCCGCCCACGGCCCCCGACATGCCCGGCCCCGCGCGGTCCGGCGCGCCCCGGCCGTCCGGGTCCGCCGGGGGCGGCGAGTCCCCGCAGGTGCGTGCGCCCGGGCGCCGCTGGTTCCTGCACCCCGTCCCGTGGGTGGCGCTCGCGGTCGCCGTCGCGTTCGCCGGCTCCGTCGCCTTCACCGCGTCGATGGAGGACGCGCGGCCCGTCGACGTCACAGCGCTCGCCGGGGGGCTGCGGCCGCTCGAGGACCCGCCCGAGCCGCGCTGGTCGGTCCCCGTCGAGCCCGGCACCGAGGTGGTCCCCGCGGTCGGTGCCGTCGTGACCGTCGACGGGTCGCTCACGGCGTACTCCGTCGCGGACGGCTCGGTCCTCTGGCGGTCCGAGCGTCTCGGCGACCGTGCCACGTGCCTGCCGGCCTCGGGCGAGCCCGCGCGCGAGGTGGTGGTGTGCGCGGTGCCGACGGGGTGGCGCGAGCAGGCGGCCCGGCTCACCACCGTGCGCGCGACGACCGGCGAGGTCGTGGGGGAGCGCACGGCCGCGACGGCGGGGCGGCTGTCCGTCGTGCCGGTCGGCGCGACGGACGTCGTGCGGGCGTGGTGGCGCGGCGACGAGGTCGCGGTGGTGCGCGAGGACGCTGCGACCGGCGAGGTGCGGTGGGAGCGCACGCTCGCGCACGACGGCCTCGGGAGCGGCGGCGACGTCGTGCTCGACGTGCGCCGCGGCGTCGTCGACGTCCTCGCGCCGGGCGTCGCGGCGGCGCTCACGGAGGACGGTCTCTCGCTCGTCGAGGACGACGTGTGGACCATCGTCCGGCTCCAGGACGGGCGCTACGTCGGCAACGAGTACGGCCGCGGCACCGCCACGGTGTTCACGGCCGCGGGCGAGCCCGCGTTCCGGATCTCCGGCCGCGTGCTCGAGGCGCCCCTGTCGGACGGGTCCGCGCCGGGCGTCATCGTCACGAACACCTTCGGCAGCATCGTGGGCGTGGACGCCGCGACCGGCTCGGAGCTGTGGTCGTTGCCGGGCACGGGCATGCGCGCCGTCGCGCGGGTCGACGGCCGCGTCGTCGTCCAGACGGACTCGGCCTACCGCAGCGTCGACGCCCGCACGGGCGAGGAGGCGTGGGCCGTCACGCTCGAGGACGGCGGCCCCGGGCCGGTGCTCACCGACGGCCGGTCGCTGTTCGTCACGGAGCGGCAGCGCCGCCAGCCAGGGCTCGTGTCGATCGCGCTCGACGACGGGGCGGTCGAGTGGCGCTGGACGCTGCCCGAGGGCACCTACGACGTGCTCGCGGTCGAGGGCCGGCTCTTCCTCCTCGGGACCGGCGGGCTGACGGCCGTGTCCTGAGCGGCGTCTCAGCGATCCTTGAAGTAGCGGAACAGCGAGCGCTCGCGGGTTCCGAGGACGCCGAGCAGCGCGCCGAGGAGCGCGCCTCCCGTGCCCACGGCGACCACGCGCAACCCCGTCCACCACGCCTCCGCTCCGGGGTCGGGGTTGCCCCACCGGGAGATCCAGAGCAGGCATGCGCCGGCGATCAGCGCACCGGCGAGCGTCCAGGCGAGGACCTCCAGGAGCACCTGCCAGGCGAGCGCGGGCCGGGGGACCCGCGCGTGCAGCGCGGCCGCCAGCTCGAGCCGCCGCGCGCGGACCGAGGCCGCTCCGAGCACGAACCCTGTGAGCAGCGCTGCGACCGGCGCGTGACGTGTCAGCCGGTGCGCCAGCAGGTCGAGCGCGTCGTGCTCCGCGCCCAGCCGGGTGTTCAGCTGGCCCAGCGTGGCCTCGGTGGGGTCCGTCGCCGGGAGGAGGGCCGTCGGGAGCAGCGCGCTCGACCCGGCGTCGACGGGCCAGGCCTCGGCCCAGCAGATGTCGAACGTCCCTGCCGGGGGGACCGGCGTCAGCACGGCGTAGGCGAGCGCGCGATCGCGCCCGTCGTCGGGGTAGGCATAGATGCCGGCCACCGTCGCGTCGCCCGACGACGTGGCGAGCCGGTCTCCCGCCACCACGCCGAGGGTCTCAGCGAGCTCTGCGGACAGCCAGACGCCGCTCGTGCGCGCGGGCGTCGTCGTCCCGGTGAGCACGTCGAGCAGACCCGGAGTCACGTCGAAGACGCTGAGCCGCGAGGAGGGCAGGCTGAGCGCCCGCAGAGGCTCGCCGGCGCGGTAGGCCCCGGCGGTGATGCCGGGGACGTCGCCGAAGGCCTCGCACCGACCACCGTCCACGCGTCCCGGCGCAGCGAGCGTCGCGATCGCTGCCCCCGACGCCCGGAAGTCGGCGGCACCGCGCAGCACGTCGACGACGGCACGGGTGTCGAGCGCAGCGAGGGTCCCCACCAGGAGGACGAACGCCACGGCAAGCAGGAGGGCGCGGGTGGTGCCCGAGCGGAGGTTGCGTGCGGCCTCGGACGCGACCGACCGGGGCCGCATCACGAGGTCCTCGTCGCTCGGGCCCGGGTGAGGTCGACGACGCGGGTGCACGCGTCGCGCGTTCGAGGGTCGTGGGTGGCGACCACGACGATCGAGTGCTGCTGCGCCACCCCGGCGAGGACGGCGTTCACCGTGCCGGCGGTGCGCAGGTCGAGCTGGGCCGTGGGCTCGTCGACGAGCAGCAGGTCCGGGGCGAGCGCGACCGCGCGCGCGAGCATCAGCCGTTGTGCCTCTCCGCCTGACAACGCGCGGAACGGACGGTCCGCGGTGGCGGAAAGCCCGAAACGATCGAGGATGGCGCTCGCTCGCGGCTCGGCCTCGCGGCGCCGCAGCCCCCGTGCGAGAAGGGGCAGGACGACGTGGTCCAGGGCGGAGCGCCGCGGCACGCCGTGGGGGTTCTGGAAGACCCACCCGACGTGTTCTATCCCCTCCCGCTCCACCGTGCCCGCGGACGGCGTCACCCAGCCGGCCAGGATGCTGAGCAGGGTCGACTTGCCCGAGCCCGACGGCCCGACCAGCGCGACCACCTCGCCCGGGTCCAGGTCCAGGTCCAGGCCGGAGAACAGGTCGCCGGTACCGGCGAACGCGTGGGCGAGACCCCGCGCACGGACTGCTCGGGTCACCGGCAGTCCCGGCTGCCGGTCGGCGGCGTGAGCGCGACGCGGGCAGGGGTGCTCCCGTCGTCGAACGTGACGAAGGTCTGGCCGAGCGAAGAGGCCACGACGGTCACCGGGCGCGGTCTCCCGTCGGCCACGACGCAGGCCGTGCCGCCCGAGAGGCCGTACAGGGCCCCGGGCGCCACCGTGGAGACCTGGAGCGGCTGCGCCAGCACGTAGTCGAGGGTCATCGGCTCCGTGGCTCCCTCGCTCTGCGAGAAGCGGAACGCCGCGTCGTCGTGGACGGCGTCGAGGAACGACCTGTCCCGGACCACGCCGTCGTCTCCGACCGCGGCCGTGGTCTGGGACCCGGCGAGCCGCACGACGCGGTCGCCCGGCGTCGCGTCCTGCGGCACGGCGTCGATGCGCACGGACTCGAGGACGCCCGCGACGGTCGCCAGCCCGGTGCCGGCGAACGGCTGGCCGACCTGTGCCTCGCACGTCGTGACGGTCACCGAGGGCGCCGGCAGCCACAGGACGGAGGCGACCGCGAGCGCTCCGGGCGGCCGCGCAAGACCGAGCACGTCTCTCTGCAGCGCGGACACGGAGGCCTTCGTCGCCGCGCCGTACTCGCCGTCCGGCTCGACGTCGAAGCCGAGCCGGGCCAGCTCGCGCTGGAGGCTCGCCACGTCGTCGCCCTTCGAGTCCGGCGCGAGGTCCCGCCACAGCGGGACGTCGGTGGCCAGCGCGAGGACGGGGCGGTCGTCGATCGTCGCAGGCGAGCTGCCTGACGCGATCGTCGCACCCGGCGCGCACGCGCTGCGTCGCAGCCGCCCCGAGTCGCCGAGCGTCAGCGTCGTGCTCGGGGTGAGCTGCGGGGTGACCGGGACCTGACGGGCGTCGTCGAACTCCTGCGTCACGACGGCGACGGACGCTTCAGCCGTGGCAGGGCCCCGCAGCGAGGCGGGGGTGCGCTCGGGGACGACGAGGACCCCGGCGATCGCCCCGCCCGTGACGAGCACCAGCGCCGTCAGGGTGGACGTGGCCCACGCGGTCCTGCGCGGGGGAGCGAGAGCGGCTCGCTTCACGGCACCCTCGTCTCCCGTTCGCGCTCCTCGACGGCTATGACACGCACGTCCCGACCTCAGGCGGAGGGACGTAGGACTCGTCGTCGACGAGCTCCTGCAGCTCCTGGTCCGTGAGGTCATGGATCTCGTCGACCCCGGCCGACTCCAGGCACTCGCGCCACAGCTCCAGCAAGGACCTGCCCTCGGGGTTGCTCCGCATCTCGCGGTAGTACAGGCCGATGTCCCAGATCGTCCCGTCCGCGCACGCGTCGGCGATCGTAGGAATCTGGTCCAGCGCGGCCTCGGGGTCTGCCGAGGCGCTACGGAAGGCGTCCTGGGACTCCTGCGTCGCGCCGTAGGAGAACCCGTCGCCGTCGCCGAAGTCCGCCTCCAGGCCGCGGTCAGACATGCAGCGCGCGTAGGCGTCCCGCGCCTCGGCGAGCTCTGCGTCGGTGATCTCGTAGTCGGCGAGCACCTGCCGCTCCAGCGCGCTGACGTCGTCGGCGAGGAGCGCGTCGATCTCCGTGCGCCACCGGTCGGCCACGTCCGGCGCCGGGTCCGCGCCGGAGGAGCACCCCGCCAGTGCCAGCGCGAGGCCCGCTACGGCGACACCGAGGTGCTGCCTGGTCCGTGGACCTTCGAGCGTCCTCGCAGCCTGCCGACCGGTCCGGACGGTCGTTCCTGGGCGCCGGAGCATCGACGTGCGCACTGCTCTACACCGTCTGCTCGTAGAAGCCGAGCTCCGCGCTCCCGGACATGATGGAACCGCCCGTCCTGCCGGAGGCGTACGTGGTGCCGCTCGGTGCGTAGACGGTCACGTTGCTCGTCGAGACCTGTCGGTTCGTCCAGTACGCGGTGCCGCCGGCGGACCGGTACTGCACCCGGGCGGAGACGCGGTAGCAGCTGCTGTTCTGCGCGGTCGCGCCACCGCTCGGCTTCAGCGCCTTGTACTGGCACGTCGCCGTGCTCGCCCGCACGGTGATCGTGCCGGTCGCCGCAGTCGCCGTCGGAGGGAGGGCCACCAGGCCCCCCAGCACCAGGACGCCCGCGGCCCCGATGCTCGCCCACGACTTCCTCAGACTCTTCTGCAGCACCATGTCTGCCCCCCGGGGATGTGGTCGCCCTCGTCGGCGGCCATGGAGTCCTCATGCTGGCGCCCGCGGACCTCGTTTCGCAGGGGTGCTCACATATTGGGACGTCGGCTCGGCCGCGCTCGTGGCCTTTCCTCGGCGGGCGGCCTGATCCGCCCCGGGAGCACGGCGCCGCGCGTGGGCGCTTGAGCCGCACGTGATGAACCGGTAGAAACGGTCGGGGCCCCTCGGCCCGGCGTGCGTGCGACCGGCACCGCGCGACAGCGTAGGGAGTGCACGATGACCAACCAGACAGAGCCGGCCGAGGACCCGCAGCCCGGTGCTGCGGGCACCGGGCCGACCCGGGCGCCCCAGGGCGTCACGGCGGGTGACGGGGACTCCACGGCCGAGCGCGCACCGGACGGTGCGACGGGCTCGGCAGGGTCGGACCCGGACGCGGCGGGAGCCGCGGACACGGGCACGGAGAAGGACACGGGCTCCGCGCGCGAGACCGGCGGGGCCTCGACGGCGACCGCCACCGCGTCGCCCTTCGCCGGGATCCCGGTGAGCGACTACGTGCGCGACGGCGTCGCCGCGCTGCTGCTCCTCGTCTCCCTCGCGCTGCCGTGGGACGTGTCGAGCCGCGCGTCGGACAAGATCGAGGTCGTCCTGCTGACGATCCTCTCGCTGCTGACGCTCGCGCTGCCGTACCTCGCGCGCACGGGCGTGCTCCCGACGACCTGGACCGTGCACACCACGCGCACGGTCCGTCTGCTGGCCAACGCGCCGTACGTGCTGCTCGTGCTCGTCTACCTCGTGGTCGACGTCGTGGGCGGCGGCGACCTCGCCGACGGGTGGGGCGGGGTCGGCTCCGCCGCCGCGCTCGGCCTCGCCGGCGCGCTCCTCGCGGCGCAGCCGCGCGAGAGCGAGCTCGGGCCGCAGGACCAGGACCGCGCGGTCACCGACCGGTGGCTCCAGGCGCTCCTCGCGCTCGCGGCGCTCCTCGCCCTCACCGTGCTGCTCACGGTGATCCTCACCGCCACCGGCACGCGCCTCGGCGGCGCCCTGTTCGTGCTGCTGGTGATCGTGGCCGCGGTGTTCGTCCTCGCGCTCGCCGGGCTGCCGACGTACGGCACGTGGCGCCGGTCCGAGGCCGCGCGCCTCACGCTCGTCGGGCTGGGCGTCATGCTCGCCGTCGGGTTCGTCCTCGGCTCGGGCAACAACGGGCTCGTGACGATCGAGAGCACGCACGGCGGCCGGTTCGGGCTCGTGCTCGTCCCGGCGCTCGCGGCCGTCGCCGCGGCGCCCGCCGTGCACCGCGCGATGGCCGCCGCGGACCCGGTGACCACCTGGGTGCGCGTGGCCGTCAACGCCCTCGACCTCGTGCTCGTCGTCGCGGGCTACGTCGCCGTGAGCGCCGTGCTCACCCTGGCCGACGGCGCACGCGGCGTCCCGGTCGTCCTCGCCGTGATCGTCGGTGTCCTCGCGGCCGCCGTCGCGTTCGTCGCGCGCCGCTCGCTCGCTCGCGACGCCGCCACCGGGCGCCCGCTCGCGCTCGGTGGCGCCGGCGTCGTGGCGCTGCTCGGCATCGTGCTGCTCGTCGTGACGTCGAACCGCGTCGTGCTCGGCGGCGGCGTGGAGCACGTGCTGCTCGCCTTCGGCCTCCCGCTGCTCGTCGTCGGGGCGCTCACCGTCCCGCGCGAGGTCCGTGCGTACTTCGCCGAGCACCGCCCCGTGCCCGCGGCCACCGGGGCGGAGGCGGCACGCGCCTACGTGTGGGAGCCGCCCGCGCCGAAGCCGCCCAAGCCGGCCCGGCCCGCGCCTGCCCCGGCGGGCCCGCCGACCGGCGCGCACCCGACGACCGAGCACTCGGGTGCCTACCCGGGCACGGGCGCCTACCCGGCCATGGGACCGACGGGCGCCTACCCGGCCACCGGACCGACGGGCGCCTACCCGCCGGCCGGGCACACGGGTCCCGTCCCGACGCAGCAGGCGGCGGACCGGCGGTTCGCCGCCGGGTCCGACGCGACCGAGGTGCTCCCGGTCCAGCCGGCGGAGCCGGAGCGCAGCGGGTACGCCGCGCGTCCCGGCCTCACGCCCGACGAGGGCCCGTCGACGGCGGTCCTGCCCGCCTACCAGGAGGAGCAGCCGGGCACCGGCCCGCAGCCGACCGCCCAGCAGCCCGGCCAGGGGTACCCCCAGCAGGGATACGGCCAGCAGCAGGGCTACGCGTCCTCCGGGCCGGGGCAGCAGAGCTACGCGCCGCAGGGGTACGACCCGCAGGGCTACGGCCAGCAGGGGTACGCCCAGCAGCCCGCGGCGCAGCAGCCGTCGTACGCCCCGCCGGCCCAGCCGGCGGGCTTCACCGCGGCCCAGGCGCTCGACCCGGGCACGCCGCTCGAGGTCCTGGCGCAGATCGTCCAGGACGCGCCGCACCTGCGGCCCCAGGTCGCGGCGAACCCGTCGACGTACCCGGCGCTGCTCGAGTGGCTCGGCAACCTCGGTGACCCTGCGGTCGACGCGGCGCTGCGCTCGCGACGCGGCTGACGCACCCCGGCGCCCGGTCGGCCCTCCGCGCGAGGGCCGGCCGGGCGCACCCACGCCGTGCCCGAGGAGCGGACGTCCCGGGCGCGCGGACGGCGGAGGAGTACAGTGGCGTCGTGCACCTGATGCGGCAGCTCCTCCTTCGTTGCCGCGGCGAGGCCCTGTAGCCGGTTCCTCGTCGCGGTGGTTGGTGTGCCGGCTGACACCGATCAGGACGACCCCGAAGGACCGACGATGAATGCCTCCGCCCCCACCTCGACGCCCACCGCCGCGGACCCGAACCCGCAGCAGCCGTCGGGCATGCCGATCCACAAGTACCTGCCGTTCCACCGGCAGATCGACGTCTCCCTGCCCGACCGCACGTGGCCGGACAAGCGCATCGAGACCGCGCCCCGCTGGTGCGCCGTCGACCTGCGCGACGGGAACCAGGCCCTCATCGAGCCCATGAACGCGGAGCGCAAGCTGCGCATGTTCGAGCTGCTCGTCGCGATGGGCTACAAGGAGATCGAGGTCGGCTTCCCCTCGGCCTCGCAGACCGACTTCGACTTCGTGCGGATGCTCATCGAGGAGGACCGCATCCCGGACGACGTCGTCATCCAGGTCCTCACGCAGTCCCGCGAGCACCTCATCGCTCGCACGTACGAGGCGATCAAGGGCGCGAAGCAGGCGATCGTGCACCTCTACAACTCGACGTCCGTCCTGCAGCGCGAGGTCGTGTTCCGCTCGGACGAGGACGGCATCATCGCGATCGCCGTCGACGGCGCGCGGCTGTGCAAGAAGTTCGAGGAGACCGTCCCGGAGACGACGGTCTACTACGAGTACTCGCCCGAGTCGTACACCGGCACGGAGCTCGAGTTCGCGGCCCGCATCTGCAACGAGGTGCTCGAGGTCTTCGAGCCTCGCCCCGACCGCAAGGTGATCATCAACCTGCCCGCCACGGTCGAGATGGCGACGCCGAACGTCTACGCCGACTCGATCGAGTGGATGAACCGGCACCTGCACCACCGCGAGAACGTCGTGCTGTCGCTGCACCCGCACAACGACCGCGGCACGGCGGTCGCGGCCGCCGAGCTCGGCTACCAGGCGGGCGCGGACCGCATCGAGGGCTGCCTGTTCGGCAACGGCGAGCGCACCGGCAACGTCTGCCTCGTCACGCTGGGCATGAACCTGTTCAGCCAGGGCGTGGACCCGCAGATCGACTTCTCCGACATCGACCACGTGCGCCGCACGGTGGAGTACTGCAACCAGCTCGGCGTCCCCGAGCGGCACCCCTACGCGGGCGACCTGGTCTTCACGGCGTTCTCCGGCTCGCACCAGGACGCCATCAAGAAGGGCTTCGACGCGATGGCCGTCCGTGCGGAGGCGGAGGGTGCCACGGTGGACGACATCACGTGGGCCGTCCCGTACCTGCCGATCGACCCCAAGGACGTCGGCCGCTCGTACGAGGCCGTGATCCGCGTCAACTCGCAGTCCGGCAAGGGCGGCATCTCCTACCTGCTGAAGTCGGAGCGCCACCTCGACCTGCCGCGCCGTCTGCAGATCGAGTTCTCGCAGTCGGTGCAGCAGCACACCGACGCGCACGGCACGGAGGTCACGGGCGAGGACATCTGGCGCCTCTTCTCGGACGAGTACCTGCCCGTCGAGCCCGGTTCCGGCCTGGAGCCGTGGGGCCGGCTCAAGCTGCGCTCCACGCGCGCGTCGTCGAGCGAGGACGGCCCCGACACCCTGAGCGTCGACGTCCTCGACCGCGGCGAGGAGCTGACGCTCGAGGGCACGGGCAACGGCCCGGTCGCTGCGTTCGTCGACGCGATCGCGCAGGTGGGGGTCGACGTCCGCGTCCTGGACTACGCGGAGCACGCGCTCTCGGAGGGCGGGGACGCCACGGCCGCGGCGTACGTGGAGTGCCAGGTGGGCGACGACGTCCTGTGGGGCGTGGGGATCGACCCGTCGATCACGACCGCCTCGCTCAAGGCCATCGTGTCCGCCGTGAACCGTGCGGAGCGTGCCCAGGGCTGACCGCCCTCCCGCCGATCTCGCCGACGGCCCGGACGACCTCGTCGTCCGGGCCGTCGGCGTTTTGTCGACACCATGTTGGTAAGATGCCGACGCACTGTCGACAAAATTGGAAGGCTTCTCATGTTCCTCGCGTTGCGCGAGCTCGTCTTCGCGCGCACCCGCTTCCTGCTCATGGGCGGTGTCGTCGCGCTGGTCGCGGTCCTCGTCGTCCTCCTCTCCGGGCTGTCCGCCGGCCTCGTCAACGACGGCGTCTCCGGCCTCAAGCGCACGCCCGTCACCGACTTCGCCTTCGCCGAGGGCACCGGGACGGACGCCGCGTTCACGCGCTCCGTCATCGAGACGGACCAGGTCGGCACCATGGCCGAGCAGCCGGGCGTGCTCGAGGCCGCCCCGTACGGCCTGCTCCTGGCGAACGCGCACCAGGAGGACGGCTCGCCCGTCGACCTCACCCTCGTGGGCGTCGAGCCCGGATCGTTCGTGGCCCCGGCCGCGATGGCGGAGGGCGACGCCGTCGGGGCGGCGGACGGCATCGTCGTCTCGGCGACCGCCGCCGAGGACGGCCTCGCCATCGGCGACACCGTGGATCTCGCGCGCCCGGAGCGCACGCTCACGGTCGTGGGCGTCCTCGAGGACCAGCACACGTTCGGCCACGTCGACATCGCCTACCTCCCGCTCGGCACGTGGCAGGAGCTCCTCGCCGGGGCCGAGCAGCCGGGAGCCGACGTGCCGGACGTCGCGACCGCCGTCGCGCTGCGCACCGATCCCGGGTCGTTCGACCGCGAGGCCGCCGACGCGGCGTCGGGCACGGTGACGCGCACGCTCACCGAGTCCTTCGACGCCTCGCCCGGGTACGCGGCCGAGACCGCGACCCTCCTGCTCATCCAGGTGTTCCTCTACGCCATCTCGGCGCTCGTGGTCGGGGCGTTCTTCACCGTGTGGGTCATCCAGCGCCGGCACGAGATCGCCGTGATGCGCGCCATGGGGGCACGGCGCCGCTTCCTGCTCGCCGACTCCCTCGGCCAGGCCGCCGTGCTCCTGCTCGCCTCGATCGGCGTGGGCTTCGCCCTCGGTGTCGCGGCGGGCGCGGGCCTCGGCGCGTCGCCGATGCCGTTCGCGCTCCAGGCCCCCGACCTCGTGCTGGCCGGCGTCCTGCTCTTCGTCCTCGGCATGGCCGGAGCGGCCGTCGCCGTCGCGCGCGTCACCTCCGTCGACCCCCTGACCGCCCTGGGAGGGCAGCGATGAGCACCACCACCCCCGCCACGCCCGTGCTCGAGATCGACCGGGTCACCGTCCGCCACGGCGACGGCGACACCACGGTCGTCGCGCTCGACGAGGTCAGCCTGAGCGTCGCCGCGGGCGAGCTCGTCGGTGTCGTCGGGCCCTCGGGCTCCGGCAAGTCGAGCCTGCTCGCCGTCGCCGGTGCGCTCACGGCGCCGGACTCCGGGACCGTCCGTCTCGAAGGGGTCGACCTCGGCGCGACGAGCGACCGCGAGCGGGCCCGGCTGCGGCGCGAGCGCATCGGCTTCGTCTTCCAGTCCGGCAACCTCCTCCCGGCGCTCACGAGCGTCGACCAGCTCCGGCTCGCGCTGCGGGTCGCCGGGATCGACGAGCGCGACCCCCGTGCCCGCGACCCCCGCGAGCTGCTGGGCTCGGTGTCCATGAGCCACCGTGCCGACCGGCGCCCGGACCAGCTCTCGGGCGGCGAGCGGCAGCGCGTGGGGATCGCCCGCGCGCTCGTCGCGAGCCCCGCGCTGCTCCTCGTCGACGAGCCGACGGCGGCGCTCGACCGGGCCCGCAGCCACGAGGTCGTGAGCCTGCTGGCCCGCGAGGTCGAGGCCTACGGCGCCGCGGCGCTCATGGTCACGCACGACCACGACGTGCTCGAGCACTGCCACCGGGTCGTCGAGATGGTCGACGGGCGGCTCGGGCTGCCCGCGGTGGCCGGCTGACGTCGGCGGGCGGCCCCGGAGGGCCGCCCGACCGCCCCCGGTCGGGCATGATGGTCCGGCCGGGGGCCGTCGCGCTCCCGGGGGAGCGCTCCGCAGACGCTCCGGGAAGGAGGACCCTCGTGCCCAAGATCGCCGCCCCGACGGTGGCCGAGCACCGCGCGGCGCAGCTCCGGACCCTGCTCGACGCCGCGCGCGACCTCATCCGCGAGGACGGCAGCGGGCTCACGCTCGCGGCGGTCGCGGCGCGGGCCGGGCTCGCCCGGTCGAGCGTCTACCAGTACTTCCGGTCGCGGGAGGAGCTGCTCGACGCGGTCGTCGCCGACGTCGTGCCGCGGTGGTCCGCGCGCATCACCGCCGCGGTGGCCACCGCGGCGTCCCCGGAGGACGCGATCGTCGCCTACGCGCGCGAGAACCTGCTCCTCGTGGCCGAGGGCGAGCACGCCGTCGTCGCCGCGCTGCGCGCCGAGGCGGGCCGCGAGGCGCTCGCCCAGCAGAGCGCCGCGATGCACGCGACGATCCTCGTGCCGCTCGTCGAGGCCCTGGAGCAGCTCGGCGTCCCGGACGCCGCGCGCTCCGCGGAGCTCGTCAATGCCGTGGTGCTCGCCGCGGCCCGCCAGGTCGAGTCCGGCGAGGACGCGGGCACGACGCTCGCCCGGGTCCGCGCGGTCCTCGGGTGCCTCGCGCCCGCGTGACCGCCGTCGGCGGGTGGTGCGCGCCGTGTCGGCGGCGTGACGGACAATAGGGGCGTGGTGCTGTACCGAGACGACGCGATCGTGCTGCGCGCCCAGAAGCTGGGCGAGGCGGACCGCATCGTCACCCTCCTGACGCGCGAGCACGGGAAGGTGCGCGCCGTCGGCAAGGGCGTGCGCCGCACGTCGTCCCGGTTCGGCGCGCGGCTCGAGCCGTTCATGCTCGTGGACGTCCAGCTCTACGCGGGCCGGTCGCTGGACACGGTGACGCAGGCGGAGACGATCGGCCCGTACGCGCGCCGGATCTGCGAGGACTACGGCCTGTACACGGCGGGCGCCGCGATGCTCGAGACCGCGGAGCGCCTCGTCGCCGACGAGCGCGAGCCCGCCGTGCAGCAGTACTGGCTGCTCGCGGGCGCGCTGCGGGCGCTCTCGGAGCACGCGCACGCGCCGGGGCTCGTGCTCGACTCCTACCTCCTGCGCGCGCTCGCCGTCGCGGGCTGGGCGCCGTCGTTCGTCGACTGCGCGCGGTGCGGCGAGCCGGGCCCGCACCACGCGTTCGCCGTCGCGCAGGGCGGGGCCGTGTGCTCGCGCTGCCGCCCGCCGGGCTCGACGGCGCCCGCGCCCCAGACCTTCGCCCTGCTCGCCGCGCTGCTCGCGGGGGAGTGGGACGCGGCCGACGCGTCGGACGCCCGGCACCGCAAGGAAGCGAGCGGCCTCGTGGCCGCGTACAGCCAATACCACCTGGAGAGAACGTTGCGATCACTGCGCATGGTGGAGCGGGACTCTCCCGCCCCGCACGTCCCCGCCGTCCCGCACGCCGACGAGGCCGCCGCCTCCGCGGACCCGCGCGCCGGTGCCGGGGCGGACGCCTGATGGCGCGGCGCACGTACCAGCCGCCGTTCCCGCACCCCAGCGGTGCGCGGCCCCCGGCGATCCCGGCGCAGTTCGTGCCGAACCACGTCGCGGTCGTCATGGACGGCAACGGCCGCTGGGCCAACGCGCGCGGGCTGCCGCGCACCGCGGGCCACGAGGCCGGCGAGGCGGCGCTGCTCGACGTCGTCGCGGGCGCCATCGAGATCGGCGTCAAGCACGTGTCGGCGTACGCGTTCTCGACCGAGAACTGGAAGCGCTCGCCCGACGAGGTCCGCTTCCTCATGGGCTTCAACCGCGACGTGATCCGGCGTCGCCGCGACGAGATGGACTCGTGGGGCGTGCGCGTGCGGTGGGCGGGGCGTCGTCCGCGGCTCTGGGCGTCCGTGATCAAGGAGCTCGAGGTCGCGGAGGAGCAGACGAAGCAGAACGACGTCTGCACGCTCACGATGTGCGTCAACTACGGGGGGCGCGCCGAGATCGCCGACGCCGCGGCCGCCATCGCGCGCGAGGTCGCCGCCGGGCGGATCGACCCGCGCAAGGTCACGGAGCGGACCGTCCAGCAGCACCTCGACGAGCCCGACCTGCCGGACGTGGACCTGTTCCTGCGCAGCTCGGGCGAGCAGCGCACGTCGAACTTCATGCTGTGGCAGGCCGCGTACGCGGAGCTCGTGTTCCTCCCGGAGCCCTGGCCCGACGTGGACCGCCGCTCGCTGTGGCGCGCCGTCGAGGAGTACGCGCGCCGCGACCGCCGCTACGGCGGTGCGGTCGACGCGGTGGGCGGGACGGCGGGCGGCCCGGCCTGACGTCGCGCGCGGAGCAGCGCGTGCCTTGTCGCCGGGACGCCGTGGGAGGCGGCCGGTAGCGTGCGCGGCATGACTCTGAGCATCGGCATGGTGACCGTCGACTCCACCGACCCGCGGCCGCTCGCCCAGTGGTGGGCGCGCCGCCTCGGCGGGCGGCTCGTCGACGAGGCGGACGGGTGGTTTCTCGAGGTCGTGCCCGCCGAGGGGGTGACGGCTCCGGTCCTCGGGTTCCAGCGCGTCGAGGACCCGACGCCCGGCAAGAACCGGCTGCACCTCGACCTCGGCACGTCCGACCGCGAGGCGGACGTCGCGGCGCTCGTGGCGGACGGTGCGACGCTCGTCGGGGAGCACACCATCCCCGGGTACCGCTGGGCGGTGCTGGCCGACCCGCAGGGCAACCAGTTCTGCGTCGGCGCGCCCGAGGAGCCGACGAGCGTCGGTTGAGGCGCGCGGTCGTCCCGTCGGGCGTCCCGTCGGGTCGGCCCGTCAGCGAGCCAGCGCGTCGAGCCGGGCGGCGAGCTCGGCCGGGCGGCTGAGCGCCACGAGGTGGCCGCCCGGCATCGTCTCGACCTCGGCACCGAGCCGCTCGCGCGCGACGGCGCGTTGGAACGGCGGCGGGAAGAGGCGGTCGTCGTCGCCCTGCAGCACGACCGTGGGCACGGCCGGCCAGGCGCGGGCGGGCCACGGCTCGGCGAAGGACCGCTCGGACGGCTGCCGGTCGCTGCGCTGCACGACGACCGCGACCGGGTCCGGCACGTCGTGGAAGAAGTCGTCCACGGGGTCGAACGGGCCCAGGCCCGTGGCGGCACGACGCGCGGCGTGGTCCGTCGCCCGCCACCAGTCGCCCCCGCTCTCGCCCGGTCGCGGGATCATCGGGTTGAGCAGCACGAGCAGGCGGACCGCCTCGCGCTCGCACACGAGCGGCCCGACGTACGCGCCCATGGACTGGGCGACGACGACGAGGTCGTCCCGCTCGGCGGGGGCCGTCGCCCGGCGCAGCGTCGTCACCGCGGCGTCGGTGAGGTCCGCCCAGTCGTGGCCCTCGTCGTGCTGGGGGAGGTCGACGGCGACCGGCCGGTGGCCGAGCCGGTCGAGCTCCGGGACGAGCAGGTCCCAGTACGCGGGGTCGCCGCCGGCGCCGGGCAGCAGGAGGAACGTCGTCATGGAGGTTCGGACGGTCCGGGACGCGTCATCTCATCGGTCGGTGTGCGGCGCGTCCTCGTCGCGAGGGAGCGTCGCCTGCCCGTCCAGCGCGGGGACGTCCCCGGCGGGCGCGCCGGTCGGCACGACCGCGGCGTCGGCGCCCGCCCGGGCGGCCCGACGGCGGGCCATGAGGACCACCGCCACGACGACCACGACGACGATCGCGACGAGCACCGCGACGCCCGTCGGCGAGCCCGTCGCGGCGGCGAACGCGGCGGTCCACACCGCCCACCCGACGGTCGCGTAGATCGTCGCGTGCACCGCGCACCCGAGGATCATGGCCGCGAGGTAGCGCCCGAACGGCATGCGCACGACGCCCGCGGCGGCGTTGATCACGGTCTTCGTCCCGGTCGCGAGGAACGACGCGGGCACCGCGAGCACGCCCCACCGCCGCACGGTCTCGATCCCGCGTGCGGCCGACCGTCCGGACAGCCAGGCGTGGACGCGCGCGACCCACGGCTTGACGGGGCGTGTGCGGTCGAGCGTCCACGTCGTGACGAGGCGCGCGATCCAGTAGGTCGCCTGCGTCCGCACGAACGCGATCGCGAAGAAGAAGGCGAAGAGCGCGGCGAACGGGGCGCCGTCCAGCGCGTCGGGCACCGCTCAGTCCTGGACGGCGGTGGCCCGCGCGCAGCCCGCGCACGTGCCGAACAGCTCGATGGTGTGCTGGATGTCGACGAACCCGTGCGAGGTGCCGACCTGGTTGGCCCAGGCCTCGACCGTCGGGCCGTCGATCTCGACGGTCCGCCCGCACGCCCGGCACACGAGGTGGTGGTGGTGCTCGCGGCGCTCGCACCGGCGGTAGAGGTTCTCGCCCTCCTCGGTGCGCAGCACGTCCACGTCGCCGCCGTCCGCGAGGCTCTGCAGCGTGCGGTAGACGGTGGCGAGCCCCACGTTGTCGCCGCGCGTGCGCAGGATCTCGTGGAGCTGCTGGGCGCTGCGGAAGTCCTCCAGGTCCTCCAGCGCGTCCGAGACGGCGGCGCGCTGGCGGGTCATGCGCTGCACGGGTCACCTCCGGTGGTGCGGTGGGTCGACCCCGAGGGTACGAGGTCGAGCTCGACGTCGTCGGGGATGTCCGGGTGCGGGTCCCGCGCGACGCGCGGCCGCCGTCGGACCCACAGGGGTCGCAGCGCGGCGACGACGAGGTACGTCGCGATCGCGAGGACGACGATCGTCGCACCCGGCGAGACGTTGTTCCAGTACGTGAAGGACAGCCCGACGACGCACACGACCACCCCGACGACCGACGCGACGAGCATCGTGCGGCGGAACGAGCGCGTGACGAGCTGGGCGACCGCGACGGGCACGATCATGAGGGCGCTGACGAGCAGCAGCCCGACGACCCGCATCGACACGGTCACGGTGAGCGCGGCGACGACGGCGACCGCGATGTTCAGCGTGCGCACGGGCAGGCCGGACGCGCGCGCGAACTCCTCGTCGTGGCTCACCGAGAACAGCGCGGCCCGCAGGCCGACACCGACGAGCAGGATCACCGCGCTGAGGACGACCGTGAGGACGAGGTCCGACGACGTCACCGTCGAGATCGAGCCGAACAGGTACTGCATGAGGCTGCCCGACGAGCCGCCCGCGAGGCCGATGAGCAGGACGCCGCCCGCGATGCCGCCGTAGAACAGCAGCGCGAGCGCGAGGTCACCGCTCGTGCGGCCCCGCTCGCGCACGAGCTCGATCGCGACCGCGCCGAGCACCGCCGCGACGACCGCGCCGGGGATCGCGAGCGCGTCGTTCGGCACGACGCCCATCGCGGCGCCGACGAGCCACCCGAGCGCGACGCCCGTGAGCGCGACGTGCCCGATGCCGTCGCCGAGCAGCGAGAGCTTGCGCTGCACGAGGTACGTGCCGACGACGGGGGCGCTGACGCCGACGAGCAGCGCCGCGAGGAGGGCGCGCTGCATGAGCGGGTCGGTGAGCAGCAGGGAGATCTCGGAGAACAGGGTGGTCATGAGGCCGTCCTGGGTGCGTGGCCTGCGGAGAGGTCGGGGTTCAGGGTGTCGGTGAGGCCCGTCTCCGGGCCCGCGGGACGGTTGTCGCCGTCGACGGGCTCGTGCGGGTGCAGGTGCTGGTGCGTCGCGCCCGCGTGCGTGGACGACGCGCGGGGCGGTGCGCCGTCGTGCACGACGCGCCCGTGGCGCAGGACGACCGCGCGCTCGACGAGCGGGGCGAGCGCCCCGAGCTCGTGGAGCACCACGAGGACCGTGAGGCCGTCGCCCACGAGGCGCGTCATCGTCGCGGCGAACGCCTCCTGGCTCGGCTTGTCGACGCCCGCGACGGGCTCGTCGAGCACGAGCAGGTCGGGCCGGCGGACGAGGGCGCGCGCGATGAGCACGCGCTGCTGCTGCCCGCCCGAGAGCTCGGCCGTCGAGTCGTCGGCGCGGTCCGCGAGGCCCACGAGCTCGAGCGCCTCGACCGTGCGGTCGCGCCACCCGCGCGGGAGCCGGAGGCGGCCGCCGCCGAGGAGCCCGGACGCGACGACCTCCGACGCGGTGGACGGCATGCCCGAGGGCGCGCTCACGCGTTGCGGCACGTAGCCGAGCCGCCGCCACGGCAGCCGCGGGCCGAGCGGCGCGCCGAACAGGTCGACGGAGCCGCGGGAGAGCGGCACGATCCCGACGAGCGCGCGGACCAGCGTCGACTTGCCCGAGCCGTTCGCGCCGAGGAGCGAGACGACCTCGCCCGCGCGGACCGAGAGGTCGATGCCGCGCAGGATCTCGCTCCCGCCGAGGGTCACGTGGACGTCGCGCGCGGCGATCAGCTCCGGTGCGTCCGTCATGCGCACGCGAGGCCGGACGTGAGCGCCTCGAGGTTGGACTCCATGACCTCACGGTAGTCCGTCGCGCCCTCCGCGAGGCTCTCGAGCGGGTCGAGCAGAGCGGTCCGGACGCCGAGGTCGTCGGCGAGCGTCTGGGTCACCTTCGGGCTGACGAGCGTCTCGAAGAAGAGCGTGGTCACGCCGTTCTCCCGGACGACCTCGCCGACCTCGCGCAGGCGAGCAGGCGAGGGCTCCGCCTCGGGGTCGATCCCGGAGATCCCGACCTGGTGCAGGTCGTAGCGCTCGGCGAGGTAGCCGAAGGCCTCGTGCGAGGTGACGAGCGTCGCGCCCGCGCACGGGGCGAGCGCCTCGGCGAACTCGGCGTCCAGGTCGTCGAGGTCCGCGGTGAGGGCGGCGGCACCGGCCGCGTAGTCGTCGGCGTGGTCGGGGTCGATCGCGGAGAGCTCGTCGGCGACGGCGTCGCCCACGGCGGCCAGGCGTGTCGGGTCGAGCCAGAAGTGCGGGTCCGTGGGGCCGTGGTCGTGGCCGTCGCCGGACTCGTCCGCGTGCTCGGCGTGCTCCTCCGCGGTCTCGTCGGCGTGCTCCCCCTCGCCGCCGGGGTGCTCCTCGAGCCCGGCCGACGCCGCGGCGTCGACCACGTGCTCGGGGGCGCGCTGCTCGATCCCCTCGTCGACCGCGGGCTGGAACCCCGAGAGGTAGACGACGAGGTCGGCGTCGCCGATCGAGCGGACCTGCGCGGGCGCGAGCTCGAGGTCGTGCGGCTCGGCCGCGGGCGGCGTGAGGTTCGCGACGTCGACGTGCTCCCCGCCGACCTGCTCGACGACGTACTGGAGCGGGTAGAACGACGCGAGCACCTGGAGCCGGCCGTCGTCGCTGCCGCCTCCTCCCGAGCCGCCGTCCCCGGGGGAGTCGCCGAGGGAGCAGGACGCGACGAGCGCGGCCGTGGCGAGGGCGGCGGTGGTGGCGAGGGCGCGACGGCGCCGGGCGGGGGAGCGGTGCATGACCACCAGTGTCCGCCTTCTTGAGAATGAATGTCAAAACCGTTCCCGGTGAGCCGGGTCACGGCCGGGTACGCTGGTCGGTCGGCGCCCGTGCGGGCGTCGCCCACCCGTCCAGCCCCCACGAGCCACGTGCGGGGCCGTGAGCACCAGGAGTGATGTCCGTGGCCGCAGCGCCCTCACCCACCGCCCGTCTCGACGCCGTCGTCTCCCTCGCCAAGCGGCGCGGGTTCGTCTTCCCCTCGGGCGAGATCTACGGCGGCACCCGCTCCGCGTGGGACTACGGGCCCCTGGGCACCGAGCTCAAGGAGAACATCAAGAAGCAGTGGTGGCGCGCGATGGTCACGAGCCGCGACGACGTCGTGGGCCTCGACTCGTCCGTGATCCTGCCACGCCAGGTCTGGGTCGCGTCGGGCCACGTGGGCGTCTTCACCGACCCGCTGACGGAGTGCCTGCACTGCCACAAGCGGTTCCGCGAGGACCAGATGATCGAGGAGTTCGAGGAGAAGAAGGGCCGCGCGCCCGAGGGCGGCCTCGCCGAGATCGTCTGCCCGAACTGCGGCACGCGCGGGCAGTGGACCGAGCCGCGCGACTTCAACATGATGCTCAAGACGTACCTCGGCCCCGTCGAGGACGAGTCGGGCCTGCACTACCTGCGCCCCGAGACGGCGCAGGGCATCTTCGTGAACTTCGCCAACGTCATGGGGGCGAGCCGCAAGAAGCCACCGTTCGGCATCGGCCAGATCGGCAAGTCGTTCCGCAACGAGATCACGCCCGGCAACTTCATCTTCCGCACGCGCGAGTTCGAGCAGATGGAGATGGAGTTCTTCGTCGAGCCCGGCACGGACGCCGAGTGGCACCAGTACTGGATCGACACGCGCACCGACTGGTACGTGGACCTCGGCATCCAGCGCGACAACCTGCGCCTGTACGAGCACCCGCAGGAGAAGCTCTCGCACTACTCGACCCGCACGGTCGACATCGAGTACCGCTTCGGCTTCTCCGGCTCGGAGTGGGGCGAGCTCGAGGGCATCGCGAACCGCACCGACTTCGACCTCAAGACGCACGCCGAGCACTCCGGCAAGGATCTGTCGTACTTCGACCAGACGAAGAACGAGCGCTGGGTGCCCTACGTCATCGAGCCGGCCGCGGGTCTCACGCGCTCGCTCATGGCGTTCCTCGTCGAGGCGTACACCGAGGACGAGGCGCCGAACGCGAAGGGCGGCGTGGACACGCGCACGGTCCTGCGCCTCGACCACCGCCTCGCGCCGGTCAAGGCCGCCGTGCTCCCGCTGAGCCGCAACGAGCAGCTCTCGCCCAAGGCGAAGGACCTCGCGACGGAGCTCCGCAAGTACTGGAACGTCGACTTCGACGACGCCGGCGCCATCGGCCGCCGGTACCGCCGCCAGGACGAGATCGGCACGCCGTTCTGCATCACGGTCGACTTCGACACGCTCGACGACCAGGCCGTGACGATCCGCCACCGCGACTCGATGAGCCAGGAGCGCGTCGCGCTCGACAAGGTCACCGAGTACCTCGCCGGGCACCTGCTCGGCGCCTGACGCGTCACCGGCCCGGCGCACCGGCGCCGGGCACGCAGGAGGGGCGGGACCGTGCGGTCCCGCCCCTCCTGTCGCGTCTCGTCGGGACGCGTCGCCCCCAGCGGCCTCGCGCTAGCGGGCCGCCCCCTTAGCCCTGTTGAGCAGGCCGATCACCAGGCTCACGACGAGCACGATGATGCCGATCCAGATGAGGATCTTCGCGGCCTCGATGGCGACGCCGAGGATGAGGAGCACGGCGCCGACGATGACCAGGATGAGCCAGAGAGGCATGTCGTCCCTTTCGTCCGTGTCCGGCCTGGATTGCCGGACCTCCTCAACACTGCCACGACCGCACGCTGCTCGCTCGTCGAAACGGGGCTCGTCGTGCAGCGGGAGCCGGGTGGGACAATGGAGCGCGTGACTGCACCCGCTCCTGCCCTCAGCACGACGACCGACCGCCCCGACCCGGGGACCGGTCCGCTCGTGGCGCCGCTGCGGATCGGCCCGATCGTCGTCCGGACGCCGGTGGTCCTCGCCCCGATGGCGGGCGTCACGAACCGCGCGTTCCGCACGCTGTGCCGCGAGGCCGGCGCGTCCGGCGGCGACGACCCCGGCCTCTACGTCGCCGAGATGGTCACGAGCCGCGCGCTCGTCGAGCGCAACCCCGAGGCGCTGCGCATCGTGACGTTCGGCGCGGACGAGACGCCGCGGTCCGCGCAGGTGTACGGCGTGGACCCCGCGACCGTCCGCGAGGCGGTGCGCATCATCGTCGCCGAGGACCGCGCCGACCACGTCGACCTGAACTTCGGCTGCCCGGTGCCCAAGGTCACGCGCAAGGGCGGGGGAGCGGCGCTGCCCTGGAAGCGCGACCTGTTCACCGCGATCGTGCAGGGCGCGGTCGAGGCCGCCCGCCCGTACGGGGTCCCCGTCACCGTGAAGATGCGCAAGGGCATCGACGACGACCACCTCACCTACCTCGAGGCCGGCCGCATCGCGGAGGGTCTGGGCGTCGCCGCCGTCGCGCTGCACGCGCGCACCGCCGCCGAGCACTACTCCGGCACGGCTGACTGGTCCGCGATCGCGCGTCTCAAGGAGGCCGTCACGAGCGTGCCGGTGCTCGGCAACGGCGACATCTGGTCGGCCGAGGACGCCGTGCGCATGGTGCGCGAGACCGGGTGCGACGGCGTCGTCGTCGGGCGCGGCTGCCAGGGCCGGCCGTGGCTGTTCGCCGACCTCGCCGCGGCGTTCGCGGGCCGCCCGGAGCGCGTGCGCCCCGGGCTGCGCGAGGTGGCGGGCACGATCTACCGCCACGGCGAGCTCATGATCGAGTACTTCGACGGCGACGAGGGCAAGGGCATGCGCGACCTGCGCAAGCACATGGCCTGGTACCTCAAGGGCTACGCGGTGGGCGGCGACGCGCGCCGCGCGCTCGCGATGGTCTCGACGCTCGCCGAGCTGCGCGCGCTGCTCGACGACCTCGACCAGGACGCGCCCTACCCCGGCGAGGCCGCCGAGGGTCAGCGCGGCCGGGCCGGGTCGCCCAAGACGCCCCACCTGCCGTACGGCTGGCTCGACTCGCGCGAGCTCGACGCCGAGCACGAGGAGCGCCTGCGGGAGGCCGAGCTGAGCGTCTCCGGCGGCTGAGCGCCGCCTCCTCTGCCGGCCGCCCCGGCGCGGCCCTGCGCCGACGGGACGCAGAGCACGACGCGACGGCGTCGGTCAGTGCGCGCGCAGCCAGACGGTCGTGTCCGACGGGACGCGGACCTGCGGGTCCGCGGAGCGGTCGGTCACGACCGGGCCGGAGGCCACGAGGACCTCCGTGCCGTGCGGCAGCACGACGGGCTCGGCGCCCAGGTTGGCGAGCACGACGACGTCGCGGTTGCGGAAGGCGACGACGTCCGCCGAGCCGGCGAACTCCTCGACCCACGCGAGCGTGCCCGCGCCCAGGCGCTCCGCGCGACGCGTGGCGAGGGCCGTGCGGTACGTCTCGTAGGTCGAGCCCTCGACGCCGCGCTGGACGTCCGCGGCGTAGCGGCCGTACGACTCCGGCTGGGGGAGCCAGGTCTTGCCGGACGGCCCGAACCCGAAGCCCTCGGCGTCGGCGCGCCACGGGAGGGGGATGCGGCAGCCGTCGCGGCCCGCCTCGGCGCCCTGGGTGCGGAAGAACGCCGGGTCCTCACGGAC
Source organism: Cellulosimicrobium sp. XJ-DQ-B-000 (assembly GCF_031119065.1). Classification (NCBI taxonomy): domain Bacteria; kingdom Bacillati; phylum Actinomycetota; class Actinomycetes; order Micrococcales; family Promicromonosporaceae; genus Cellulosimicrobium; species Cellulosimicrobium sp. XJ-DQ-B-000. The sequence continues at coordinate 255,680 of NZ_JAVHYN010000003.1, forward strand.
GTCGTCGGGCAGGGCGGTGTGCTCGGGGAGGCCGAGCTCCTCGCCCTGGTAGAGGTACGACGACCCGGGCAGGCCGAGCATGAGCAGCGACGCGGCGCGCGCGCGGCGCAGGCCGAGCTCCTCGTCGGGCTGCGGGTCGTGGGCGAAGATGCCGTTGGGGCGCAGGCCCGGGTCGGCCAGGCCGAGGCGCGACGCGTGGCGCACGACGTCGTGGTTCGACAGGACCCACGTCGTGGGCGCGCCGACCTCGTCGTTCGCGTGCAGCGACGCCGCGATCACGGTGCGCAGCGGCGCGGCGTCCCAGCCGGTGGTGAGGAACGAGAAGTTGAACGCCTGGTGCATCTCGTCCGGGCGGACGTAGCGCGCGAGGCGCGAGAGCGGCTCGACCCACGCCTCGGCGACGAGCGCACGGTCGCCGTCGTACTCGGCGAGGACGCGGTGCCACGCACGGTAGATCTCGTGGACGCCGTCCTGGTCGAACATCGGGCCGGAGTTCCCGGCGCCCGTCGAGCCGTCCTCGGGGGCGCCCGGGTCGGTGCCGTCCTCGCCGTCGGCGGCCTCGGTGCCCTCGACCATCGAGACGGTGCCGTCCCAGTCGGGCAGGCCGTCTGCCTTGATCATGCCGTGCGCGACGTCGACGCGGAACCCGTCCACGCCCTTGTCGAGCCAGAAGCGCAGGACCTGCTCGAACTCCTCGCGGACCTCCGGGTTGTCCCACGCGAGGTCGGGCTGGGTCGAGTCGAAGAGGTGCAGGTACCACTGCCCGGGCGTCTCGCCCTCGGCGCCGGTCACGGGGCGGGCGTTCGCACCGGCCGTGACGCGGGTCCACGCGGGACCGCCGAAGATCGACTGCCAGTTGTTCGGGGGCAGCTCGCCGTGCTCGCCCTCGCCCTCGCGGAAGATGTACCGCGCGCGCTCCGGCGAGCCCTCGGGCGACGCGAGCGCCGCCTGGAACCAGGCGTGCTGGTCCGACGTGTGGTTCGGGACGAGGTCGACGACGATCCGGATGCCGCGCGCGTGCGCCTGGGCGAGGAGCTCGTCGAAGTCCGCGAGCGTGCCGAACAGCGGGTCCACGTCGCGGTAGTCCGCGACGTCGTAGCCCGCGTCCTTCTGGGGCGAGCGGTAGAACGGGCTCAGCCAGACGGCGTCGACCCCGAGCTCGGCGAGGTGGTCGAGCTTCGAGGTGATGCCGGGCAGGTCCCCGACTCCGTCGCCGTCTCCGTCCGCGAAGGAGCGCGGGTACACCTGGTAGATGACGGCGTCGCGCCACCACTCGGGGGCCTCGCCCGGCCCGGTGTGCACGAGCGCCCCCGTGCTGAAGGGCGCCGGGGCGGTGGCCAGCCCGGTGCTGGTCGCGGCGGCGGTCGGCGTCGAATCGATACGAGTCATCGAGCTGTCGGTCCTCACGTACGTGGTGCTGGGGTTTTCAGGGGATCTTCCGGTGGTGGTCACTCGGCTGGCGGAGCGGGGTGTCGCCGACCCTCCGTCGAGTGTAAGCGCTTGCGGTGCGGTGCCGACGAGGGGTCGGCGGACGCCCGCAGCGAGGTGCGTGGACTTCCCGGCGCCGGTCTCAGGCGGTCGGCGAGCCCGCCGCGGCGACCGTGCTCGCGTCCGTCGCGGACGCCGCGCGGGCCGGGGCGGCCCCGGTCGAGTCGCGGACGATGAGCTCCGGCTGGAAGAGGAGCTCGGTCCGCGGTGCCCGCTCGCCCGCGATCTCCGTGAGGAGCGCGCTCACGGCGGCGTGCGCCATGGCGCTCACGGGCTGGCGCACCGTGGTGAGCGGCGGGTCGGTGAAGGCGATGAGGGGCGAGTCGTCGTAGCCGAGCACCGAGACGTCCTGCGGCACGCGCAGCCCGCGCGAGCGCGCCGCGCGGATGGCGCCGAGCGCCATGAGGTCGGAGCCGCAGACGATCGCGGTGTGGCCCGAGTCGATGAGCTCGCCGCCCGCGGCCTGGCCGCCCTCGACGGTGTAGAGCGTCACGACGACGTGCTGGGCCGCCTCCGCCTCGTCGGCGACGAGACCGTGCCGCACGAGCGACTCGGCGAAGCTCGCGAGCTTGCGCTGCGCGGGGACGAAGCGGTCGGGGCCGATCGCGAGGCCGACGCTGCGGTGCCCGAGCGAGACGAGGTGCCGCACCGAGAGCTCGACGCTCGCGACGTCGTCGGGCGAGACGAACGGGGCGTCGATGCCCTCGGCGAAGCCGTTGACCAGGACGATCGGGATCCCCCTGCTGCGCAGCCGCTCGTAGCGCTCGTGGCTCGCCTGGGTGTCCGCGTGCAGGCCGGAGACGAAGACGATGCCGTCGACCGCGTGGTCCATGAGCATGTCGACGTAGTCGTCCTCCGTGGTCCCGCCCGGCGACTGCGTGCACAGCAGCGGCGTGTACCCGTGCTCGGACAGGAGCGACTCGATCGTCTGGGCGAACGCGGGGAAGACGGGGTTCGTCAGCTCCGGGACGACGAGGCCGACGAGGCCGGCGGAGCGGGTGCGCAGCGTCGACGGTCGCTCGTAGCCCAGCACGTCGAGCGCGGCGAGCACCGCCTGGCGGGTCTCGCTCGCGACGCCGGGCTTGCCGTTGAGGACGCGCGAGACCGTCGCCGTGGAGACGCCTGCCTGGGCGGCGAGATCACTGAGACGGGTACGCACATGGGGCAGCGTAGGGGACACCGGACCTCCTCGTCCTGGTCGTCCGGTCGGCGAGCCGCGATCCCCTGTGCGGAGGCGCGCGGACCCGTCGGCCGGAGGAGGCGGGTGGGCGCCGGTCGACGCCCTGCAAAGCGTTGCATGAAAGTTACCGCAACGACTTGCACCTGTGCCACCTCCCGCTCTACCGTCGTGCCCATCAGGGTCCGGCGCCGGTGCCAACGCCGGAGCGGGCCGCCCATCACGACACGCTTGGAGTGACCACTGATGCGACGGAGCATCCTTCTTGCCGCCGCGCTGACCACGACGCTGGCGCTGACCGCCTGCTCGTCCGGCGGCTCGGGCGACGAGACCACCGACGAGCCGAGCGCCGAGGGTTCGTCCGCCGGTGGCTCGCTGACCGTCTGGGTCGACGAGACCCGTCAGGACGCCGTGACCGCGGCGGCCGAGTCGTTCGAGACCGAGACGGGCACGACGGTCGACGTCGTGCTCAAGAACTTCGAGGACATCCGGGCGGACTTCCTCGCCCAGGTCCCGACGGGCGAGGGCCCTGACATCACCGTCGGCGCCCACGACTGGCTGGGCGAGCTCACCACGAACGGCGTCGTGGCGCCGCTCGAGCTGGGCGACAAGGCGGCCGAGTTCGAGGACGTCTCCATCGAGGCGTTCACGCAGGACGGCCAGGTCTACGGCCTGCCCTACGCGATCGAGAACATCGCCCTCATCCGCAACACGGCGCTCGCGCCGACCGCCCCCGCCACGTGGGACGAGGCCGTGGCCGCGGGCCAGGCCGCCGGGACGCAGTTCCCGATCCTGGTCCAGTCGGACGGCGACAAGGGTGACCCGTACACCCACTACCCGTTCCAGACGTCGTTCGGCGCCCCCGTCTTCGCGCAGAACGAGGACGGCAGCTACTCGTCCGAGCTCGCGATGGGCGGCCCCGAGGGCCAGGCGTTCGCGCAGTGGCTCGGCGCCCAGGGTGCGGCCGGCGTGCTCAGCCAGGACACGACCTACGACATCGCCGTCGAGGCGTTCAAGAACGGCCAGTCGCCGTTCATCGTCGGCGGTCCGTGGATGATCGACTCGTTCGAGGGCCTCGACCTGTCGATCGACCCGATCCCCACCGCGGGCGGCCAGCCCGCGCAGCCGTTCGTCGGCGTCCAGGGCTTCTACCTGAGCGCGGAGAGCGACAACGCGATCGTCGCGAACGACTTCCTCGTGAACTTCCTGTCCACCGAGGACGCGCAGCTCGCGCTGTACGAGGCGGGCAACCGTCCGCCGGCGCTGACCGCCGCCGCCGACACCGCCGCCGCGGACGACCCGATCGTCGCGGGCTTCCGCGCCGTGGGCGCCGAGGCCGTGCCGATGCCGTCGATCCCCGAGATGGCTTCCGTGTGGAGCTTCTGGGGCGTCACCGAGGCGGCGATCGTCGCCGGTGCCGACCCGGTCTCGAGCTGGGACAAGATGATCGCCGACATCCAGGGCGCGATCGACTCCTGATCCGGGTGCAGCCCGCCGTCGCGGTGCGCAGGGCTCCTGCGCACCGCGACGGCGCGTCCCGACCTCCGGCCCCGGAACGGGCCGCGACGCAGCACGACGACACTCCAGAAGACGCAGCACCCCGCGCGTCCGACGACCTCGGAGGCACCACGATGTCCGCCCCTCAGACCACGGCCGGCGACGAGCGCGTCGGCACCTCCGGAGCCGACGGCCCGCCGCCGCGCGGCGAGCGCCGCCTGCGGCCGCGCGACGCCTCGCACGCGCGCGACTACGGGCCCGGGTTCTTCGTCAAGCTCGCCCTCATGGCGGTCGTGGACGCGCTCGGCGTGTACGTGGTCTGGTCGGCGTGGACGGCGGGCTCGTACGGCATCCTCGCCGCGACGCTCGTGCTGCTCGTCGCGGCGAACTGGGTGTACTTCTCGAAGCGGTCCCTGCCGCTGAAGTACATCCTGCCCGGCCTAATCTTCCTGCTCGTCTACCAGATCTTCGTCGTCGGGTACACGGGCTACGTGGCGTTCACCAACTACGGGACGGGCCACAACTCGACGAAGGAGCAGGCGGTCTCCGCGCTGCTCATCCAGAACGAGCGCCGGGTCGAGGGCTCGGCGTCGTCCGCGCTGACCGTCGTGGAGGACGGCGACGCGCTCGGGTTCGCGGTCGTCACCGACGACGGCGAGGTCGAGGCCGGCACGGCCGACCGGCCGCTGTCCGTCGTCGACGGCGCGACCGTCGAGGACGGCCGCGCGACCGAGGTTCCCGGGTACACGGTCGTGCCGCGCGACCAGGTGCTGCAGCGCCAGGCCGAGGTGACCGAGCTGCGCGTCCCCGTCTCGGACGACCCCGAGGACGGCTCGATCCGCACCACCGACGCCCGTACCGGCTACGTGTACACGTCCGCCCTCGAGTGGGACGCGGCGGCGGACACGATGACCGACACCACGACGGGTACGGTCTACACGCCGAACGACGAGGGCCAGTTCCAGGCGCCCGACGGCTCGACCCTCGCGGTCGGGTGGCGCGTCCCGGTCGGGTTCGACAACTTCGTCACCGCGTTCTCGGACGCCCGCTACGCGCAGCCGTTCGTGAAGATCCTGCTGTGGACGTTCGTGTTCGCGATCGGCTCGGTCGCCACGACGTTCCTGCTCGGCCTGTTCCTCGCGATCGTCTTCAACGACACCCGGATGCGCGGTCGCAAGGTCTACCGGACGCTCATGATCCTGCCGTACGCGATCCCGGGCTTCCTCGCGGCGCTGCTGTGGTCCGGGCTGCTCAACACGCGGTTCGGGTTCATCAACGAGGTGATCCTGAACGGCGCGCACATCCCGTGGCTCACCGACCCCTGGCTCGCGAAGCTGTCCGTGCTGGGCGTGAACCTGTGGCTGGGCTTCCCCTACATGTTCCTCATCTGCACGGGCGCGCTGCAGTCCCTGCCGTCCGACGTCATGGAGGCCGCGAAGATCGACGGCGCGGGCCGCTGGACCACGTGGCGCGCGATCACGCTGCCGCTGCTGCTCATCTCGACCGCGCCGCTGCTCATCTCGTCGTTCGCCTTCAACTTCAACAACTTCACCCTGATCTACATGCTCACCGGGGGCGGGCCACGCTTCGCCGACGCGTCCGTGCCGCTCGGCCACACGGACATCCTCATCTCGATGGTGTACTCGATCTCCGGCGTCGACGGCTCGGCGCAGAAGGACTTCGGGCTCGCGAGCGCCCTGTCGATCGTCATCTTCGTCATCGTGGGGACGATCTCGGCCATCGCCTTCCGCAGCACGCGCAAGTTCGAGGAGATCAGCTGACATGGCGACCACCCAGGCACCCCCCGTCGTCGGCGGCACCGCCGTCCCGGCGTCCCGGAACCGCATGCGCCCGGGGCGCTGGTTCTCCGAGCTGGGCTGGCGGCACGTCGTCGGCGTGATCGCCGTCGTCTACGCCGCGTTCCCGCTCGTGTACGTCCTGTCGGCGTCGCTGTCGGAGAACGGGACGCTCACCGGCTCCAATTCGCTCTTCTCCGACGTGAGCACCGCGAACTACGCCCAGCTCGGCACCACGATGTTCTGGACGTGGATGGGCAACACGCTCGTCATCGCGGTCGCGACGTCGGTCGGCACCGTGCTCATGGGCGCGGCAGCGGCGTACGCGTTCTCGCGGTTCCGCTTCAGCGGCCGGCGCGCCGGCCTCACGTCCCTGCTGATCATCCAGATGTTCCCGCAGATGCTCGCGTTCGTCGCGATCTTCCTGCTGCTCATCTCGCTCGGGAACGTCGTGCCGGTCCTCGGCCTCAACAGCAAGATCGCGCTCGTCGCGGTGTACCTCGGCGGGGCCCTGGGCGTGAACACGTTCCTCATGTACGGGTTCTTCAACACCGTGCCGCGCGAGCTCGACGAGGCCGCGAAGATCGACGGCGCGACCCACACGCAGATCTACTGGACGATCATCCTGCGCCTCGTCGCGCCGATCCTCGCCGTCGTCGCGCTGCTGTCGTTCATCAGCACGTTCGGCGAGTTCATCATCGCGCGCATCGTGCTGTCGTCCGAGAGCAACTGGACCCTCGCGGTCGGGCTGTACGGGTGGGTGTCGTCGCTCAAGGAGGCCAACTGGGGCCTCTTCACGGCCGGTGCCGTCATCTCGGCGCTGCCCGTGCTCGCCCTGTTCCTCTACCTGCAGAAGTACATCGTGGGCGGCCTCACGGCCGGCTCCGTGAAGGGCTGACCGCGTGCACGACGTCGCCACCACCGTCCCGCACCACGACGGCTCGGCGCTGTACGTCCCCGAGGGCGTCCCCGCCCTCGGGGACACGGTCCCGGTCCGCGTGCGCGTGCCCCGGTCGGCCGGCGTGCGCGACGTGTGGCTGCGCACCGTGCGCGACGGCGAGCCGCGCCTCGCGCCGGCGCGCCTCGACCGCTCGGACGAGCACGAGGACTGGTACGTCGCCGAGGTGCTCGTGCACAACCCGGTGACCGGGTACCGGTTCTTCCTCGACGAGGGCGAGCGCGGCTACCGCTGGCTCAACGGCCGCGGGGTGTGGGACCGCGACGTGCCCGACGCCGCGGACTTCCGCCTCACCGTCCACGAGGGCGCGCCCGCGTGGATGCGCGACGGCGTCGTGTACCAGGTCTTCCCCGACCGGTTCGCGCGCTCGGCCGGGGCCGACGGGCGTCCGCTCCCGGAGTGGGCCGTCCCCGCGGCCTGGGACGACGAGCCGCACGGCGCAGGGCCCGACGTCGGCACGCAGTATTACGGGGGCGACCTCGCCGGGGTCGAGGAGCGGCTCGACCACGTCGTGGCGCTCGGCGTCACGACGCTCTACACGACGCCCGTCTTCCCGGGGCGCTCCAACCACCGCTACGACGCGAGCACGTTCGACCACGTCGACCCGCTGCTCGGCGGCGACGCGGCGTACGCGTCGCTGATCCGCGCCGCGCACGCGCGCGGGCTGCGCGTCATGGGCGACCTCACGACGAACCACACGGGCGCCGGGCACGAGTGGTTCGCGCGGGCGCTCGCCGACCCCGGCGCGCCGGAGCGCGACTTCTACTACTGGACCGACGGCGAGCCCGGGTACGTGGGCTGGCTCGAGCACGCGTCGCTGCCGAAGCTGTCGTACGGCTCGGCCGAGCTCGGGGCGCGCATGATCGACGGACCCGGGTCCGTCGTCGGGCGCTACCTGCGCGAGCCGTTCGGTCTCGACGGGTGGCGCATCGACGTCGCCAACATGACGGGGCGCTTCGGCGCCGAGGACCGCACGCTCGACGTCGCGCGGCGCCTGCGCACGACGATGCGGGGCGTGAACCCGGAGGCCGCCCTCGTCGCCGAGCACTTCCACGACGCCTCCGGTGACCTCGCGGGCGACGGCTGGCACGCGAACATGAACTACTCGGCGTTCACGCGCCCGGCGTGTACCTGGCTGTCTCCCGCGCACTCGCCCGTGCCCTACCTCGGGCTGCCCGTGCGCACGCCGCGACGGGCCGGGCCGGCCGTCGTGGAGACGATGCGCGAGTTCGACGCCGTCCTGCCGTGGCGCGTGACCGCGTCGCAGTGGAACATGCTCGGCTCGCACGACACCCCGCGGCTGCGCTCGATCGTCGGCTCGCGCGAGATGGTCGAGGTCGCGGCGACGCTCCTGCTCACCTACCCGGGGACGCCCGTCGTCTTCGCGGGGGACGAGGTGGGGCTCACGGGCCTCAACGGGGAGCACGCGCGCGCGACCATGCCGTGGGACGACGCGGACTCGGGCCACGGGCGCTGGGACGGCGCGACGTTCGACCTGTACCGGGCGCTGATCGCGGTGCGCCGCGGCTCGGACGCGCTGCGCCGCGGCGGCCTGCGCTGGGTGCACGTCGCCGACGACGCGCTCGTCTACCTCCGGGAGACGCCCGAGGAGCGCGTCCTCGTCGCGCTCGCGCGCGCGTCGTGGGGCGGCGTCACGCTGCACCCCGCGCTCGTGGGACGTGGGGAGCCCGAACGGCTGCACGGCGCGCTGACCCTGACGACGCACGACGGCGGCGCCCGGCTCGCGGGCGACGGCCCGGCCGTCGGGGTGTGGCGCCTGCCCTAGACATCACACCTAGCCGAACAGGTGCGCGACCGCGCGCACCGCGTCGTCGTACTGCGCGCGGTCGAACGTGAACGGCCCGAGCGCGGAGTAGTCCCACTCGGGACGGAACGGCTGCGTGAGGTCGCGCCACGTGACGGTCGTCGCGTCGGCGTCGACCGCCACCTCGAACGGCCAGCACCCCGCCTCGTGGCAGTCGCACGCGAGCACCCACGCCCGCCCGCCCGCGGGCACGCGTCCCCGCCCGTACCACTGGTGCGCGGCGTCGCCGTAGCGGAAGAACGCGGGGACCAGCCCGCCGTACGCGCCCGCGGGGGAGTACCCGCGCGCCGACTCGAACCGTCCGACGACGTCCACGAGCGACCGACCGTCCACGTACGGGACGACCTCGACCAGGCCGTCGACGGTGACGGCCCGCAGCTCGAGCGCACGCGCTGCACCCATACGCCGGAGGGTACGCCCGCGGCGGCCCGCCCGCCGTCCGCCGGGTGCCGACCGGCGTCGTTACGCTGGGGCCCGTGCAGACGTTCGAGCAGCAGGCGTTCGACCCCGCGGTCGTGGGGACCGGCCCGCGCCCGGCGCGCGGCGAGGAGGGCACGGCGTCGTACTCCGACGCCGACACCGAGCGGTGGTTCGTCGAGTCCGCGAAGTCCCGGGCCCGCACGCCGTTCGAGCGCGACCGCGCGCGCATCGTGCACTCGTCGGCGCTGCGCCGCCTCGGCGCCAAGACGCAGGTGCTCGGGCCGGGCAGCGACGACTTCGTCCGCACCCGGCTCACGCACACGCTCGAGGTCGCGCAGGTGGGCCGCGAGATCGGCAAGGCGCTCGGCTGCGACCCGGACATCGTCGACACCGCGTGCCTCGCGCACGACCTCGGGCACCCGCCGTTCGGGCACAACGGCGAGCGGGCGCTCGCGGACCTCGCGGTCGACGTCGGCGGGTTCGAGGGCAACGCGCAGACGCTGCGCCTCCTCACGCGGCTCGAGCCCAAGGTCGTGGAGGACGGCCGGTCGTACGGGCTCAACCTCACGCGCGCGAGCCTCGACGCGAGCGTCAAGTACCCGTGGGGCGCGGGGGAGGCGCCGCTGCGCGCGGACGGCCGGCCCACCCACAAGTTCGGCGTCTACGAGGACGACCGCCCGGTGTTCGACTGGCTGCGCGCCGGGGCGCCCGCGCAGGTGAAGTGCCTCGAGGCGCAGGTCATGGACCTCGCGGACGACGTGTCGTACTCGGTGCACGACGTCGAGGACGCCGTCGTCGGCGGGCGCATCGAGCTCGCCGTGCTCGACGACCCCGACGAGCGCGCGCGCGTCGTGCGTGCCGTCCACTCCTGGTACGGCACCGCGTACGACGAGGCGGCGCTCGACGCGGCGATCACCCGGCTCCAGGGCACCGGGCACCTGGTCACCGGGTTCGACGGGTCGCGCCGCGCGCTCGCCGCGCTCAAGGACGCCACGAGCCAGCTCATCGGCCGGTTCACGGGCGCGGCCCAGGACGCGACGCGCGCGCTGTTCGGGAACGGCCCGCTCACGCGGTACGCGGCGCGGCTCGTCGTGCCGGACGAGACGGTCGCCGAGATCCTCGTGCTCAAGGGGGTCGCGGTCGCGTACGTCATGGCGCCGCGCGAGCAGGAGCCGCTCTACCAGCGCCAGCGCGAGGTGATCGCCGACCTGGTGCACGTCCTGGGCGACCGCGCGCCCGTCGCGCTCGAGCCGTCGTTCGCGGCGGACTGGGAGGCGGCGCCCGACGACGCGGCCCGCCTGCGCGTGGTGATCGACCAGGTCGCGTCGCTCACCGACGTCTCCGCGATGCAGCTCCACGCGCGGCTCGTGCGCCCGCCCGCCTGACCGGCGGGCGCACGGGCCGGGTCAGCCGCGCTCGGCGACCCACGCGTCGCTCGCGCGCTGCACGTCCTCGGCCGTCACCGACTCCGCGACGGTCGCGAAGTACCAGCGGTGCCCGAACGGGTCGCGCACCGCCGCCTGGCGGAACCCCTCGAACCAGTCCGACGGCTCCGCGAGGCTCGACGCGCCGGCCGCGAGCGCCCGCGCGTACGCGGCGTCGGTGTCCTCGACCGGGACGGTGAACGACGCGTGCGTCGGGGCGCCGGGCTCCGGCGCGACCGAGTCCGGCGGGAACGCCTCCGCGACGGTGAACGTGCTGGTCCCCGCCGGGGAGACGAGCCGCAGGTCGGAGTGGATGACGGCGTCGCCCGCCGTGATCGTGTCGACCACCTCGGCGCCGAGCGCGGCCTCGTAGAACGCGATGGCCTCGCGCGCGCCGCTCACCGTGACGTTGGGGTGCAGTGCCGACATCTCCATGGTGTCCTCCTCCTCGTGGTTCCCCGCCCACCCGGGGCGGGCCGTCCCCTCATGCTCGTGTCGGCGGGCCGTGCCAGTCTTGGAGGAATGCGACAGGTGTTCGAACCCGCTGGTGCCGGCGCCTCTGCGGAGCCCCGGCGCCCGACGACGTCCGTCCGCGGCCTCGTCGACCCGGCGGCCGCGCGGCGCGGCTTCGAGCTCGTGCGCGTCGAGCCCGCCCCCGACCTCGCGGACCTCGTAGAGCGGCACTGGGTCGTGCGGTGGGACCTGCCGCCCGGCACGGAGTTCACCCAGGTCCTCGTGCCCCACCCGGTCGCGAACGTCGTCGCGGAGGAGTCGGGGTACGTCGCGCACGGGATCCCGCCCGGGCTGTTCGAGCGCACCCTGACCGGGTCGGGCGCCGTCGTCGGCACCAAGTTCCGGCCGGGCGCCTTCCGGGTGCTGCTCGGCCACCCGGACGCCGTGCGTCCGGGCGTCCAGGTCCCGGCCGCGGCGCTGCTCGGCCCGACGGCGGAGCGCACCGGCGCCGCCGCGCTCGCCCTGGCGGTCACCGGCCGCGACGAGGAGGCCGCGCGGACGGTCGAGCCCCTGCTGCGCGCCCGGGCCGAGCGGGTCCGCACCGCACGCGCGAGGCGCGACCTCGACCGGGTCGCGCAGGCGTTCGCGGCGCTCGTCGGCGGCGAGCTCGGGCCGGGGGCGGGCGTGGGGGACCTCGCGGACGTCGTCGGCACGTCCGCGCGCTCGCTGCAGCGGCTGTTCGCCGCGTCCGTCGGCGTGAGCCCCAAGTGGGTGCTCCAGCGGCACCGCGTGCACCTCGCCGCGGACCTCCTGGCGGCGGACCCGGGCCAGGACCTCGCGGCGCTCGCGACCGCCGTCGGCTACTACGACCAGGCCCACCTCGGGGCGGACTTCGCGCGCGCGACGGGCGTCACCCCGGGTGCGTACGCGCGCCGCTGCGCGGCGTCGCGCGCGGCCCTCGTGGGGGCGGCGGCGGGGACCGGCGCCGGGGTGACGGACGCCGCCACCGGGGCACCCGCCGGGCCGGCCCGGGGCGCATAGACTCGCCTCGTGGCAGGCCTGATTCGACGCGAGGACGTGGAAGCCGTCCGCGACCGCGCGCGGATCGACGAGATCGTCTCCGCGCACGTCACGCTCAAGACCGCAGGCGTCGGCTCGCTCAAGGGCCTGTGCCCGTTCCACGACGAGCGCTCGCCGTCGTTCCACGTGCGCCCCGGCGTCGGGCGCTGGCACTGCTTCGGCTGCGGCGAGGGCGGCGACGTCATCTCGTTCGTCCAGAAGATCGACGGTCTGACCTTCGTCGAGGCCGTCGAGTACCTCGCGGACCGCATCGGCATCCAGCTCCGCTATGAGGACTCCGGCGGCCCGCAGCGCCCCCGCGAGGAGCCCGGCCGTCGCCAGCGGCTGCTCGAGGCGCACCGTGTCGCCGCCCAGTACTTCTCCGAGCAGCTCTTCGCCCCGGGCGCCCAGGCCGCGCGCGCGTTCCTCGCCGAGCGCAGCTTCGAGCGGGCCGACGCCGAGCACTTCGGCGTCGGGTACGCGCCGACCGGCTGGGACAACCTCCAGCGCCACCTCCAGGGCCGCGGCTTCACGCAGGCGGAGCTGGTCGCCTCCGGCCTCATGAGCCAGGGGCAGCGCGGCATCTACGACCGGTTCCGCGGCCGGCTCATGTGGCCGATCCGCGACGTGACGGGCGAGATCATCGGGTTCGGCGCGCGCCGCCTCTACGACGAGGACCAGGGCCCCAAGTACCTCAACACGCCCGAGACCACGCTCTACAAGAAGTCGCACGTGCTCTACGGCATCGACCTCGCCAAGCGCGAGATCGCGAAGCAGAAGCGCGTCGTCGTCGTCGAGGGGTACACGGACGTCATGGCCGCGCACCTGTCCGGCGTGACGACCGCCGTCGCGACGTGCGGCACCGCGTTCGGCTCGGACCACGCGCGCATCGTGCGGCGCCTCCTCGGCGACACGACCGCGGGCGGCGGCATGCAGCTCGCGTCGGGCGCGTCCGTCGGGGGAGAGGTCGTCTTCACGTTCGACGGCGACGCCGCGGGCCAGAAGGCCGCCGTGCGGGCGTTCGGCGAGGACCAGCGCTTCTACGCCCAGACGTTCGTGGCGGTCGAGCCGAGCGGCATGGACCCCTGCGAGCTGCGCATGGCGCGCGGGCCGGACGCGGTGCGCGCGCTCGTCGACGGCCGCCAGCCGCTCTTCGAGTTCGTCATCCGCACGACGCTCGCCTCGTTCGACCTCGACACGGCCGAGGGGCGCGTCGGCGCCCTGCGCGCGGCCGCTCCCGTCGTCGCCGGCATCCGCGACACCGCGCTGCGGCCCGAGTACGCGCGCATGCTCGCCGGCTGGATCGGCACCGACGCGGAGCGCGTCCGGCGCGAGGTCGCCGCGGCCGCCAAGCGCGGCAGCGCGCCCGGGCCCGTGCGGACCGCCCGGCCCGACGACGCCCGCCCCGGCGCCGAGGCCCGGCCGCCCGAGCCCGAGGTCCCCGCGCTGCCTCCGCCCGACCCGCGCGACCCCGTCGCGCGCCGGGAGCGTCTCGCGCTCGCGGCCGTCCTCCAGTACCCCCAGCACGTGCCGCCGATGTTCGACGACCTCGGCGAGGACGCGTTCGCCGTCCCCGCGTGGCGCGCCGTCCACGCCGCGATCCGCGCCGCGGGCGGCGTGCGCGAGGGCAGGTCGCTCGGCGCCGGGCACTGGGTCGAGGCGGTCGTCGAGCAGGCCGCCGAGCCCGTGCGCGGCCTCGTGACCGAGCTCGCCGTCGCGCCCCTGCCCGAGGACCGGGAGAACGTCGTCGGCGGCTACGTCGCAGGCGTCGTGCGCGGCCTCGTCGACCTGGGTCTCACGCGCCGCGTCGCCGACGCGAAGAGCCGGCTCCAGCGGCTCGACCCGTCGGTCGACCTCGCCGCGTACCAGGAGGCGTTCGCCGCCCTCCTCGCCGTCGAGGCCGAGCGCCGCACGCTGCGCGAGGGCGAGATCGCCTGACCCCCACCGCTCGACCGGCGAGGGCCGCGGCGCAGCCGATGCCGGGTGCGGCTCAGAGCCCGCCCGGGTGCGGCGAGAGCCAGTCGGTATGGCGCTCCCGCAGGGTGTCGCGTTCGGCCTCGGTCGGGAGCAGGACGTCGGCGCCCCCGTCGTACGGGCAGTAGAGCCACGAGAGGTCGTGCGCGCCGATGACGATGTGGCACTGGTCGTCCGCTGCCCCGAGCAGGAGCGCGTCGATCTCCTGCGGGGACCGATCCGACACCGCCCAGAAGTACTGAGGGGCGTCGTCGCCGTCCGGGGTGCTGCTCCGCCAGGGCCACGCTCCGGGCAGACGGCGCTTCGTCCAGCCCGCAGCCAGGTCCCGCCAGTCCCAGTCGACACCGACGACGTACACGCCGTGGAAGGCGCGGGAGTCGGCAGAGCCGAGCAGCTCGTGCAGGATCGTGCGGTGCCGCCGCACGATCTCCTCGTCGTCGGTCGCGTTCTCGGCGCATCGCTTCGACTTGGGGAGACTGTGGAACCGGACCCACCTGTCGGGGTGCTCGACTCGCAGCACGTGCGCGAGCGGCTCGACACCGGGCCACCTGCGCTCCCAGAGCTCGGTGAGGCGCGTCGCCCGCGCACTGACCTCTCCGTGCGCGAACGCACCGTGGCGCCCTTGCAGGCGCCGCCAGCGGCTCCTCGCGGCACCACGCGCTTCCACGGCCTTGGACTCGAGCCCGGCGCGGAGCGAGTCGAGCGCTGACGGCAGATGCATGGACGTGAGCGTAACGATCCTCAACCGGCCACCACCGCGAAGGTTCGCCGCCCCCGGTCCGCCGACCGGACAGCGACCCGACCTCCGGAGACACGGACACGAGCAAGCGGACGGGTGCGATGAGTGCGTCTGGGTCGCTCGAGGAAAAGAAAACCCCCACCCGGGGATCCGGATGGGGGCGATGGCTCCCGCGGTAGGACTTGAACCTACGACCGTCCGATTAACAGTCGGATGCTCTGCCAGCTGAGCTACGCGGGATCGACCATGGCCGTCGGGGTTTGCACCGCAGCGACCGGGGAAAACTCTAGCAGGCTCAGAGGGGTAGTCCGGACGCCGACCGGACCCGACCCTCGGCCGCGTCGACCCGTGCCTCGACCTCCGGGTCCGTCAGGTCCAGCCCGGGGTCGGCGACGACCTGCGAGAAGAGCTCGCCGTCTGCGTCCCGCCGCACGGCGACGCGCGCGGTGAGCCCTGCGGCGAACGTCACGGTCTCCGAGAGCACGACCGACGACTGCACGCGCTCGCGCAGCGTCTGCGCGAGCGACGTACGGCGCGGGTCGGCGAGGCGCAGGGCCAGGGGAGGAGCGCCGTCGACCCACGAGACGGTGATCGTCGCGCTCTCCGGGTCGTACCCCGCCCGGTCGACGTCCGACCAGAGGTGCCGGACGACGGTCGTCCCGCCGGCGTCGCTCGTGAGGAGCCCGGCCCGCGTCGCGACGGCCCACGACCCGTCGGCGAGCTCCGCCGACGCGAGGACACGATCGGTGGCCGGGAGGTCGAGCGCACGACGGACAGGGTCGGGCAGCGCGGGACGGCGGAACCAGGACACGTCCCCACCGTAGCGGCTCTCCGACCGCCTGCCGCACGGGCGGTATGCTCGCCCGCGCGCCCCGTTAGCTCAGCTGGTCAGAGCAGGAGACTCATAATCTCTCGGTCGCGGGTTCAAGTCCTGCACGGGGCACCCTTCCGCGTCGCGCGTGCGGCGCGAGCGTCCGCGCGGTGTCATGGCCTCATGACGGTGCGGACCAAGCGCGTGTACGAGCCGGCCGAGGAACAGGACGGGTTCCGCGTGCTCGTCGACCGCCTGTGGCCGCGCGGCGTGAGCAAGGAGGCGGCGCACGTCGACCTGTGGCTCCGGGACGTGGCGCCGTCGACGGACCTGCGGCGCTGGTTCCACCACGAGGAGCGGCTGTTCGACGAGTTCGCCGAGCGGTACCGCGCCGAGCTCGACGCCCAGGGCGACGCGGTCGCGGAGCTGCGGGACGTCGTCGGGCAGCACCCCGTGGTGACGCTGGTGTACGGGGCGAGGGACGAGCAGCACAACCAGGCGGTGGTGCTGCGCGACTACCTCGCGGCGAGCGCCTCGTCCTGAGCGCCCCGGGACGCGGCGGCCCGGGTCGGGCGGTCGAGGTCGCGTCGCAGGTCGCGGTCGAGGGCGTGGCGCAGCCGGGGCCCGAGCGGCCGTTCGACGGCGCGGTGGATCACCCAGGCGAGGGCGAGGCACACCGCGACTGCCACCGCGAGGGTCGCGGCGCGCGAGAGGTACGGGTGCACGGACTCGATGACCCATCGCCCCCAGGACGAGTGCACGAGGTAGAGCGGGTACGTGAGGGCGCCGAGAGCGGTGAGCCAGCCCCAGGAGACGCGAGCGAGCGGGGTGAGGGTCGCGACGGCGACGAGCGCGAAGCACACGACGATCGCGACCCACCACGCGGTGGGGGAGACGACGACGTCGGTGCTGTTCTCGATGCGGCCGGACTGGATCTGCCCGGAGAGCGCCGCCCCGAGGAGCACGTTCAGCGCGAGCGCGAGCCAGAGGACGGGGGAGCGGCGCTCGCGGGTCAGCAGATAGAGCACCATGCCGCCCGCGAAGAGCGGGGCGTCGGGGGCGACGAGCACCGTCGCGGCCAGCTCGGAGCCGGTCTGGGTCGCGATCGCGCCGACGACGGGCCACAGCACGACGAACGCGAGGACCCGCGCCCGGGTGAGGCCGACGGCGACGAGCACGCCGACGAGGACGTAGAACCGCAGCTCGGACCAGAGCGTCCAGTAGACGGCCTCGAGGTCGGGGATCCCGAACGCGCGCTGGACCATGGTGAGGTTGGCCGCCGCCTGCGGCAGGTCGACGTCACGCCGGCCGGGGACGACGAGCACCAGCAGGACCACCGTGAGCAGCACCGAGGCCCAGTACGCGGGGAAGAGCCGCCCGGCGCGCGACGCGACGAAGCCGCGCACGTCGCGGCCCCACGCCGTCATGAGGATGACGAAGCCGCTGACGACGAAGAAGAGCTGGACCCCGAAGGACCCGTAGGCGGTGACCGCCTGGGCGCCGGGGAGCGAGGCGCTCGTGCGCGCGCCCCACGCGTGGTGGTTGACGGCGACGAAGTGGTAGACGAGCACCGCAGCTGCTGCCGCGAACCGGAGTCCGTCGAGCACGGCGAGGCGAGGGTTCTGCGGGGGCATCCGCGGCACGTTACCGAATCGTGACCAACGCCGCCTGGCAACGCCGTCCGGCGTGCGCGGAGTGCGCAGTTCTGGCACCGTGTGCGGGCCGGAGAACCCGGCGACGCGGTGGGGGCGGCGTCCCGACGACCGAGGAGGTCCTGTGGCACCGAGCTTGAGCTCGACCGGCAAGGCGGCATCACGCGGCGCACGCGGCAGCAAGACCCTGGAGCTCCTGGCCCGCGGGGGCTACGCGGTGAGCGGCCTGCTCCACCTCGTCGTCGGCGTCCTCGCCGTGCAGGTGGCGACGGGCTCGGCCTCGAGCGAGCAGGCCGACCAGACCGGTGCGCTCACGGCCATCGCGCAGACGCCGGGCGGCACCGCGCTGCTGTGGTTCGCCGTCGTGGCGTTCGCGGCGCTCGCCCTGTGGCAGGTCACCGTCGCGCTGAGCGGCGCGGCCGAGACGTCCGACCGGCTCAAGGCCGCGGGCAAGGCCGTCCTCTACCTGGCGCTCGGGGTGATCGCCCTCCAGGTCGTGACCGGGTCCGCAGGCGGCTCCGGCCAGGAGGAGAGCGTGACCGCGACCCTCATGGAGAAGCCCGGCGGCGTGCTGCTGGTCGGCGCGGTCGGGGTGGGCATCGTCGCCGGCGGCGTCTACCACGTCGTCAAGGGGTGGCGGAAGAAGTTCCTCGAGGACCTCCAGGGCGGGACCAGCGGGCACCTGGGCCGCGCCGTGGTGACGCTCGGGCGGGTGGGGTATATCGCCAAGGGCGTCGCGCTCGGCGTGCTGGGCGTGCTGTTCGTCGTGGCCGCCGTCCAGCACGACCCGCAGCAGGCGGGCGGCCTCGACAGCGCGTTCGCCACGCTCGCGGCGCAGCCGTTCGGGGTCGCGCTCCTCCTCGCCGTCGGGCTGGGCTTCGCGGCCTACGGGCTCTACTCGTTCGCGCGGGCGCGGTACGCGCGGATGTGACGTGCGCCCTGGTGCGGGGCTGGGCACGACGGCCGGACGCCGTCGTGCGCATGGAAGAATGGTGACCATGGCGATGAGAGAGATCCGGACCATCCCGGACCCCGTGCTCCGCACCCCCTGCGACGAGATCACCACCATCGACGACCGGGTGCGCTCTCTCGTCGCCGACCTCGTCGAGACGGTCGACCACGAGGGGCGCGCGGGGCTTGCCGCCAACCAGATCGGCGTCAACCTCCGGGCGTTCTCGTGGAACATCGACGACGAGATCGGGTACGTGCTCAACCCGCGCATCGTCGAGCTGTCCGACGACTACCAGGACGGCGACGAGGGCTGCCTCTCCGTCCCCGACCTCTGGTACCCGACGCGCCGCGCCTGGTACGCGCGCGTGGTCGGCACCGACCTCGACGGCAACGAGGTCGTGGTCGAGGGGACCGAGCTCATGGCCCGGTGCCTCCAGCACGAGTGCGACCACCTCGACGGCATGCTCTACCTGGACCGGCTCGACCGCTCCGTGCGCAAGAAGGCGATGCGCGAGCTGCGCGAGCACCTCTGACACGGGTGTGCCCGGTCGGTCCCGGGCACGCCCGCCCGATCTCTCGCGCGCACGCGGGATGTCGTGCAAGATGAGCACGAGACACGCCGCGACATCGGCGCGAGCGCTGTGGACCCGCCCTGGGTGAGGACGTTGGGGAAGACGAAACCTCGACCTAGGGAGGCAGACATGGCCGGTGCCATCACCCGCGGTGTTCTTTACGTGCACTCAGCACCGCGTGCTCTGTGCCCGCACATGGAGTGGGCCGCGGGCAACGTCCTCGGCGTGCGCGTGTCGCTCGACTGGACCGAGCAGCCCGCCGCGCGCGGCCTCTACCGGGCCGAGTACTCGTGGCAGGGGCCGCAGGGGACGGGCGCCAGGCTGGCCTCCGCGCTGCGCGGATGGTCCCACCTGCGGTACGAGGTGACCGAGGAGCCCAGCCACGGGGTCGACGGCGGTCGCTGGTCCCACACGCCCGACCTCGGCATCTTCTATGCCCAGACGGACGTGCACGGGAACATCGTCGTGCCCGAGGACCGGATCCGGGCCGCGCTCGAGCAGGTGAGCGAGCCCTGGGCGATGCGCGACGCCCTCCACCTCGCGCTCGGCAAGGCCTGGGACGACGAGCTCGAGCCGTTCCGCTACGCCGGAGCGGGCGCTCCGGTGCGCTGGCTGCACCGCGTCGGCTGACTCTCAACAACGCCGCTCCGCCGAGACGGCTCACGCGCGCTCGTCCGCGAGGACCACGAAGGGCGCCTCCCCGAGATCGGGGAGGCGCCCTTCGCGTCGTCGTGGTGTGTGGTCAGACGCTGGCCACGGCGAGGGCGACGTTGTGGCCCCCGAAGCCGAACGAGTTGTTGATCGCGACGACGTCGCCGCTCGGCAGCGGTGCGGGCGTGTCGCGCACGAGCGGCACCTGGAGCTCCGGGTCGGGGTTCGCGACGTTGATCGTCGGGGGAGCGAGGCGCTCCGCGACGGCCTTGATCGTGAAGATCGACTCGAGCGCGCCGGCACCGCCGAGGAGGTGTCCGGTCATCGACTTGGTGGCCGAGAGCAGCACGTGGTCGGCGTCGTCGCCCAGGAGCGAGCGGATGGAGCGGGTCTCGGTGAGGTCGCCGACCTTGGTCGAGGTCGCGTGCGCGTTGACGTGCACGACGTCCCGCCCGGTGACACCGGCCTCCTCGAGCGCACGGCGCATCGCCGCGACCTGGCCCCGACCCTCCGGGTCGGGAGAGGTGATGTGGTAGGCGTCGGAGGACAGCCCGACGCCGGCGAGCCGCGCGTAGACGCGGGCACCGCGGGCCGCGGCGTGCTCGGCGCTCTCGAGGACGACGACGCCCGAGCCCTCGCCGATGACGAAGCCGTCGCGGTCGACGTCGTACGGGCGCGACGCGCCCTGGGGGTCGTCGTTGCGCAGCGAGAGCGTGCGCGAGGCGGCGAAGGCCGCCATCGGCATGGGGTGGATCGTGGCCTCGGTGCCGCCGGCGACGACGACGTCCGCGCGGCCCGCGCGGATCATGTCGACGCCGTAGCCGATCGCCTCGGCGCCGGACGCGCACGCGGAGACGAGAGCGTGGGCGCCCGCCCGAGCGCCGAGCTCGAGCGAGACGTACGCGGTGGGGGAGTTCGGCATGAGCATGGGCACGGTCATGGGCAGCATGCGGCGCGCGCCGCGCTCCCGCAGCGTGTCCCAGCCGTCGAGCGTGGTCCAGATGCCGCCGATGCCGGACGACACGACCGTGCCGAGCCGGTCGCCGTCGACCTCGGGGCTGCCCGCGTCCGCCCACGCCTCGCGCGCGGCGATGATCGCGTACTGCGTGGAGGGGTCCATGCGCTTGATCTCGGGGCGCGCGAGGACCTCGGCCGGGTCGACCTTGATCGTCGCGGCGAACGTCACCGGGATCTCGTAGCGCTCCGCCCAGTCGTTCTCGAGCGTGCGCGCGCCGGACTCGCCGGCCAGTGCCGCGGCCCAGGTGGAGGGCACGTCGCCGCCGAGCGGCGTGGTGGCGCCGAGGCCGGTGACGACGACTTCAGTAGCGGCAGACATGGTGCTCCTCGGGGGTTGCGGCGGGGGCGGGAGGACGGGCGGGCCGGCGTGGGTGACGCCGGCCCGCCCGCAGGCCTGCGAGGCAGGCGGGGCGTGCTCAGGCCTGGGCGCCCGTGATGAAGGACACGGCGTCGCCGACCGTCGTGAGGTTCTTGACCTCGTCGTCCGGGATGCGGACCCCGAACTTGTCCTCGGCGTGGGTGACGATCGTCATCATCGACAGCGAGTCGATGTCGAGGTCGTCGGTGAAGGACTTCTCGAGCGCGACGGCGTCGGTCGGCAGACCCGTCTCCTCGGCGACGATCTCCGCGAGGCCGGCGAGGACTTCCTGCTCGGTGTAGGCCATGGTTTCTCCTTGTCGTGGGGCCGGCGGCGACCGGTCCCGGTGGCGGTGCCCGGTGGGTGTGCCGGGCGGTACTTCGTCAGACGGTGCGCGCGACGGACGGGTCCGCCGACGGCGTGGGTCCTCCCCGCGGGGAGGGCGGCCGTCCGTCCAGGGTGATTCTCCCCTACGGCAGCACGACCACCTGCGCCGCGTAGACGAGCCCGGCGCCGAACCCGATCTGGAGGGCGAGGTCGCCGGAGCGGACCTGCCCCTCGTCGAGCAGGCGCCGGGTCGCGAGGGGGATCGAGGCGGCCGACGTGTTGCCGGTCTCCGCGATGTCCCGGGCGACCGCGACGGACGCGGGGAGCTCGAGCTGCTTGATCATCTGGTCGATGATCCGCATGTTCGCCTGGTGCGGCACGAACGCGCCGATGTCGGCCGGGGCGACCCCGGCCTCGGCCATCGCCTTGGCGGCGACGGGGGCCATCTGGAACGCGGCCCACTTGAACACGCTCTGACCGTCCTGGCGCAGCGTGGGCCACCCGAGCGAGGGGTCCTCGCGCAGGTCCGACCATGCGTGCGTCTGGCGGATCGCCTGCGCCTTGCCGCCGTCGGAGCCCCACACCGTCGGGCCGATGCCCGGGGTGTCGGACGGTCCGACGATCGCGGCGCCGGCGCCGTCGCCCAGGAGGAACGAGATCGAGCGGTCGGTCGGGTCGATGAAGTCGCTCATCTTCTCCGCGCCGACCACGAGCACGTGCGTCGCGATGCCGGCGCGCACGAGGGCGTCGGCCTGCGCGATGGCGTAGGCGTAGCCCGCGCACGCGGCGGAGACGTCGAACGCGGCGGCGGGCGTCGCGCCGAGGCGCTCGGCGAGCACCGCCGCGGCGGCGGGGGTCTGGTGGAAGTACGTGACCGTGGAGACGATCACCGCGTCGACGTCGGCGCCCTGGAGGCCCGCCCGGGCGAGGGCGTCGCGCGCCGCGGCCTCGGACAGGTCCAGGACGTCGACGTCGGCGCCGGCACGACGCCGCGTGACGATCCCGGTGCGCTGCCGGATCCACTCGTCGGAGGAGTCGATGGGCCCGGCGATGTCGTCGTTCGTGACGACGTTCTCGCCGCGCACCCCGCCGATCGCGAGGATGCGCGAGTGCGCCGGGCCCGTGGCCTGGCGCAGGGTCGCGCCGCTCACGCGTCGACGCCCGGGGCCGCGCCGGCCGCCACCGAGTGCCGGGCGACGAGGTCGCGGGCGGCCTCGACGTCATCCGGCGACTTCACGGCCACGGCCTCGACGCCCTTGAGCGACCGGCGGGCGAGACCCGTGAGGACGCCCCCGGGCGCGAGCTCGAGCAGCGCGGTGACGCCGAGCTCCGCGAGGGTCTCCTGGCACAGGTCCCAGCGCACAGGCGCCGCGATCTGCGCGGTGAGGCGGCGGACGACGTCGCGCGCCTTGCCGTACGTGCTGCCCTCGATGTCGATGGTCCCGTAGGACTCGCCGTCGGCGTTGGACAGGAGCGGCAGGCGCGGGTCGGCGACGTCCCACGACGCGGCGACCGGCTCGAACTCCTCGAGCGCCGGCTGCATGAAGGGCGTGTGGAAGGCGCCCGCGACCTGGAGCGGGATGACGCGCGCCTTCGCGGGCGGGTTCTCCGCGAGGGCGGCGAGGTGGTCGAGGGCGCCGGCGGCGACGACCTGCCCGCCGCCGTTGACGTTCGCGGGCCACAGGTGGGCCGCCTCGATCGCGGCGAGGACCTCCTCCGGGTCGCCCCCGACGACGGCGCTCATGCCGGTGGGGGTCGCGGCGGCGGCCGCGGCCATGGCGCGCGCGCGGTGGGCGACGAGCCCGACGGCGCCGGTGTCCGTCAGCGCCCCCGCGACGGCCGCGGCGGCGAGCTCGCCGACCGAGTGCCCGGCGGTCACGTCGACGACGTCGGCGGTGTCGCGCCCGTCGAGGATCACGCGGAGCGCGACGAGCGACGACGCGACGATGAGCGGCTGCGCGACGGCCGTGTCACGGATCGTGTCGGCGTCCGACTCCGTCCCGTGCGCGCGCAGGTCGAGGCCCGCGGCCTCGCCGAACGCGGAGACCTGGTCGGCGACGCCGGGCAGCTCGAGCCAGGGGGCGAGCATTCCGGGGGACTGGGAGCCCTGTCCAGGGCACAAGACGGCGAGCACCCGTCAACTGTGCCAACGCGAGGGCCGTGCGCCACGTCACGACGCGCACCAACCTTGCGGAGGGTGGTTGTGCTGAACCTACAAGGCGCCGCGGGCGGGGAGCCCGCGGGACGTCGGGCGCGCCCGGCTCCTCAGCGGACCGTCGAGAGCTGCCCGAGCGCGAGCGCGACCTGCAGCACGAACGACTCGCGGGCGTCGAGCGGGTCCCACCCGGTGATCTCCGAGACCTTGCGCAGGCGGTAGCGCACGGTGTTGGGGTGGACGTACAGGGACCGGGCCGCCGCCTCGAGCGACCGGCCCGTGCCGAGGTAGGCGGACAGCGTCTCGAGCACCGAGCCCGTCGCCTCGGCGAGCGGGCGGTAGGCCTGGGCGACGAGCGTGCGTCGCGCCGTGGTGTCGCCGGTGAGGACGCGCTCCGGGAGCAGGTCGTCGGCGAGCACCGGGCGCGGGGCCTGCGGCCAGGCGGGCGCGGCCCGCAGCCCCGCGAGCGCGGCCTGCGCCGAGCGCGCGGCCTCCTCCAGCCCGGGGACGGTCGGCCCGATGACGACCGGGCCGGGCCCGAAGCGGGGCAGGAGCGACGCGGCGGCGGCCTGGAGGTCGCCCTCGCCGCCGAGCACGAGGACGAGCCGGTCGCCGTGGATGCCCACGAGCGCGTCGCCCGCCGCGCGGCGCGTCGCGCGGCGCAGCTCCGCCGTCCGGACCTCGTCGAGCGTCGCGGCGATCGTGCCCGCCATGACGAGGGTCGAGCCGTGGCCGCCCCAGCCGAGCGCCGAGACGCGCGACCGCAGGGAGTCGTCGCCGTCGCCGCGGATGAGCGCGTCCACGACGAGGGCCTCCAGGCGCGCGTCCCACGCGCCGCGGACCTCCGCGGCGCGGGCGTAGACCTCCGCCGCGGAGAACGCCACCTCCCGGGAGTAGCGCAGCACGGCCTCGCGCAGGTCGCGCTCGCCGCCCGGCGCCGCGAGCTGGTCCGAGTACGCCTCGACGACCTCGACGACGATGCGGACGAGCTGGAGAGTGTTCTGGAGCGAGATCGAGCGCGTGAGCTCGGGCGGGGCCGCGGCGAAGATGTCGCTCACGCCGTGCGGCGGGGCCTGCGGGTCCGCGTACCAGGTGACGAACGCCGTGATACCGGACTGCGCGACGAGACCCACGTAGGAGCGGTCCTCGGCCGGGAGCTCGCGGTACCAGCGGATCTCGTCGTCGAGCCGGCGCAGCGCGGCGGACATGAGCAGGCCGCTGCCGTCGCGCAGGCGCTGGAGGTTGTCCGCGTTGCCGGCCGGGCTCGTCGGGGTCGGCGCGGTCGCCGGGGTCCTGGGGGTGGCCGTCACGCGCCGAGCATACGGCCGGGGTTGTGGACAGTCCACAAAGCGCGCGCCGTGGCGGCGGCCGGGTCGCCGGGGGACCGGGTCGCTGGGTGAGCACCCGGACGACCCGCTAGGGTCGGGGAATGGCACTCATGCCCCGACTTCGACAGCTCATGCGTCGGCCGACGTCCGCGTCGACCGTCGGCACGCGCCGCCCACGGTCCGGGGAGAAGCGTGGCGACACGGTCCACGAGGACGCGCTGCGGGCGATGCTCGTCGACGACCCGAACGACGAGCGGGCCTTCCGCGCGCTCGCGGAGCTGGTCCGCCGTCGCGCCGCGGAGGGACCGACCACGGACGACCCGCTCGCCGCCCCGGCGGACGAGACGGAGAAGCAGCGTGCCGCCGACCTCGCGGTCTGGGCGCTCGCCGAGGAGCTCGCCGGGCACCCCCGCGGGTGGTACCCGCTCGTGGAGCTCGGCCGTCTCTCCCTCGACGACGACCCGGAGGCGGCCCTGCGCCGCTTCGCGACGGCCGCGGAGCGCGACCCCTCGGGGCACGCGCTCGCGCAGTCCATGGAGGTGCTGCGCACGGCGGGACTGCCGGTCGAGGCGCTGGGCCTCGGCGTCGGCCACTGGCGCGCCCGCGAGCACGAGGCCGAGGTCGGGCGGCAGCTCGTCCTCGCCGCCATCGAGGCCGACCGTCCCCTCGACGCCCGCCACCACCTCGAGTCGCTCGTCGAGTACGGCGACCCCCGGGGCGTCGCGCCGCTGCGCGCGGACCTCGAGCGCGCCGTCGCGCAGGCCGAGCAGCACCGCGCCGGGACCTGACCCACGGCGTCCGGCACCTTCCGGAGACGACGACGGCCGGCCACCCCGCGGGGTGACCGGCCGTCGTCGTCTCAGGCGGTGGCCGTCAGGCCTCGCCGCCCGCGTTGCCGGACGTGCCGGCGGTGACGTCCATCAGGCGGTACTTCTCGATCGCGCGGGCCGACGCGTCCGCGGGGACCTTGCCCTGCTTGGCGAGCGCCTGGAGCGTGCGCACGACGACGGACGGGCCGTCGATCTTGAAGTGCCGGCGGGCCGCCGCGCGCGTGTCCGAGAACCCGAAGCCGTCGGCGCCGAGCACCTCGTAGTCGCCCGGGACCCACTTGCGGATCTGGTCGGGGACCAGGTGGTCGTAGTCGCTCGTCGCGACGAACGGCCCCTCGGCGCCGGAGAGCTTCTCCGTGACGAACGGGACGCGCGCCGGGGCGGCCGGGTCGAGGAACGCGGCCTGGTCGGCGGCGAGCGCGTCGCGCCGCAGCTCGTTCCAGCTCGTCACGCTCCACACGTCCGCCGCGACGCCCCAGTCCTCCCGCAGGAGCTGCTGCGCCTCGAGCGCCCACGGCACGCCGACGCCCGACGCGAGGATCTGGGCGCGCGGCCCGTCGCCCTCGCCCACGGAGATGCGGTGGATGCCCTTGAGGATGCCCTCGACGTCCACGTCCTCCGGCTCGGCCGGCTGGACCATCGGCTCGTTGTACACCGTGAGGTAGTACATGACGTTCTGGTCGCGGCCGTCCGCGCCCACGCCGTGCTCGCCGGGACCGAACATGCGCTCGATGCCGTCGCGCACGATGTGCCGGATCTCGTAGCCGAACGCCGGGTCGTACTGGACGATCGCGGTGTTCGTGCCCGCGAGGAGCGGCGAGTGGCCGTCGGCGTGCTGCAGGCCCTCGCCCGTGAGCGTGGTGCGGCCCGCGGTCGCGCCGATGATGAAGCCGCGCGTGAGCTGGTCGCCCGCCGCCCAGAACTGGTCGCCGGTGCGCTGGAAGCCGAACATCGAGTAGAAGATGTAGAACGGCACCATGATCTCGCCCTGCGTGGCGTAGGACGTGCCGACCGACTGGAAGGCGGCCGCGGAGCCCGCCTCGTTGATGCCGGTGTGCATGATCTGCCCGGCCTCGGACTCCTTGTAGCTCAGCATGAGCTCACGGTCCACGGCGAGGTAGTGCTGGCCCTGGGTGTTGAAGATCTTCGCCGACGGGAAGATCGAGTCCAGGCCGAACGTGCGGGCCTCGTCGGGAATGATCGGCACGACGCGCTTGCCGAACTCCTTGTCCTTGATGAGGTCCTTGAGCAGCCGGACGAACGCCATCGTCGTGGCGATCTCCTGCTGGCCCGAGCCCTTCTTGAGGATCTCGTAGGACTTGTCGCCGGGCAGGGTGATCGGCTTCGGCGACGAGCGGCGCTCGGGCACGAACCCGCCGAGCTGCTGGCGACGGTTCAGCAGGTACTGGATCTCCGGCGCGTCGGGGCCCGGGTGGTAGTACGGGGGCTCGTACGGGTTGGCGTCGAGCTCCTCGTCCGTGATCGGGATCCGCAGGGAGTCGCGCAGCGCCTTGAGGTCGGCCAGGCCGACCTTCTTCATCTGGTGCGTCGCGTTGCGGCCCGCGAACGACGGCCCGAGCGCGTAGCCCTTGACCGTGTGCGCGAGGATCACGGTCGGCTGGCCCGTGTGGGCGCGCGCCGCCGCGTAGGCCGCGTAGATCTTGCGGTAGTCGTGGCCGCCGCGCTTGAGGTTCCAGATGTCGTCGTCGGTCATGTTCTCGACGAGCGCCTTCGTCCGCGGGTCGCGGCCGAAGAAGTGCTCGCGGATGAACGCGCCGGACTCCGCACGGTACGTCTGGTAGTCGCCGTCGGGCGTGACGTTCATGAGGTTGACCAGGGCGCGGTCCTTGTCCGCGTTGAGCAGGACGTCCCACTCACGGCCCCAGATGACCTTGATGACGTTCCAGCCCGCACCGCGGAACTGCGCCTCGAGCTCCTGGATGATCTTGCCGTTGCCGCGCACCGGGCCGTCGAGGCGCTGCAGGTTGCAGTTCACGACGAAGGTCAGGTTGTCGAGCTGCTGCTGCGCCGCGAGCTGGAGCATGCCGCGCGACTCGGGCTCGTCCATCTCGCCGTCGCCGAGGAACGCCCACACGTCCTGCTGCTCCGTGTCACGGATGCCGCGGTTGTGCAGGTACTTGTCCGTCCACGCCTGGTAGATCGCGCTCGCCGGGCCGAGACCCATGGAGACGGTCGGGTACTCCCAGAAGTCGGGCATGAGCCGCGGGTGCGGGTACGACGGCAGGCCGCCGCCCGGGTGCGACTTCTCCTGGCGGAACCCGTCGAGCTGGTCCGCGGAGAGCCGGCCCTCGAGGAAGGCGCGCGCGTACACGCCGGGGGAGGCGTGGCCCTGGAAGTAGACCTGGTCGCCGCCGCCCGGGTGGTCCTTGCCGCGGAAGAAGTGGTTCAGGCCCACCTCGTACAGCGTCGCCACCGACGCGTAGGAGGAGATGTGGCCGCCGACGCCGATGCCGGGCCGCTGCGCCCGCGTCACCATGACGGCGGCGTTCCAGCGGATCCACGAGCGGTAGCGGCGCTCCAGCGCCTCGTCGCCGGGGAAGTAGGGCTCCTCGTGCACACCGATGGTGTTCACGTAGGGGGTGGTCAGGGAGGTCGGGACGGCGACGTTGCGCTCCCGGGCCCTCTTGAGCAGGTTCAGCAGGACGTAGCGGGCGCGCGGGCCCCCGCGGTCGTCGATCAGGCCGTCGAGGGCCTCGACCCACTCGCCGGTCTCGGCGGGGTCGAAGTCCGGAACCTGGCTGAGCAGACCGTTGATCAGCGGTCCGGTCTCGTCGTACGAAGCCACCAGCAACCTCATATCTCGTCGGATGCCGGGTGTCGGCCGCGCGGTACACGGCCGACACCCGTCTCGGGCCCACTCCGGGCACGCGGCCGCGGCCGCTGGTGGCGACCGCGCCTCTTCACGAGACCAGGGTGGTCTACCCATTGTGTTCACAACGCGCGCGTAAGTCACACCATCGGGTGGTCAAGAGGGCGTGATTTCGGCGACACGGGCCGGACGGCGTGCGCGCCGCCGTCGTGCGGCCGCCCGGCCGTGCCCGGCCACGGCCGACGACCCGCGCGACGGCCGTCCGTGGGCGGTGCCTTGCCAAGCACCGCACCCTGCGGTGGGCTACCTTTGCCAGACACGGCAGGTCGTCGTGCGCGCGGGCGCCCGCCCGGGCGCGCGCGACGGCCCACCGCACGGACAGGACGAGGAAAGGAACGACACGACAGTGACCGACACCGTAGGGCCCAGCGGGGCGGACCGACTGGGGTTCGCGCCCGGCAACGTGGTCCAGGAGTTCGGCTGGGCGGACGACGTCGACGACGACCTGCGCGGTGAGCTCGAGGAGCTCGTCGGCGGCGAGCTCGTCGACGAGGACTACGACGACGTCACGGACGGCGTGGTCGTGTGGTTCCGCCAGGACGACGGCGACCTCACCGACCTGCTCGTGGACGTCCAGACCGTGCTCGACGACGGCGGCCTCATCTGGGTGCTCACCCCGAAGCCCGGCCGGCCGGGCCACGTGGGCCACAACGACATCCAGGAGGCCGCGACCACGGCCGGGCTGCACGCGACGAGCACGTTCGCCATCGCGCCCGACTGGTCCGCGACGAAGCTCGGGACCCGTGGCCGCGGTCGCTGACGACGCCGCGACGACCGGGCGCACCACGCCGCCCGGTCCGGGCGACCCGGCGCCCGACTTCACGCTGCCGGACACCCACGGCACGCCCGTCCACCTCGCGGACCTGCAGGGTGGGCCGGTGCTCCTCGTGTTCTACCCCTTCGCGTTCTCGGGGATCTGCACGGGCGAGCTGTGCGAGCTGCGCGACAACCTCGAGGAGTTCGAGGCGGCCGGCGTCACGCTGCTCGGCATCTCGTGCGACTCGGTGTTCGCGCAGAAGGCGTGGACCGCGCAGGAGGGCTTCGAGTTCGACCTGCTCTCCGACTTCTGGCCGCACGGGGACGTCGCGCGGGCCTACGGCGTCCTCGACGAGGACAACGGCCTCGCGCTGCGCGGCTCGTTCCTGCTCGACGCCGACGGGATCGTGCGGTGGTCGGTCGTGAACCCGCGCGGGCAGCGTCGTGACCTCGACGGTTACCGACGGGCGCTGGAACAGCTCTGAGCCCTGGGAGCCGGGCGGTCGTGGCAGGTGGCGGGGTGCCGACCCGGTAGGCTGTGCTCCGCCGTTCCAGGGCCTGTAGCTCAGCTGGTTAGAGCGCCACGCTTACACCGTGGATGTCGGGGGTTCGAGTCCCTCCGGGCCCACCCACCACTCCCTTCCCGCCAGTCACGGTCGTGCCGTGCTGCGACGTGGCACCCGCCGCCCGTGCGAGGGCAGCGCGCCGTGTCGGCGGCCGCCCCTAGCATCGGGCCCACCAGCAGCGACGACGTGACGGTGAGGTAGAGGGTGCTCGAGAAGGTCAAGGGTCTGTTCCGGCGTGACGAGGGGCAGACAGGAGGCGACCGCCCGAGCGCTCGGCTCGTCGACGCCCTGAAGGTGCTCGCCGTCGCGTCGCCGGAGCTCGAGGACCGTGCGGTCGCGTACGTGCACCGGGGCGAGGGTCCTGAGGTGCTGCTCGAGCTGGAGGCGCTGCGGGGCGGCGACGTCGAGGCGCTCCTCGGCCGTCCCGGTCAGTCCGGGGCCTACTCGTGGACGACCCCCGCCCAGGACGACCGGTTGAAGGCCGCCGTGCCGGGGTGGACGTCGGCCAAGGCGGTCACGGCGCGCTCCAACCTCTACACGCTCTCGGACTCCGTCACCGTCCCGGAGCTCGTGCGCCTCGGCCGCGTCCTCAGCGCGGTCTCGTCCGAGGTGGACCGCGAGCGGGCGTCGGACCCGCGCTGGCTCACCACGCTCGTCAACGACATGTCGCGGCGCGCGAACGAACGCCGGCACGGCCAGAAGGGCAAGGGCGCGCCCGACCGCTGGACGCCGGACCTGCTCGTGGCCCTCGCGGTGGAGGGCGGCGTGCCGGAGGCGGACGCGCCGGCGGTGGTGCTGCGCGAGCTGTTCGAGCGGCCGGCGTCGGCAGGCTGGGCGTCGCGGCACCTGGGCCCGGCGCTGCTCGGCGACCCGGCGCGGGAGTTCGTCGTCGCGCACCTTGACGTCGCGACGCAGGTCCTGCCGGGGGTGAGCGCCGCGGGGCGAGGTGAGCTCGTGGCGCTCGTCGCGGGGGACCCGGCGGCGACCGAGACGCTCGCCCCGCTGCTCGCCGTGCTCGCCGCGGACACGAGCAAGGCGGTGCGCGAGGCGGCGGTCGCCGCGCTCGTCCCGCTTCCCGCGGCGCGCCAGCGCGAGCTCCTCGCCCCTCTGCTCACGTCGCTCCCGGCCTCGCGGCTCGGCGCCGTGGTGACGCGGCTCGCCCAGGTCGACGGCGGTCTGGCCACCCTGGAGGAGGCGGCCGAGCGGTCGACGGGCGCCCGGGCGACGCTGCTGCGCGACACCGTCGAGCGAGCGCGTGTGCTCGACGCCGCGCAGGAGGACGAGCCCGAGATCGACGTGCCGCCCTTCGAGCCGCTGCCGGAGACGGTGCTCGGCGACGAGCTCGTGCGGGCCGCGCGAGCCGCGATCGACACCGCCCTCGAGCGCGCCCGCGCCGACCACGCGGCGAACGCAGGGAAGAAGGACGACGACGGGTGGCCGCGGTGGCGCCGTCTGACCGTCGAGCAGGACCTCAAGGAGCTGCCGGGCATCACCGACGAGGACATCCGGGTCTTCGCGGCGTTCCTGTCCGGGACGAGCACCCGGCGCCCCGGCGGCGTCGTCATGCGCCGGCTGTCCGCGCCGGGCGTCTTCTCGCGCCTCCCGGGCATCACGCTCCTGCACCGGCTGCGGCTGCAGGGGAACGAGGGGCGCGGGCGCAGCGAGCGGTTCGGCTGGTACCGGCTCCACGAGGGCGACCTTCTCGACGTCGACCTGCGCGTCCTCGACGAGGCGCTGCGGCGCATCGGACGCGACGACGCCGGGGCGCTGGTCGACGAGCTGTACTTCTCGACCTGGTGGGCGACCGACACGGTGACCCCCGAGCACGCGTGGCCGTACTACGCGGGGCATCTCGACCGGCTCGCCGCCGCGCTCGACGACCGCGAGCGCACGTACGGCAGCGCCAAGCCGGCCCGGGCGCTCGCGGTGCTCGCACAGCTGCCGCAGGTCCCGCGCCGGTTCCTGCCGCGCCTGACCGAGCTCGCGCTGGGCGAGGGCCGCACCTATCGCGCGACGGCGCAGGCGGCCCTGAGCACGCACCCCGGGGTGCGCGGGCTGGCCGAGCAGGGCCTGGGCAACGGCCGGTCCGAGGTGCGCCGCAGCGCGGCGGAGTGGCTCGCCCGGCTCGGCGACGTCGAGGCGGTGCCCGCGCTGCGCGCCGCGCTCGGCAAGGAGCGCAGCGAGGTCGTGCGCGCCGCGCTCCTCACGGCGCTCGAGGCGCTGGGCGAGGACATCTCGGCCGACCTCGCGCCCGAGGCGCTGCTCGCGGAGGCGACCAAGGGCCTGCGCGCGAAGAAGCCGGTCAGCATGGCGTGGTTCGACCTCGACGCGCTACCCGCGGCCCGCTGGGCGGCGGACGGCTCGCCGGTGGACCCGACGGTCCTGCGCTGGTGGGTCGTGCTCGCGGTCAAGCTCAAGGACCCGAGCGGTGCCGGGCTGCTGGAGCGGTACCTGTCGCTGCTGCAGGAGGAGGACCGCGCACGGCTCGGCAGCCACGTGCTCGCGGCGTGGGTCGCGCAGGACACGCGCAACCCCTCGCCGCAGGAGAGCGACGCGTACGCGACGGCCGGTGCCCAGCTGCGGTACGACCAGTACCAGGCCTGGGCCAAACGCTCGCCCGAGCACTACTCGGTCGAGGCGTCCAAGACGCTCGAGGACCACCACCGCGACCTGTACCGCGAGCACCAGGCCACGTACGTCGGCTCGGCGGTCAAGGACAAGGGTCTGCTCGCGCTGACCGTCGCGATGCCGGGCGCCGAGCTCGCCGCGACGTTCCAGCGCTACGCGAAGGCGCACGTCGGGCGTCGCGCGCAGACCGAGGCGCTCGTGCACGCGCTCGCGGCGAACGGGCAGCCGGCCGCGATCCAGGAGCTCCTCGCCGTCTCGCGACGGTTCCGTCAGGCGACGGTCCAGGAGACCGCGCAGCGCCTGGCGGCCGAGCTCGCGGAGCGGCGCGGCTGGACGGCGGACCAGCTCGCCGACCGCACCGTCCAGACCGCGGGGTTCGAGGACGACGGGCTGCTCCACCTCGACCTCGGCTCCCGGGAGTACGTCGGGCGCATCACCCCCGCCTTCACGCTCGAGCTCACGAGCGACGCCGGGAAGGTGGTCAAGGCACTCCCGGCGCCCCGGGCGCAGGACGACCCCGAGCTCGTCGCGGCCGCCAAGAAGCAGCTCACCGCGAGTCGCAAGGAGCTCAAGGCCGTCGTCGCCCTGCAGACCCAGCGGCTCTACGAGGCGATGTGCGTGGGCCGCACGTGGACGGCGTCGGAGTGGCAGGAGTACCTCCTCGGGCACCCCGTGATGTCGCGGCTCGTCGAGCGGCTCGTCTGGGTCGAGAACCCCGGGACGGAGGGTGCCCGCCCGTTCCGGCCCGACGGCGGCGCGCTCGTCGACGCCGACGACGAGGACGTGGAGCTCGGGGCAGAGTCCACGGTCGGGCTCGCGCACGCCGTCCTGCTCGGCCCGGAGGCGACGGCGGCCTGGACGGCGCACCTGGCGGACTACGAGGTCGCCCCGCTCTTCGCGCAGCTCGACGTCACGACGCCCGACGTCCCCGCGGGTGCGACCGCGATCGACGACCACAAGGGCTGGTTCTCCGACAGCTTCTCGATCCGCGGGCGCGCCACGAAGCGGGGCTACTCCCGCTCGCAGGCCGAGGACGCCGGGTGGTTCAGCGCGTACACCAAGGCGTTCACGAGCGCGGGGATCGTCGTGCAGATCGAGTTCACGGGGTCGTTCGTCCCGGAGGAGAACATCCCGGCCGCGGTGACGGCGCTGACGTTCGAGCGGACGGGCCGCGGCTCCGGACGGGGGACCGCGCGGATCGCGGACCTGCCGCCCGTTCTCGTCGCGGAGGCGTACCGCGACTACGTGGCGGTGGCCGAGGCGGGGTCGTTCGACCCCGACTGGGAGCGGAAGAGCCAGTGGTGACCCGGCGGACGCTCCCGTGAGCGGCGGCGCCGCCCCGTGATCGTCGTCGCGACGCTCGCCTGGCTGCTCGTCGCCGTGCTCGCGCGCCGGTCGCCGGCGGTCCGGTCCGCCGTGAGCACGGCGACGTCGACGCTGCTCGCCCTCGCGGGGGTCGGGGCGGTCGTCGTCGTCGTGGCCGTCGCCGCGGACGACGGCGGGACCCGGGCGCTCGGCGCGCTCGCGAGCGTGCCCGCCGCGGCCGGCGCGGTCGCGGCGGGTACGTGGTGCGCGCGAGCGGTGGTCCGCCCCTGGACGGTGCGGCGGCGCGAGCGTGCTGCGGGCCGGGTCCCGTGGCAGGACCGCGTGCTCGCCGCCGCGGCGCGCACCGGGCCGCGCGTGCGGGGCGTGCGCGTCGCCGACGTCGCCGCCCGCTCGGCGTTCCGCGTCGCCGGGGTCCGCGTCACGGGCCTCGCCGCCGAGATGTCGTACTACGGCCTCATCTCGCTCATCCCGCTGACGACCGCGATCGGGTCGAGCCTCGGCTTCCTGCGCCCGCTCCTCGGCGACGACACCGTCGACTCGATCCGCTCGTCGATCGTCGGCGGGCTCACCACGGTGTTCGCCGAGCACGTGTCGACCTCGGTCGTCGCGCCGCTCGTCGACAGCCTCCTCGACGAGCAGCGCACCGGGTTCGCCGTCGGGTCGTTCCTCGTCGCGCTCTGGCTCGCGAGCCGCGTCTTCCGCGCGGCGGTCCGCGCCCTGGACGACGCGTACGGCGTCGAGCGGCGCCGCGGGGTCGTGGCGCAGTACGTCCTGGGGGTCGCGCTCGCCCTCGGCGCGATCGTCACGGCGGTGTCCGTCGTCGCGCTCGTCGTCGTCGGCCCGCTCCTGGGTGACGGCGCCGACCTGGCCGAGCGGCTCGGTCTCGACGCGGCCTTCCGGCAGACGTGGGACGTGCTGCGCTGGCCGACCGTCGTGCTCGTCTGCGGCGCGTACCTCACGCTGCTCTACCGCTACGCACCGAACGTCGACACGACGTGGCGGCGGTGCCTGCCGGGCGCGGCCGTCGGTACCGGCGGCGTCCTCGTCGTGTCCTGGGGGTTCGGTCTCTACGTCCGGCTCGCGGGACCGGCGGCGCCGGGCTCCGAGGCGGGGACGACGGCGGTCGTCCAGGCGGCCGGGCAGATGCTCGGCCTCGTCC
Source organism: Cellulosimicrobium sp. XJ-DQ-B-000 (assembly GCF_031119065.1). Taxonomy (NCBI): domain Bacteria; kingdom Bacillati; phylum Actinomycetota; class Actinomycetes; order Micrococcales; family Promicromonosporaceae; genus Cellulosimicrobium; species Cellulosimicrobium sp. XJ-DQ-B-000. The sequence continues at coordinate 290,467 of NZ_JAVHYN010000003.1, forward strand.
TCGCCGGGGTCCTCTGGGGCTGGCTCACGAGCATCGTCGTGCTCGTGGGCGGCGTCGTGAACGCGGAGGCCGACCCGCACCGCGTGGTCCCGGCGGGACGCGCCACGGGCGCAGCCTGGGCCGGTGGGGAGAGCGCCCCCGTGACGGGCACGGCCGCCGAACCCGTCGACGACCGCTCCCGCGGCACCGGCGCCGGCCGTGTGGGACGCGGCTCCTACGCTGACCTGCAGGATCACGGGCACGGTGCCCGCGACCGGACCGAGGAGGAGCCCGGGTGACGAGCACGACGACCGGTGACGAGCAGGCGCTCGCGGAGCTGCGACCGCCGGCGGAGGTCCGGTACGCCGACGAGCTCGCGGTGCTCGCGCAGGCCGACGCCCGACGCGGGGCCGACGTCCCGCCGGGCTGGCGCCTGAGCCCGCGCGCGGTGCGGGCGTTCGTCGTGGGCGACCGGGAGCTGGGCGTGAGCCGCAAGTTCTTCGGCGACGACCCGCTCGTCGACCGCGCGGTCGTGTCGTTGCTCGGCCGGCAGGGCCTCATGCTCGTCGGTGAGCCCGGTACGGCCAAGTCCCTGCTGTCCGAGCTGCTCGCGGCGGCCGCGAGCGGCACGTCGACCCTCACGGTGCAGGGCACCGCGGGCACGAGCGAGGACCACGTGCGGTACTCGTGGAACTACGCGCTCCTCATCGCGGAGGGGCCGAGCGAGCGCTCGCTCGTCCCGTCGCCCGTCTACCGCGCGATGGAGAGCGGGCGCGTCGCGCGGTTCGAGGAGATCACGCGCTGCGCCCCGGAGATCCAGGACACGCTCGTCTCCGTGCTGTCCGAGAAGCAGCTCATGGTCCCCGAGCTCGGCGCCGACGCCCGCGTCGCGGCGCGGCCCGGGTTCAACGTGCTCGCCACGGCGAACCTGCGCGACCGCGGGGTCCACGAGATGTCGGCCGCGCTCAAGCGGCGCTTCAACTTCGAGACGGTCGCGCCGATCCGCGACCGCGCGTTCGAGATCGAGCTCGTCGAGACGCGCCTCACCGCCGAGCTCGGGCCCGTCGAGGACCGCCCGGTGCTCGACCGTGACGTGCTCGAGGTGCTCGTCACCGTGTTCCAGGACCTGCGCACCGGCACGACGGCGAGCGGCGCACCGGTCAAGCGCCCCGAGACCGTGATGTCGACGGCGGAGGCGGTGAACGTCGCGATCGCGGCGTCGCTCGAGGCGCGCTACCTCGGTGACGGCACGGTCACGGCGGGGCAGGTCGCGCGCCAGGTGGGCGGCGTCGCGCTCAAGGGCGACGAGGAGGACGCGCGGCGGCTGCGGCACTACGTGGACAACGTCGTGCGGGAGCGCGCGCGGTCCGACGCACGCTGGAAGGACTTCCTCACGGCGGCGGGCGACCTGTGGCGGTAGCCCGGCGCGCCGCGTGGGACGCCGCGCCGCCGCGGCTGCGACAGGCGGCCCACGACCTCGCGCTGCTGCGCGAGCGCGACGGCGTGCACCTCGTCGGGGTGCGCCACCACAGTCCCGCCTGCGCGGTCGCGGTGGCCGCGCTGGTCGCCGAGATCCGGCCGTCCGTCGTGCTCGTCGAGGGGCCCGAGGAGTACACGCGTCTCCTGCCCGCGCTGCTCGACGAGCGGACGGTCCCGCCCGTAGCGGTCCTCAGCCTCGCCGGCGACCTCGCGGACGCCGCGGGAGGCGGCGTGCGCGCCGCGGGCTTCTACCCGCTCGCGCGGTACTCGCCCGAGTGGGTCGCCGTGCGCGCGGGGCACGCGGCGGGCGCGGAGCTCGCGTTCGTCGACTCCCCGTGGGGGGAGCGGGCAGGAGAGGAGGACGACGAGCGGGGAGCCGCCGCGCGGACCGTCCTCGCGGAGCGCCACCTCGCGCACTCGCGCACGGTCGCCCGGCTCGCGGAGCGGCTCGGGTGCCGCGACCACGACGAGCTGTGGGACCACCTCTTCGAGGCGCGCGAGACGGCGCGCCTGCGCGACTGGCGCGAGCTCGTCGACGACGTGTTCGCGTGGGCCGCGCTCGCGCGGCTCGACTACGAGGACGAGGCGCTCGCCGCCGACGGCTCGCTCGACCGCGAGGCGCGCATGTCCGCGCGCGTCGCGGAGCACGCCGCGCGTGCGGACGGGCCGGTCGTCGTCGTGACGGGGGCGTTCCACACCCTCGCGCTCGTCGAGGCGCTCGTCGGGAGCGAGTACGGCACGGCGGTCGTGGCGCGGCGCCCCGCGGACGGGTACGGCGACCTCGCCGACGCTCCCGCGTGGCTCGTCCGCTACGACGACGAGCGGCTCGACGCCCTGCGGGGGTACGGCGCGGGCATGCCCGCGCCGGGCTACTACGACCGGCTCTGGGCCGCGCACCACGACCCGGCCGGGCTCGCTGCCGCCGCGGCCGGGGTGCTGGTCGACGTCGGGCGCGGGGCGTCGGAGCGCGGGGCCCTCGTGAGCGTGGCGCAGTCCCAGGCCGCCGTCGAGCACGCGCACCGGCTCGCGGCCCTGCGGGAACGGCCCTGGCCGTGCCGCACCGACCTGCTCGACGCGATCACCTCGTGCTACGTGAAGGACCCGGACGACCTGGACGCCGCGGGCGACCGACCGCTCGGTCTCGCGGTCGCCGAGGTCTTCGCCGGGCGCGCGCTCGGCGACGTCGCCCCGGGCGGTGCGGCCCCGCCGCTCGTCGAGGAGGCGCGTGCCCGCGCCCGGGCGCTGCGCCTCGACGTGTCCGACGCCGTGCCGCGCACCGTGCGGCTCGACGCCCGCCGTCGTGCCGCGCACCGCGACCGGCGCCGGTTCCTCGCGCTGTGCGCGTTCCTCGAGCTGGGCTTCGCCCGCCGGGTCTCCGGCCCCGACCACGTCGCGGGCCGCGGGCTGGGCCTCGTGCTGGAGGAGTGGACGTACGCGTGGACGCCGCTCGTCGAGGCGCGCCTCGTCGAGCTCTCCCACCGCGGGGCGACGCTCGAGGCGGTCGCGGTCGCGCTGCTCGACGACGCACGTGAGCGGGCGCGCGAGGAGCGCTCGAGCGACGCCGTCGCGCGCCTCGTCGCGCAGTGCGTCGTCGTCGGCCTGCCGGAGCGGCTGCCCCCGCTCGTCGCCCTCGTGCGCACGACGCTCGACGTGGACCCGTCGCTCGCGTCCGTCGTCGCGGGCATGCGACGGCTCGTCGCGCTGTGGCGGGCGCGCGTCGAGCTGGAGCTGGGCGACCACGCGCAGGCCCTGCTCGACCTCGCGGAGCAGGGGCTGGCCACGACCGCGTACCTGGTCCCGGACCTCGCGGCGGCCGACGCGACGACGCAGGACGACGCCCTGGCGAGCGTCGTCGCGCTGCGGTCCCTCGTGCGCGACGTGCGCGGCGCAGGCCGGGACGGACCGGGCTCGGCGGCCGCGACGGTGGGGCAGGCGCTCGCGCGCGTCCGCGAGGACGCCGACGCGTCCCCGGCGGTGCGCGGGGCGCTCACCGCGTTCGCCGCCGTCGACGACGAGCTCGACGACGAGCCCGGCGACCACGGGCTCGTCGAGCGGGTGCGCGCCCAGCTCGCACCCGGCGCGGACCCCGTGGCGGCGACGGCGTTTCTCGGCGGGGTCCTGCGCGCAGCCCCGGACCTGCTGCTCCACACGCCGGAGATGTTCGACGCCGTCGACGAGGGCTTGCGTGGTCTCGACGAGGACGCGTTCCGAGCGGTCCTGCCGGACCTACGGCGCGCGTTCACGTGGTTGCGGCCGACCGAGACGCACCGGCTCGCCGAGCGCGTCGCCGCGCGCACCGGGACGCGCGCGGACGCGCTGGACCGGCGCGTGCACGTCTCGGAGGACGACCTGCGGGCCGCGCTGGTGGTGGAGCGCGAGCTCGTCGCCGTGCTCGAGCGGGACGGGCTGGGCGCGTGGGCTCGCGGGAGCGCCTCGTGACGGCGGGCGGCGGTCTCGGCGTGGCCGGGCGGGCGGACGACCAGGAGGCCGCGCGGCGCTGGCGGCTCGTGCTGGGCCGGTACGCGGGCGACACGCTGCCCGTGGCGCCACCGGACCAGGCGCTGGACCGCACGCTCGGGCACCTCTACGACCGCGAGTACACCGCGCGCGGCCACCGGCACGGCACCGGGGGAGACGCCGGCGAGGGCCGGGGCCGCGGAGGTGGCCGCGGAGGGTCGGTCGTCGAAGGGCTCGACTGGCTGGGGTCGGCGCGCGAGCTGTTCCCGCGCGAGACGTTCGAGCGCATGCAGGTCGAGGCGGTCGGCCGGTACGGCATGACCGAGCTGCTCGCGGACCCGCAGGCGGTCGAGGCCGTCGAGCCGAGCACGGAGCTGGCGTCGGCGCTCCTGCGCGTGCGGGGCAGGCTCGGGCCGCAGGTCCAGGACGGGCTGCGACGGATCGTCGCGCGCGTCGTCGAGGACGTGGTGCGCCGCCTGCGCCCCCGCTTCGTGACGGCCGTCGACGGGCGCCGGGACCGGTCCCGCCGCTCGTTCGTGCGATCCAGCCGCACGTTCGACGCCGCCGCGACGGTCCGCGCGAACCTCGGCCGCTGGGACCCGGAGCGCGGGCGCCTGGTCGTCACGGACCTGCGCTTCTCGGCGCGGCGGCGTCGGGCGCTGTCGTACGACGTCGTGCTGCTCGTCGACCAGTCGGGGTCCATGGCGGCCTCGGTGCTCTACAGCGCGGTGAGCGCGGGCATCCTCGCGGGGCTGCCGGGGATCACGGTCCGCCTCGTCCTGTTCGACACGGCGGTCGTCGACATGTCGCACCTCGCGCACGACCCGGTGACGGTGCTGCTCACCGCGCAGCTCGGCGGGGGGACCGACATCGCGCGCGCCGTGCGGTACGCGGAGCAGCACGTGCGCGACCCGCGGCGCACGGTCGTCGCGCTCGTCAGCGACTTCGAGGAGGGCGGCTCGGTGTCGCAGCTGGTGTCCGCGGTGGGGCGCCTGCACGCGTCGGGCGTCCGGCTGCTCGGGCTCGCGGCCCTCGACGGGCAGGCGAACCCTGCGTACGACCGCGGCGTCGCGCGCCGGCTCGCCGAGCAGGGCATGGAGATCGCGGCGCTCACGCCGGAGCGGTTCGCCGAGTGGCTCGGCGAGGTGCTCCCGTGAGCGGGTCCGGCGCCGGGCCCGGTGCGTGGGCCGCGGTGTACGCGGGGTACGACGACGCCGCCCTCGCCACCATCGCGAGCCCGGGTCTCGTCCGGCGCGCCCGCAAGGACGTCGCGGCCGGGCGGGTCGAGCCGGTCGAGGCGCGCCCCGACGGCGTCGTGGTGTCCGTGGGCGGGGTGCGGGTCGAGCTCGACGCGCGCGGTCCCGCCGGGGCGCGGTGCGCGTGCCCGACGCCGGGCACGTGCCAGCACGTCGTGGCCGCGAGCCTGTGGGCGCGGGAGGCGGGTGCCGCACCCGCGGCGGCTCCCGCCGCGGCAGGTGACGGCGCGGCGCCGTCCGCCCCCACCCCGGACCCGGTGGCGGAGATCCTCGCGCTCGACCCGCGCGTCGTGCACCGTGCCGCGGGCGCCGCCGTCGTGCGGGCGGTCGCCGAGACCGTGCCTGCTGATCCCGTGGAGGGGGCGGTCGGTGGGCCGCCGGTGGAGGTGGCGGTCGACGGCCCGCGCGCGGAGGTCTCGTGGCCCGGCGCGCCGCGCGTCACGTACGTCGCGGGGGCGGGGTTCCCGGGGATGCTCGTGGCCCGCGAGGGGGCGGCGTGGAGCGACGCCGACGAGCGCCGGTGGCGGCTGGAGGCGCTCGTGCACGTGTGGCGTGCGCACGGCCGGCCGTGGCCCTGGCCCGAGCGAGCCGCCGCGACGCCGCGTGCCACGGGCGTCCCCGACGCACGGGCGGTGGCCGACGAGGTCGTGCGCGCGGTCGAGCGGCTGCTCGACGTCGGGCTCTCGCACGTCGGCCGCGACGACCTGGAGGAGCTGCGCGGTGCGGGCGTGGTGGCGCGGCTCGGCCGGCGGCCCGCGGTCCAGCGCCTCGTGACGTCCGCGGTCGGGCGGCTCGAGGCGCTCGCGGACCGCCGCGACGCGGTCGACGAGACGGACTGCCTCCTCGCGCTGGCCGAGCTGTGGGCGTACGTGCAGGCGGAGCCCCCGCCCGACGCCGGCACGCCCGACGAGCGCCCGACCGACCTCGCGCGGGTCGTGCCGCTCGGTGCACGGTGGTGGGTCGCGGCGTCGGGCGCGCGGGGTGTGACCGTGCACCTGTGGGACGCGGACGCCGGGCGCGTGCGGTCGGTCACCACCGGCCGCCCGCCGGGCGCCGACCCGACCTTCCGGCGCTCGTGGGACCTCCCGCTCGTCTGGGGCCGCTCGGTCGAGGCGCTGTGCCGCGGCCCGTTCGCGCTGCGGGGCGCGACCGAGCGTGCGGATACCGGGCTGCGCGCGGGCGAGGGGCCCGCCGTCGAGCCGCTCGGGGCGCTCGACGCCGACGAGCTCCGCGACGTCGCGGCCCGCACCGCGACGACCCCGCCGCGGGCCGAGGCCGGGTTCGGCCGGGCGCCCGCCGCCGTGCGGGTCGTCATGGTGCGCGAGGTGGGGGCGATCGCCCTCGACGAGGTCGCGCAGGAGCTCACGTGGACGCTGGTCGCGGCGGACGGCACGGAGACGGTCGTGCGCGTCGACGCCGCGGACGAGGCGGCGTGCGACACCCTGCTCGGGGTCGCGGCGGGGAACCGGCGTGTGGTCGCCGTCGCCGTCGAGCGCGACCTCGCGTCGCGGAGCGACGAGGCCGTCGGGCTGTTCGTCGACCGCCCGGGCGAGGGCCTCGACGTCGTCGTCCCGACGCTGACGCCGGCGTACGACCACCGGGCATGGTCGACCCCGTGGACCCGGCTCCGCGCCCGGGTCCGGTCGCTGCGCGGGCGCGCCGGCACGCACGCGCGGGAGGTGGTCGTGCCCACGCCCGTCGAGGAGGTGTGCGACACGCTGCTCGACACGGTCGTGGCGCTCGCCGCCACGGGGCGCCGGCACCTCACGCCCCACCAGGCGAGCGCGCTCGCGCGCGCCGCGCGCACCGCCGACGACCTCGGGGCGACGACGCTCGCCGCCACGGTCGGCCTCGTCGCGCACGAGCCGGACGCCCCCCGGCTCCTGCGGGCCGGCTTCGTCGCGTCCCGGGGTCGGACGCTCGCGCGCGCCGTGGCCGCCGCGCCCGACCCCGGGCCCCGAGCACGGGAGGTGAGCGCGTGAGCACCTACGCCGTCCACGTCGGCTCGCCGGGGCGGGCCCGGGTCGAGCACGTCTCGGACGGCCCGGCGGACCCGGTCCGCGAGACCTGGGACGACACGAACCGGTGGTACCCGCCCCTGCTCACGGCCGGGCGGCGCGTGGAGCGGTCGCACGACCTGCGCCTGTCCCACGTGCTGCTACGACGCTCGCGGCTCGTCGCGGGCACGCCGTTCGCGCGGCGCGACCCCGGGCCGTGGGACGCGCTCGCCGCGGTACCGGCCGGGCGCGACCCGTCCGCGCCGCGGCAGCCCGTCGGGCTCTTCGAGCTCGGTGCGCAGGACGGCCCGAGCGTGCGGCTCGACCCCGTCGCCGAGCTTCGCGACCAGCTCGTGACCGTCGCCGCCGCGGACGGGCCGGACGCCGCTGGGCGGCTGCGGCTCCTGCTGGCCGCTGAGTCCGCGGGCGCACTCGTCGCCGCCGAGATGCACCACGCGGGCGTGCCGTGGCGCGCCGACGTGCACGACGCGATCCTCAGCGGCGAGCTCGGGCCGCGGCCGCGGCCGGGCGAGCGGCCCGCGCGCATGGAGGAGCTCGTCGCGCGCATCCGTACGGCGCTCGACGCGCCGCCCACGCTCAACCCCGACTCCCACCCCGACCTGCTCAAGGCGCTGCAGTACGCGGGCGTCGGCGTGCGGTCCCTGCGCAAGGGAGAGCTCGAGCGCACGGACCACCCCGTCGTCGAGCCGCTGCTGGAGTACAAGAAGCTCGCGCGGCTCCTCACGGCGAACGGCTGGGCGTGGCTCGACACCTGGGTGCACGACGGCCGGTTCCGTACCGAGTACGTCGTGGGCGGGGTCGTCACGGGCCGGTGGGCGTCGAGCGGCGGGGGAGCGCTGCAGCTCCCGAAGCAGGTGCGGCGCGCCGTCGTCGCGGACCCGGGCTGGCGGCTCGTCGTGGCCGACGCCGCGCAGCTCGAGCCGCGCGTGCTCGCCGGGCTCGCGCACGACGAGCGCATGGCCGCCGCGGGTCGCGGCGGCGACATGTACGCGGGGATCGTCGCGTCGGGCGCCGTCGCGACCCGCGACCACGCGAAGGTGGGGATGCTCGGCGCGATGTACGGCGGCACGACCGGCGACAGCGCGCTCGTGCTCCCGCGGCTCGCGAAGGCGTTCCCCGACGCCATCGGCCTCGTGGAGCGCGCCGCCCAGGCGGGTGAGCGCGGGGAGATCGTCTCGACGCTCCTCGGCCGCAGCTCCCCGCGCCCCGGCGAGTCGTGGCACGCCGCGCAGGACGGGGCGTACGCGGTCGAGGAGGTCGGTGCCACGGAGGACGCCGCGTCCGGGGCCGACGCGCAGGCGCGGGCCCGGTCGTACACGCGGGCCTGGGGCCGGTTCACGCGCAACTTCGTCGTGCAGGGCACCGCCGCCGAGTGGGCGCTGTGCTGGCTCGCGTCGATCCGGCGGCGGCTGTGGGACCTGCCCCTCGCCGCGACCCCCGGGGCGGCGCCCGCCCCGTTCGCCGACCGGGCGCACCTCGTCTTCTTCCTGCACGACGAGGTCGTCGTGCACGCGCCGGCCGAGCTCGCCGAGACGGTCGCGCACGAGGTCCGCGCCGCGGCGGCCGAGGCGGGGCGCCTCCTGTTCGGCGACTTCCCGGTCGACTTCCCGCTCACGGTCGCGGTCGTCGACCACTACGCCGAGGCGAAGTGAGACGCGGCGGGCAGGACGCCCGGCGTCGTCACCGCCGCGGCTCCCCGCGGTACGTGCCGAAGGACCAGAGGTTCCCCTCGGGGTCCCGGAGCACGAGCTCGCGGCTCCCGTAGTCCGTGTCCCGCAGCGGCACGACGACGCGACCGCCGGTACCCGGCACGCGCTCGCGCAGCCGGGCGTCGAGCGCCTCGATCGCGGCGTCGTCGGGCACGACGGCGTACGTGCCGCACGTCCCCGGCTCGCGCGACCACTCTTGCTCGGGGGAGTGGCTGCCGAGCATGATCCCGCCGCCGTACGGCCAGTCGAGCTGGGCGTGCGCGACGTCGCGGTCGTCGCCCGCCATGACGGCCGTCGCGACGAACCCGACGACGTCGGTGAGGAACGCGACGAGCGCGCGGGCGTCGCGCGCCTGGAGGGTGGGCCAGACCTGGGGGCTCGGCGTCCCGGTCGGCGTCCCGGCCGCGTCGGCAGCGGGTGCGTGGTCAGTGGTGTCCCGGGTGCTCTCGTGGATGCTCATGGTCCCAGGCTGGGCCGTCGGTGTGGCCCCCGGCTTGGATGTTCCCGACCTCCTCCCGGACCCACCCGGTCGGGGTCGTACCGGCGAACCGCCGGAAGTCGCGCACGAGGTGGGAGTGGTCGGCGTACCCGGCGCTCGCGGCGACGTCCGCGAGCGTGCGGGGCCCGCGGCCGAGGGCGAGGCGCTGCACCGCGCGACGGGCGGCGTCGAACCGCGCGAGCCCGCGCGCCGCGCGCGGCGAGACCCCGAGCTCCGTCCGGAACAGCGTCTCCAGGCGGCGCTCGCCCAGCGCCACGTGGCGGGCCACGTCCCGGACCCGGGCGCGCCCGTGCGTGCGCACGAGCACCCGCCACGCCTCCGCGACCTCGGGGCGCACGCCGTCGCGCCGGGCGACGGAGCCACCCGGCGCGACGCCCCCGGGCTGCGTGAGCACCGCCCGCACGACGTCGAACGCCGCGGGCCACGAGCCCGCCTCGGCCACCTGCTCGCGCAACCGCTCGGCGACGGGCCCGAGCACCGCGTCCGCGTCCTCGACGAGCCCGAGGTCGCCGGCCCGGACGCCGAGCAGCTCCCGGCACGCGAGGGGGTCGAGGGCGAGCTGCACGCCCGCCTGCTCGGGCGGCTGGTGGATGTACGCGGGCCGCGTGTGCAGACCGCCGACGAGCGAGGCGTAGCCCACCGGGGCGTCGTCCGGCCCGACCGCCGTCGGCACGGCGCCCGCGGTGCTCACGACGAGCGTGAGCCACGGCGACGGCAGGCCGCGGTGGACGGACGGCGTGCCGTCCGTCGTCGCGGTCCGCAGGCGGTAGCCGACCATCGACACGACGCCGGGCGGCAGCGCCGGCGGCAGGGCTCGCACGTACTCGTGCACGGCTCCAGGCTAGGCACTCACGTCGCGGGCCGCAGACCGCGCACCTGCGGGACGTCGGTGCCGCTCGCCGCGCGGCGCACGTGGGAGCGCGCGTGCTCGACGGCGGCGTCGAGCGTGTCGAACAGGTGGTTCTCGTGCCGGAGCTCGGCGAGCGCGCCGACGTTGGTCAGCAGCGCGCGGTGCCGGTCCTGGACGCCCTTGACGAGGACGGTCACGCCGCGCGCCTCGAGGCCCTCGATGAGCCCGCCGAGGGCCTTCGCCCCGGTCGCGTCGACCATGCGGAGCTGGGAGAGCCGCAGGACGACGACCGCGACGTCCTCGTGCGCCGAGGCGTCGTTCACCTCGGCGAGCACGCGGTCGGCGGCACCGAAGAACATGGACCCCTCGAGCCGGAAGAGCGCGACGTGCTCGTCGCCCGGCTCGGCGGGGCCGGGCAGCGGCTCGCGGTGGACCCCGGAGGCGCGGGCGACGGTCCGCAGCGCGAAGAACGCGGCGACGAGGATGCCGATCTCGATGGCCTGCACGAGGTCGAACGCGACGGTGACGACGGCAGTCACGGCGAAGGTCGCCGCGCTGGAGCGCCCGGCCCCGACGACGGAGCGGATCGTGCGCCCGCCGATCATCCGGAAGCTCGTCACCATGAGGACGCCGGCGAGCGCGGCGAGCGGGATCCGCGAGACCGGGCCGGTGGCGAGGTACATGACCGCGAGGATCACGACCGCGTGCGCGACGGCGGAGAGCCGCGTCCGGGCGCCGGAGCGCACGTTGACCGCGGTGCGGGCGATGGCCCCCGTGGCGGGCATGCCGCCGAAGAGGCCGCTGGCGACGGAGGCGGCGCCCTGGCCGACGAGCTCCCGGTCGGGCTGGTAGACGGAACCGCCGCCCGGCCCGGACTGCACCATGGTCGCTGCGACGCGCGCGGACAGCAGGGACTCGATCGCGGCGAGCGCGGCGATGGCGAGCGCGGCGCCGCCGAGGTCGCGCAGCGCGCCGGGCGTGACCGACGGCAGGACGGGCGCGGGCAGCGACGACGGCAGCGCACCGATGCGCGGGACGGGCGCGCCGAGCACCTCGACGAGGACGGTGGCGAGCACGACCGCGACGAGCGACGCGGGGATCCCCGCGTGGAGCCGGGGGAGCAGCACCATGGTCGCGGCGACGAGCGCGACGCAGCCGAGCGTCCACAGCACCGGGGCGGCGGGGACGTCGGTGACGGCGGCGCGCACGGCCTCCACGGCGGACACGAGGGTGTTGTGGCCGGGCGCGACCTCGACGCCGACCGCGGCCGGGACCTGCTGGAGGAAGATGATGCACGCGATCCCGAGCGTGAACCCCTCGACGACCGGCCACGGGATGTACGTGACGACCCGGCCGAGCCGGGCGAGCCCGGCGACGAGGACCACGAGCCCGGCGAGGACGGTGACGAGCGCCACGGAGCCTGGGCCGTGCGTGACGACGACCGGCGCGAGCACGACCGCCATCGCCCCGGTCGGTCCGGACACCTGGTGGTTCGACCCGCCGAGGACCGCCGCGACGACGCCGGCGACGACGGCGGTGACGAGCCCGGCGGCGGCCCCGACGCCGGAGCTGACGCCGAACGCGAGCGCGAGCGGGAGCGCGACGACGCCCACGGTGACGCCGGCGAGGAGGTCGGCGCGCAGGGTCCGGGGGCGCAGGTCGTAGTCGGAGCGGCGGGGCAGCAGGTCGCGGACGGCGGCGAGGCGGTTCATGCCGAGGGGGACGACGCCGTGGTCGCGTCGAGCACCGCGCGCGCGGTCGCGCCGGGCAGGGCCGGGAGCCGCCGCGCGGCCTCGAGCTGGTCGGACGCGCCGGCGAGGTTCGACAGGAGGAACGCCCGCGCGACGACGAGCAGCTCGGCGACGAGCGGCTCGGCGAGGCGGTACTCGACGGCGTTCCCGCTGCGCGTCGAGGTGACGACGCCTGCCCGGCGCAGCACCGCGAGGTGCTGGGAGAGCTGGGACGCCTCGCACCCGGTGACGTCGAGCAGCACGGAGACGGGCGCGGTGTGGTCGGCGTCGGCGGCGAGGACCTCGAGCACCTGGATCCGCGTGGGGTGCGCGAGGCACCGGAAGAGCTCGGCCTTGATGCGGTAGAGGGGGGCGGTCTCGTCGGTGCCGGGGGCGCCGTCGTCGGGTCGGGGTGGGCGGGGCACGGGTCCTCCGGGCAATGGGATGATGGTTTGCGCAATCCATCAAACCATGGCGAGCGGCGTCCGGCGGCCCGCCCGGGATAGCCTGCCGCCATGACCGCCGCGCCCGACCCGAGCACCGACACGTCTCCTGCGGACCCGGCGGCCGAGGGCGCGGGGCACCCGACGCTCGGCCGCGTCGTGCGGACGCTGGACGAGCTGTACCCGCCGTCGACGGCGGAGGACTGGGACGCCGTCGGCCTGGTCGCCGGGGACCCGGACGCGCCCGTGCGCAAGGTGCTGCTCGCCGTCGACCCCGTGGAGGAGGTCGCGGACGAGGCGCTGGCCTGGGGCGCCGACCTCCTCGTGACGCACCACCCGCTGTTCCTGCGGCCCGTGCACTCCGTCGCCGCGACGACCTTCAAGGGCTCGCTCGTGCACCGCCTCATCCGGGGCGGCTGCGCGCTCTACGTCGCGCACACCAACGCCGACGCCGCGCAGCGCGGGGTCGCGGACGCCCTCGCCGACGCGCTCGACCTCCTGCACCGCGTCCCCCTCGTGCCGCACCCCGCGCCGTCGCCGCACGAGGCGGCGCGCACCGGCACCGGCCGCGTGGGCCGGCTCGCGGAGCCGACGACGTTGCGCGCCTTCGCGGAGCGCGTCGCGCAGGTGCTGCCCCCGACGGTGCAGGGCGTGCGCGTGGCGGGCGACCTCGACGCGCGCGTCGAGTCGGTGGCGGTCGTGGGCGGGTCCGGCGACTCGCTGTTCGACGCCGTGCGCGCGAGCGGGGCCGACGTCTACCTCACCTCCGACCTGCGCCACCACCCCGTGTCCGAGCTGCGCGAGCGCGCGCGGCTCGACGGCGGCGAGGCGGGGACGCCGTTCCTCGTCGACGTGCCGCACTACGCCTCGGAGTGGCCGTGGCTCCGCTACGCTGCCGAGGACCTCGTGCGCGTCCTCGCGCGCTCCGGCGCGGCCGTGGAGACGCGGGTCAGCACGCTCGTCACCGACCCGTGGACGGCGCGGTTCCCGTCCGCACCCGCCGACCCCGCAGCCGACGCCGGACCGCCCCGCGACACCGCGCAGGGCTGACCCCCGGCGCGCGTCGACCCCCACCCGTCCCCACCGACCCGCACGCCGGCCCCGTCCGGGGCCCACGAAAGGAACCACCCGTGGCCACTGCACCGCCCGCCGACCAGCTCCGCCTGCTCGACGTCCAGGAGCTCGACACGCGTGCCCAGCAGCTCGCGCACCAGCGCAAGAACCTGCCGGAGCACACGCGCATCGCCGAGCTCGACGCCCAGCTCGAGGACCTGCGCGGCAAGCTCGTGGAGTCGCGGACCGCGGTGAGCGACCTCCGGCGCGAGCTGACCAAGGCCGAGGGTGACGTCGAGCAGGTGCGGACGCGCGCCGCGCGCGACCAGTCCCGCCTGGACTCCGGCCAGGTCGGGGCGAAGGACGCTCAGGCGCTCGTCGCCGAGCTCGAGTCGCTCGCGCGCCGGCAGGGCGTCCTCGAGGAGGTCGAGCTCGACGTCATGGAGCGCCTCGAGGCGCACGAGGAGGCCCTCGCGAAGCTCGAGTCGGCGCACGCCGAGCTCGAGTCCGCCAAGGCCGAGGTCGTGGCCGCGCGCGACGCCCGGTACGCCGAGCTCGACGCCGAGGCCGCGCAGGTCGCGGGGCGGCGCACGGACGCCGTCGCCGGCCTCGACGCGGGCCTGCTCGCGCTCTACGAGCGCGTGCGCGACCAGAACGGCGGCCGCGGCGTCGTCGCGCTGCGCGGCCAGCACGTCGACGGGCTCAACGTCTCGCTGAGCCCGGCCGAGCTCGCGGCGATCACGTCGGCCGCGCCCGACCAGGTGGTGCGGCTCGAGGACTACGGCCACATCGTGGTGCGGCCGGAGGGCGCCGGCGCGTGAGCGGCACCAGCGGTCGGCAGCTCGTCGTCGAGGCCGACGGCGGCTCGCGCGGCAACCCGGGGCCCGCGGGTTTCGGGGCGCTCGTGCGCGACGCCGCGACCGGCCAGGTGCTCGCCGAGCGGGCCGCGTACCTCGGCACGACGACGAACAACGTCGCCGAGTACTCGGGCCTCGTCGCCGGGCTGCGCGCCGCCGCGGAGATCGACCCGGACGCGCGCGTGACGGTCCGGATGGACTCGCGGCTCGTCGTCGAGCAGATGTCGGGGCGCTGGCAGATCAAGCACGACGACATGCGCCGCCTGGCGGCCGAGGCCGCGGCGGTGCTCCCCGCCGCGCAGGTCACCTACGAATGGGTGCCGCGCGCGCAGAACGCGGCAGCCGACGCCCTGGCCAACGAGGCGATGGACACCCGCGGGACCGTCGTGCGCGACCACGACCCCGCGGACCCGTCCTCGGGTGCAGCAGCCGACCCCGCGGCCGAGACCGCGCCCGTCCCCGTGGACGGGGCGACCCTCCCCGCCGTCCCCGAGGGCGCGGCGCTCGACACGCCCGCTCGGCCGTCGGGCGCCACCGTCCGGTTCGACGACGCGCCCGCGCTCACGGTCGTGCTCGTGCGCCACGGCCAGACGCCGCTCACCGTCGCGGGCGCGTTCAGCGGCTCGTCGGTCCCGGGGCCGTCGCTCACCGCGCGCGGCCGGACCCAGGCCGCGCAGGCAGCGGACCTGGTGTTCCGGATCGGTCGTCAGGCGTGGCCCGACCTGCCGCGCCCGTCGGCCGTCGTCTCCTCGCCCATGGTCCGGGCCCAGGAGACCGCGCGCGCCGTCGGCCGCCGCCTCGGGGTGCCCGTGACGACGGACGACCGGTTCGCCGAGGTGGACTTCGGCGCGTGGGAGGGGCTCACGGCCGCGGAGGTGGACGCCGGGTGGCCCGGCCTCCTGCCCGCCTGGTACACGACCGGGACGACGCCGGCCCCGGGCGGCGAGTCCGCCGCCGACGTCGGCGTGCGCGTCCGGCAGGGGCTGTGCGACCTCGTCGACACCATGCTGCCGGGTGCCGGACCCGCGGGCCGCACCGTCGTCGTCGTGGGCCACGCCGTCCAGGTGCGGGCCGCGATCGGGACGGCCGTGGACGCGCCGCCCGAGCAGTGGTCGCGGATCCGCGTCCCTCCGGCGTCGGTGAGCATCCTGCGGCTGTGGGCCGACGGCACGAGCGAGCTCACGGCCCAGGGCGTCCCGAGCGACCTCTGACCCGGCCGAGGTAGAGGCCTGGTAGCGCGAGGTAGAGGCCTGGTAGCGCGAGGTAGAGGCATGGTCGTGACCAGGCCTCTACCTCGGCGGCCTCGGACGCGCGGTGCGGGCGACCTGGAGACCGGTCTCCACCCAGGCGTCGAGCTCGCGCGTGTCCGCCAGGCGCGGACCGTCGACGACGACCCACCCCGCCATCGTGCGGGTGCCCATCGTCATCGGCCGGGCGCCGCGCTCCAGGGCGGCGGTGCGTCCGCCCGTCCCGACCCGCACCATGAGGGCGTCGCCGGTGATCGCGACCGCCATGCGCCCGTCGACGAGGAACGCGAGGCCGCCGAACATCGTCCGCTCCTCGAGCGGGGCGCGGGGCGCCAGCACCGCGCGGACGCGGTCGGTGAGGTCCTGGCTGACGGCCATGGGTCCACTGTGGACCCCTGCCCGTCCCGGCGCAGTGGCACGCGGCGCCGGCCCGGGCCGACAACCGCGCCGGACCGCTCGCCCGGACCGCTCGCCTGGACCGCTCAGGCGATGACGAGCTCGAGCGTCCGCGGGCCGCTGCGCGTCGTGGCGTCGTGCAGGGTCGCCTCGATCAGCCGGTAGGTGAGGCCCGAGCCGACCTCGGTCCCGATCACCGTGCCGACGAGCTCGCGCGCGGCGTCCAGCAGCCCGGCCGCGGACGACGGCGCCGCCGCCTCCCGGCGCACGAGGTGCCCGGCGAGCACGCCGCGCGTGTGCTTGGCGTTGTGCGAGACGACGGTCCGCTTCCCGGCGTGCTCGCGCACGACCCGTACCGCGACCCACTCGGCAGCCAGCGGGCCGGACGTCCGCGGCTTCCACGCGCCCACGTACGTCGCGGACCGGCAGTCGACGACGACGTCGCCCGCGGCCCGCTCGTCGAGCACGGGGGCGAGGTGAGGTCGCCACGCCGTGGCGAGCTTCCCGACGCCCGGCAGGTCCACCGCCATGGAGAGCCGGTACGCCGGGACCCGGTCGGCAGGGGAGAGGGTGCCCCACAGCCCCGACACGACGCGCACGTCCTCGCGGGCCCGACGCGCGGGCTCCCCGCCCGCGGCGAGCGCCCCCGCGAGGTCCGCGGCGCCGTACAGCACGCCCGTGTACACGTCGGCCGCCGGACCGGCCGGGGCCGAGCGCAGCACGGTGTTGCGTCGCACCTCCTCGGCGAGCCCCGGCGTCGTGCCCAGGACCTCGGGGGCGTCCGGCCGGGCGCTCGCGGCGGCGAGCGCGTCGAGGACCGTCACGCGGTGCGCGGTGAGCGCGGGGGAGGTCAGGGTGTCGAGGTCGACGGGCGGGGCGCCGTCGGGCGCGGGGGTCTTGCCCTCGGACGGGGGGAGCAGCACGAGCACCGGGTCACTCTACGAGCGCGCGCGACGTCCCCGCCGCGGGTGACCGGGGCCGACGGCGTGGGGTGCGTCACGGCTACGCTCGCCCGATGGCCCAGGTGAAGATCTACGGACGCCGCAGCGTGTGGGGCGCGCGGCGGAGAGAGGTGTCCGACGCGCTGCACGACGCGCTCGTGCGCGCGTGGCAGCTCCCGCCGGACAAGCGGTTCCACCGCTTCCTGCTCCTGGACGACGACGACCTGGTCGCCCCGCGCTCGGACGCGTACCTCGTCGTCGAGGTCGTCTGCTTCACGGGCCGCACGCGCGAGGCGAAGCGCGCGCTGGTCGCGGCACTGTACGAGGACGTCGTGCCCGCCCTCGGCCTGACGGCGGACGACGTGGAGCTCGTGATCCTCGAGAGCCCGCGCGAGAACTGGGGCATCCGCGGGGTCAGCGGCGACGAGCTCGCGCTGTCGTACCGCGTCGACGTCTGACTCGCGCGTCTCCTGCCTCGGGCGGCGGGGGGCGGTCCGAGCCCGTGTGCGGCCGCTCAGCCTGCCTCGGCGACGACGGCCAGCACCGCGTCGCCGTACCGGGCGAGCTTGTTCTCGCCGACGCCGCTCACCAGCGCGAGCTGCTCGAGCGAGCCGGGCCGGGCGGTCGCGATCCCGCGGAGCGTCGCGTCCCCGAACACGATGTACGCGGGCACGCCCTGGGTCTTCGCCTCGCCCGCCCGCCAGGCGCGCAGCGCCTCGAACAGGGGGACGTCGGCCTCGGCCAGCTCGGCGGCGGCGGCCGCCTTCCGTCCCTTCGCCGCGCGTACCGGACGCGCCGGCTCGTGCCGCATCCGGACCTCGCGGCGCCGGGCCAGGACCTCCCCGCTCGCCGCGGTGAGCACGAGCGTCCCGTGCGCGCCCTCGACGGTGAGCAGCCCCTGGGCGAGGAGCTGGCGCACCACGGCCCGCCACTCGTTCTCGGACAGGTCGTCCCCGACCCCGAACACCGACAGCTCCTGGTGCCGGAACCGTCGGACCTTCTCCGTGTCCCGGCCGAGGAGGATGTCGACGACCTGCCCGACGCCGAAGCGCTGCCCGCGCTCGCGGTCCAGGCGGAACACCGTCGAGAGCACCTTCTGCGCGGCGACCGTCCCGTCCCAGGCCTCGGGCGGGGCGAGGCACGTGTCGCACGTCCCGCAGGCCCCCGGGTGCTCCTGGCCGAAGTAGGCGAGGAGCTGGGCGCGGCGGCACTCCACGGTCTCGCAGAGGGCGAGCATCGCGTCCAGGTGCCGGCCCAGGTTGCGCCGGTGCGCGGCGTCGCCGTCGGACGTCTCGATGAGCTTGCGCTGCTGCACGACGTCGGCGAGGCCGTAGGCCAGCCAGGCGGTGGACGGCAGGCCGTCACGCCCCGCGCGTCCTGTCTCCTGGTAGTACCCCTCGACGGACTTGGGCAGGTCGAGGTGCGCGACGAACCGGACGTCGGGCTTGTCGATGCCCATGCCGAAGGCGATCGTCGCGACCATGACCAGGCCGTCCTCGCGCAGGAACCGGGACTGGTTCGCGGCGCGCACCGACGCGGGGAGCCCCGCGTGGTAGGGTAGCGCCTGGATCCCGTTCTCGACGAGCGTCGCGGCGGTCCTCTCGACCGACGCGCGCGAGAGGCAGTAGACGATGCCCGCCTCCCCGGCGTGCTCGGTGCGCAGCAGGTCGAGCAGCTGCTTCTCGGGCCGGTCCTTGGGCACGATCCGGTAGGTGATGTTGGGGCGGTCGAAGCTGGAGACGAAGTGTCGTGCGCCCTCCAGGTCGAGGCGCTGGGCGATCTCGGCCCGCGTCGCGGCCGTCGCCGTCGCGGTCAGCGCGATGCGCGGGACGGACGGCCAGCGCTGGTGCAGCACCGACAGCTCGAGGTAGTCCGGCCGGAAGTCGTGGCCCCACTGGGACACGCAGTGCGCCTCGTCGATCGCGAAGAGCGCGATCGGCGTCCTGTCGAGCAGGTCGAGGGTGGCGCGGCTGCGGAGGCCCTCCGGCGCCACGTAGAGCAGGTCGAGCTCACCCGCCACGAGCGCGCGCTCCACGGCGCGGCGGTCCTCCGAGGACAGCGTGGAGTTGAGGAACGCGGCGCGGACGCCGAGCGCCGCGAGGGCGTCCACCTGGTCCTGCATGAGGGCGATGAGCGGGGAGACCACGACGCCGGTCCCCGGACGGACCAGGGCGGGGATCTGGTAGCACAGCGACTTGCCCCCGCCGGTCGGCATGAGCACCAGGGCGTCGCCGCCGTTGACGACGGTGTCGATGACGGCCGCCTGCTCACCCCGGAACGCGTCGTACCCGAAGACTCGCCGGAGCACGTCGAGCGCGGGGTCGGTCGCAGTCGCTGTGGCCACCCGGGCACCCTACCGAGGAGTTCCGACACGCCGGTCCCGGCGCGTCCGCGCCACCACCGAGGCGCCCGTCACGGGCGGCGGAGCTCGGCGGGCAGGTCGTCCCGGTGGCGGACGGCGAGGGACGTCACCGCGCGGGTCAGGCAGACGTACAGCCGTCGCAGCCCCGTGACCCGGTCCGGCTCGCCCCGGACGACGCCCTCCGGGTCGTCCAGCACGACGTGGTCGAACTCCAGCCCCTTCGCGAGCGACGCGGGCACGAGGTCGAGGCGCGCGTCGAACTCGACCGCGCCGTCGTCGTCCGACGCCTCGCCGACGACCGCGAAGGCGAGGCCCGCCGCGGCGAGCGCGGCGCGCGCGGCGTCCGTGCCGGCGTCGGGCACGATCAGCCCGACCGACCCCTCCCGGGCGAGCGCCGTGCGGACCAGGTCCACGACCGGCCTCGTGGTGAGGACGAGCTCGCCCCGCGCCCGGCGGACGGCGACCGGCGGGTCGAGGTCCGGCGCGATCGAGGGCAGCAGGCGGGCCGCGTACTCGATGACGTCGCCGGGGACGCGGAAGCCCGCGGTGAGCTGCTCCACGTGGCCGTCGGGCTTGCCGAGGTGCGTCAGCGCGTCGGTCCACGAGGAGACCCCCCACGGCGTCGTCGCCTGGGCCAGGTCGCCCAGCACCGTCAGCGAGCCGGTGCGCGCCCGGCGCCCGAGAGCGCGCAGCATCATCGGCGAGAGGTCCTGCGCCTCGTCCACCACGACGTGCGCGACCGACGCCCCGCGGGCCAGCAGGTCCGCGATCTCGTCGAGCAGGACGAGGTCGGCCAGCGTCCAGCGAGCCGTGCCCGGCGTCCGGGACGGTCGGGCCGGGCGCAGCAGCTCCTGCTCCGCCGCGGTGAGGACGCCGTCGGCGCTCGCGGCGAGGAACGCGGGGTCGACGAGGAGCCGGTGCAGCAGCGCCGTCGGCGTGACCTTCGGCCACACCGCGGCGGTGTAGTCCCGGACCGGGCGCGTGCGTGCGAGCGCGTCCCAGGCCCGCTCGTCGAGCGCCTCCCCGGACTCCTCGATCTGCACGAGGATCCGGTGCGCGAGCGCGTGCCGCAGGTGGTCGCGACCGGCGTCGAAGCGCGGCTCCCGGCCGACCACCTGCGCCACGCACTCGCGCGCCTCGTGCGCGGCGACGCGCCAGCGGCGCGCACCGCGCGGCAGCACGAGAGCCTCGGACGGCTCGACGAGGTGCGACCACACCGCGCGGCGGAGCACCTCGGCCAGCCGCGCGTCGCCCTTGAGCCGCGCGACGTCCGCGGGCTCCGTCCCGCGCAGGCGGCCGTGCGCCGTGACGATCTGCTCGACGGTGGTCTGGGTCGCGTCGACCTCGCCGAGGGCGGGCAGCACGTCGCGGATGTACCGCAGGAAGCTCGCGTTGGGGCCCACGACGGTCATCCCGGCGCGGCTCACCCGCTCCCGGTGGGAGTACAGCAGGTACGCGGCGCGGTGCAGCCCGACGGCGGTCTTGCCGGTGCCGGGCGCGCCCTGCACGACGACGGTCCGGTCGAGCCCGCTGCGCACGATGACGTCCTGCTCGGGCTGGATGGTGGCGACGATGTCGCGCATTGGCCCGGTACGGGGCCGCTCGATCTCGGCCTCGAGGATCGCGGAGGACTCCGCGCCCGCACCCGGTGCGGTGAGCGACTCGTCCTCGAAGCCGGTGAGGGCGCCGCGCTGGAAGCCGTAGCGGCGGCGGACGGCGACCCCCATCGGCTCCGTGCGCGTGGCGCGGTAGAAGGGCGTGCTCACCGGGGCGCGCCAGTCGACGACGAGCGGGTCGCCCTCGGGGTCCGAGACGTGGCGGCGTCCGATGTGGAAGACCTCGGCGGGCCCGGGCCCGGGACCGGTGCCGTCGAGGTCGATGCGTCCGAAGAAGAGCGGGACGCCGGGGTCGTCGGCGAGCTGGGCGAGCCGACGGGCGAGCGCCGCCTCGAGGTACTCGGCGCTGACCCGGTCTCCCGCGAGCGCGTCGAGCGACCCCGCCCGCTCGCGCATGCGCGCGAGCTGCCTGCGGGCGTCGGCGAGGAACTCCTGCTCCCGGGCGAGCTCGGCCGACGTGTCGGTGGCGGGTGCCGTGCTCGGGGCGTCGGGGGCGGACGGTTCGGCGGTGGCGGGCACGACAGACCTCCGGGAGCAGGCTTCGAGGGGGCGGGCCATCCTACGGGGCACGACCCGCCGACGGGACCGGTCGCTGGTCCGCCGAGCCGCCCGGGAGCGGTAGCCTTGCTGGCGCGGACGAGTCGGTCGGACGGTCGCGTCGGGAGGCCTCGTGCCTCCCGCCGAGGAACGTCCGGGCTCCGAAGGGCAAGGTGGTGGGTAACGCCCACCCGGGGTGACCCGCGGGACAGTGCCACAGAGAACAGACCGCCGCGTCGGGAAGGGCTCCGGCCCCGACCGGTGCGGTAAGGGTGAAACGGTGGTGTAAGAGACCACCAGCGGACCGGGTGACCGGTCCGGCTCGGTAAACCCCACCTGGAGCAAGGTCAGACAGACTGTGTCTGAGGGCTGCCCGCCCGATTCTCCACGGAGAAGCACAGTCGGGTAGACCGCTCGAGCCCTGCGGCGACGCAGGGCCTAGATGGATGACCGTCGCCCGCGCGAGGGTGACCTCGCGCGGGAACAGAACCCGGCGTACAGACCGGCTCGTCCGCATCTCACCACCCGACCTGGGGCGTCGCAGGAGGGCTCTCCTCGGTCTGCACGAGGACCACGAGACGGCTGGGGGTCTCCTTCGGCGGGTCGGTCCCGCGTGTCGCGGTTCCGTACGGGCTCGTGAAGCTTCACGCGACGTGGGCCCAGGCGCGGACGGCGGCGCGGATCGCCTCCGACTCGTTCGCCAGACCCTCTCGCTCGGCGCGCTCCCGGAGCGCGGTCAGGGTCTGCTCGTCGGGGACCGGCTTGCCGTGGATGGTGCGCTGCTCCTCGCTCACAGGAATGACGTACACGAAAATGTGTGCGGCGGTCAGTCCGTCGCGGGGGCGCCGGGCCGCGGCGCCCGCGGGGCGGCGGGACGGCGTGAGAGACGCGGTGCGGCGTTAGGCTGTCGTGCCGCACCCGCCGCGGAGACGCCGGTCCGCCGGCGCGTCCGCCCGCCTCTCCCGGCACCACCGGGAGGACGGGCCCCGTCCTACTCGTGCCGAGGAGCACCATGTCGCACCACGACTCGCACACGCCTCCGCTCGCCTACGTCATCGCCGGTTCCGAGGCCACCGGCGGCGCCGGCATCCAGGCCGACCTGAAGACGTTCCAGGAGCTCGGCGCCTACGGCGTCGGCACGCTCACGTGCATCGTCTCGTTCGACCCGAAGAACGACTGGGGCCACCGCTTCGTCCCCGTGGACCCGCAGGTGATCGCCGACCAGTTCGAGGCGGCGACGGTCACGCACGAGCCCTCGGTCGTGAAGATCGGCATGCTCGGCACGCCCGCGACGATCGACGTCGTCGCCGAGTCGCTGCGCTCGCGCACGTGGGAGCACGTCGTGCTCGACCCGGTCCTCATCTGCAAGGGCCAGGAGCCCGGTGCCGCCCTCGACACCGACACGGCGCTGCGCGCGCAGGTCCTCCCGCTCGCGACCGTCGTCACGCCCAACCTCTTCGAGACGCGCACGCTCGCGGGCGTCGAGTCGATCGAGACGGTCGAGGAGCTCGTCGAGGCGGCGCGCAAGGTCCAGGCGCTCGGCCCGCGCGCCGTCGTCGCGAAGGGCGGCGTCGAGCTGCCCGGCCCCGACGCGGTCGACGTCCTGGTCGACGGCGACGAGGTGCACGTGCTGCGCACCCCGAAGATCGGCGAGGAGCGCGTGAGCGGGGCAGGCTGCACGTTCGCCGCCGCGATCACGGCGGAGCTCGCGAAGGGCGCCTCCGTGCTCGACGCCGCGCGCGTCGCCAAGGACGTCGTCACCGCCTCCATCGAGGACCGCGTGGCCTCGAACGCGCCGTTCGACGCGGTACGGGTCGGCGCGCGCCGCTGACCTCCTGCGGTTCGCTGGGGTCGCGCACGCGACCCCGGGCCGACCCGTGCTCGACCAGCGATCACCCCTCGGACGTCTCGACGTCCCCTGACGGTCAAGGAATACTCTCGTCACCGTGAACGACCTCTCCCCTTCGGAACTGTCCCCGTCCCCGGGTGCTGCCGACGGCCCCGACCGGGTCTCCGCCGACGTCTCCGACCTCCCCGACGACACCGGTCACGCCGGGCGCGGCCTCGCGCGCCACGACGTCCCGGGCCCGCTGCGCGACGACGTCCGCCTGCTCGGCGGCCTGCTCGGCACCGTGCTGCGCGAGACGGGCGGCCAGGACCTGCTCGACGACGTCGAGCGGCTCCGCGAGCTCTCGATCCGCGCGTACGACGACCCGTCCGGTGCCGTGCTGGCCGAGGCGGAGACGCTCGTCGAGGGCCTCTCCATGGCTCGCGCCGAGCAGGTCGCCCGTGCCTTCACGTGCTACTTCCACCTCGCGAACCTCGCGGAGGAGTACCACCGCGTGCGCGTCCTGCGCGAGCGCGAGGCGGAGTTCGCGACCCGCGCCACGACGCCGGACGACTCGCTGCCCGAGGCGTTCGAGCAGCTCGTCGGCGAGGTCGGGCGCGAGGAGGCGCTGCGCCGGCTGCGTCGCCTCGAGTTCCGCCCCGTGCTCACCGCGCACCCCACGGAGGCGCGCCGTCGTGCGGTCTCCGGCGCGGTGCGGCGCATCGCGACGCTCCTCGACGAGCGGGACGCGCAGCGCCTCGGCGGCACGTCGCTCGCGGAGAACGAGCGTCGTCTCCTCGCCGAGATCGACACGATGTGGCGCACCGCCCCCATCCGCGAGCACAAGCCGTCGGTCCTCGACGAGGTGAAGACGGCGCTCGGCGTGTTCGACGCGACGATGTTCGACACGTTCCCCACCGTCTACCGCCGCCTGGACGACTGGCTGCTGGGCGACGAGGCGGGGCGCGAGGAGCCGCTCGTGCGGCCGTTCGTCAGCCTGGGCACGTGGATCGGCGGCGACCGCGACGGCAACCCGAACGTCACGGCCGACGTGACGCGCCAGGCCGCGGCGATCGCGGCCGACCACGCGCTCGCGGCGCTCGAGCAGCAGGCGCGCGCCGTCGGGCGCAAGCTCACGCTCGACCAGGACGGCACGCCGCCGTCGGACGGCCTGCGCGCCCTGTGGGAGCGCCAGCGCCGGCTCTCGGAGGCGGTCACCGTCGCCGCGTCGGAGGCGTCGCCGCGCGAGCCGCACCGCGCGGTCCTGCTCGTCGTCGCGGACCGCATCGCCGCGACGCGGGCCCGCAACGCCGACCTCGCCTACCCGAACGCCGAGCAGCTCGAGTCCGACCTGCGGGTCGTCCAGGAGTCGCTCGTGGCGGCGGGCGCGCCCCGTGCGGCGTACGGGGACCTGCAGCAGCTCGTGTGGCAGGTCGAGACGTTCGGGTTCCACCTCGCGGAGCTCGAGGTGCGTCAGCACTCCCAGGTCCACGAGGGGGCGCTCGCCGAGATCGCGGAGAAGGGCCTGCACGGCGACCTCTCCGACCGCACGCGCGAGGTGCTCGACACGTTCCGCGCGCTCGGCGCGGTCCAGCAGCGCTACGGCATCCGGGCCGCACGCCGCTACATCGTGTCGTTCACGCAGAAGCCGGAGCACCTGGCGGCGGTGTACGAGCTCGCAGAGCTCGCGTTCGAGGGCTCCGACGAGGCACCCGTGGTCGACGCGATCCCGCTGTTCGAGACCTTCGCCGACCTCCGGGCGAGCGTCGACATCCTCGAGTCCATGCTCACGCTGCCGCAGGTGCAGCGTCGGCTCGCCGAGAACGGGCGCCGCGTCGAGGTCATGCTCGGCTACTCGGACTCGTCGAAGGACGTCGGCCCGGTGTCCGCGACCCTCGCCCTGCACGACGCGCAGAGCCGCATCGCGCAGTGGGCCGAGCGCCACGACATCACGCTCACGCTGTTCCACGGCCGCGGCGGCGCCCTCGGCCGCGGCGGCGGCCCGGCGAACCGTGCCGTGCTCGCCCAGCCCCCGGGCTCGGTCGACGGCCGCTTCAAGCTCACCGAGCAGGGCGAGGTCATCCTCGCGCGCTACGGCGACCCGACGATCGCGTCGCGCCACATCGAGCAGGTCGCCGCGGCGACGCTGCTCGCGTCGGCGCCGTCGACGGAGAAGCGCAACGCCGAGGCGACCGAGCGCTACCGCGACCTCGCAGCCGCGCTCGACGAGTCGTCGCGCCGCCGGTTCCACGAGCTCGTGCGCGCGGACGGGTTCCCGCAGTGGTTCTCGCAGGTGACCCCGCTCGAGGAGGTCGGTCTCCTGCCGATCGGCTCCCGCCCGGCACGTCGCGGCCTGTCGGTCTCGTCCCTCGACGACCTGCGCGCGATCCCGTGGGTGTTCTCCTGGTCGCAGGCGCGCATCAACCTCGCGGGCTGGTACGGGCTCGGCACGGCGCTGCGCGACTTCGGCGACCTCGAGCTGCTGCGCGAGGCGCACCGCGAGTGGCCGCTCTTCGCGACGCTGCTGGACAACGTCGAGATGTCGCTCGCCAAGACGGACGAGCGCATCGCCGAGCGGTACCTCGCGCTCGGGGACCGCGACGACCTCGCGCAGGCGATCCTCGACGAGCTGCGCCTCACGCGCGAGCAGGTCCTCGCGGTGACGGAGAACGCGTGGCCGCTCGCCGGCCGGCGCGTGCTGGGCCGTGCGGTCCAGCTCCGCAGCCCGTACGTCGACGCGCTCTCGCTGCTCCAGGTCCGCGCGCTGCGCGGCCTGCGCTCCGGCGCGGAGGGCCCTGTCAAGGACGAGCTCCAGCACCTGCTGCTGCTCACCGTCAACGGGGTCGCGGCCGGCCTGCAGAACACCGGCTGAGGTCCGGCGCCCGCCACGACGGCCGTCACGTCGACCCGCGACCGGGTCCGTGGCGGCCGTCGTCGTCTGGACAGCCGTCCAGTTGTTGAATGAATCCTCAACCATCGCCCGGGTGAACGGCCGCTCACGGGGTTCTGGGTAAAGTCTTCGCCAGAGGCCTACCAGCCGCCGCTATCCGTGGGGTACTCTGGCGACGACCGACCACGCCGGAGTCCTGCTGTCGCCCGACGACGTACGAGAGCAGGGGCCGACAGGTCGGGGCGTCGGGCAGGAGGCGCGGCACTCGTCGGGGTGGGCGAGGCAAGGCGGGACGAAGGGCGGGGCAGTGTTGGTACAGGAGCTCGAACGCAGCGACACCGGGGCAGGGACGGGCGGCATCCGGCTGCTCGAAGAACGCGACGCGAGCGTCGTGGACATGTGGGGCGAGATCGACGTCGCCCTGCGCAGCGAGGCGAGCGCCGCGCTCGCCAACGCTCTCGAACGCGACGTACCCGTGGTCATCGACACGTCCAAGGTGACGTTCATGGACTCGACGGGCATCGCGTTCCTCGTGCAGTTCTACACGATCGGCTCCGAGGAGGGGCTGTCCGTGACGCTGCGCAACCCGCCGACGGTCGTCACCGACGTCCTGGAGATGCTCGGCGTCATCGAGATCTTCGGCACCGAGCACCACGAGGTCAGCCCGGCCTGAGGGCCCCGGCGAGCCCGGCCCCTCGGGACCGGGCTCGGACCGTGGCACGATCGTCAGACGGCGTCGGCCGCGAGCGACGCGGCGCCCACGATGCCCGCTGCGTTGCGCAGCTGGGCGGGCACGATCGGCGCCCGCAGGTGCAGCAGCGGCAGGAAGTGCTCGTGCTTCTTGCTCACGCCGCCGCCCACGACGATGAGGTCGGGCGAGAACAGGTCCTCGACGACCCCGAAGTAGCGCTGGAGCCGCTCGGCCCACTGCGCCCAGTCGAGGTCCTCGCGGTCGCGCGCGGCGTCGGAGGCCCGGGTCTCGGCGTCGTACCCGTCGATCTCCAGGTGGCCGAGCTCCGTGTTGGGGAGCAGGTGACCCTCGACGAGGATCGCGCTGCCGATGCCGGTGCCGAGCGTCGCGACGAGCACGACGCCGTCCGCGTCGCGCGCGGCGCCGTAGCGCACCTCGCCCACGCCCGCGGCGTCGGCGTCGTTGACGGCGACGACGTGCCGTCCCGTCTCGCGCGCGACGAGCGCCGGGAGGTCGACGCCCGTCCACGACTTGTCGAGGTTCGCGATGAACCGCACGACGCCGTGCTGGAGCGGGGCGGGGAACGCGACGCCGATCGGCACGTCCTGCGGGAGGTCGTAGGCGCCTACGAGCTCGGCGATGACCTCCGCGACGGCCTGCGGCGTCGACGGCTGGGGGGTGGGGATGCGGTGCCGCTCCTGCGCGAACTCGCCGGTGGCGAGGTCGACCGGGGCGCCCTTGATGCCGCTGCCGCCGACGTCGATGCCGAAGGCGGTGCGGGGGCGCGGGCGGTCCGCGGGGGGTGCGGCGTGCGAGTCCTGGTGGGCGTTCATGGCAGTGTGAGGATCTCCGCTCCGTCGTCGGTCACCAGCAGCGTGTGCTCGAACTGCGCGGTCCGCGAGGCGTCCGCGGTGACTACCGTCCACCCGTCGTCCCACATCCGCCACTCGGACGTGCCGAGCGTGAGCATGGGCTCGATGGTGAAGACCATCCCGGGCTCGATCACGGTCGCGTGGTCGGGCGCCGCGTCGTAGTGCGGCACGACGAGCCCTGAGTGGAACGCACGCCCCACGCCGTGGCCCGTGTACTCGCGCACGACCCCGTACCCGAAGCGGGCGGCGTAGCGCTCGATGACGCGACCGACGACGTTGATCTGGCGGCCGGGCGCGACGGCCTTGATGCCGCGGGCGAGCGCCTCGCGCGTGCGCTCGACCAGCAGCGCCGACTCCGGGTCCACCTCCCCGACGGTGAAGGTGGCGTTCGTGTCGCCGTGCACGCCGCCCACGTAGGCGGTGATGTCGACGTTGACGATGTCGCCCTCGACGAGCTCGGTGGAGTCCGGGATGCCGTGACACACGACCTCGTTGAGCGAGGTGCACAGCGACTTGGGGAACCCGCGGTAGCCGAGCGTCGACGGGTAGGCGCCGTGGTCGAGGAGGAACTCGTGGCCCACGCGGTCGAGCTCGTCCGTCGTGACGCCGGGGGCGACGTGGCGCCCGACCTCGACGAGCGCCTGCGCCGCGACACGCGAGGCCGTCCGGATGCGCTCGACGGTCGCGGGGTCGTTGACCTCGCTCCCCTCGAAGGGCCGCGGTCCCGGCCGGCCCACGTACTCGGGGCGCTCGATCGTCGTCGGGACCTGCCGCTGGGGTCCCACGACACCCGGCGTCAGGGGGCCACGGCGCCCGGGGCGTGGGAGAGCGGCGGCGTCGGGCGGGACGGGGGCGGTGCTCATGGCCGCCAGTCTACGAACGCGCGGGCGCCGTGGGCGGCCGGCCGGGCCGGGATGGGGGAGGATCGAGGCATGAGCACCGGATCACGCTTCAGCGACGACGGCGAGCCCGCGGCCGCGGACGGGTACTACTACGACACGCGCACCGGCGAGGTGCACCGCGGCCCGAGCGCGTCGTGGTCGCACCGCATGGGCCCGTACCCGACGCGCGAGGCCGCCGAGAAGGCCTTGGAGACGGCGCGCGAGCGCACCGACGCCTGGGACGAGGAAGACCGCCGCGAGCGCGAGGAGTGACCCACGCCCCACCGCCCGGCCCGCGCCGGGTGTGGTCGGGCCGTCTCGGCCTGCTCCTCGCCGGGCTGGCGGTGGGCGCGCTGACGTTCCTCGTCGCGCTGCAGGTCCGCGCCGTGTCGGGGGCCGACCCGACGACGGTCACCCCCTCGGGCGGGGCCGTGCCCGCCGCGCCGGAGCCCGCGCCGTCGACGGCGTCGCCCGACCCGACCGCCACGGAGACCGGGCCGGCGCCCCCGCTCGCGGGCGTGACGGTCGCCGTCGACCCGGGGCACAACGGCGGGAACGGGGCGAACCCGCTCGTCGTGAACGCGCCCGTCCCCGATGGCCGTGGCGACACCAAGGCCTGCAACACCGTGGGGACGTCCACGGACTCCGGCTACCCGGAGCACGCGTTCACGTGGGACGTGGCGGGACGGCTCGCGGGACGCCTGACCGAGCTGGGCGCCGTCGTCGTGCTCACGCGCCCCGACGACGCGGGCGTGGGCCCGTGCGTCGACGCGCGCGGCCGGTTCCCGCAGGAGAACGACGCGGACGTGCTCGTCTCGCTCCACGCCAACGGCACGGAGGACCGCCGCGCGCACGGGTTCTTCGCGATCGTGTCCGACCCGCCCGTGGACGAGGCCCAGGGGGAGCCGAGCGTCGCGCTCGCGCACGAGCTCGTGGCCGCGCTGACGGCGGCCGGGTTCGCGCCGTCGTCGGCGGTCGCGGCCGACGACGGTCCCGTCCAGCGGCGCGCCGACCTGGCGACGCTCAACCACGCCGAGCGGCCGGCCGTGATGCTCGAGCTGGGGGAGATGCGCAACCCCGACGAGGCCGCGGTCATGGAGTCGGAGGAGGGGCGCCAGCGCTACGCGGACGCCGTCGCGAGCGGCGTCGCCGCGTGGGTGACCGACGGCGGTGCGGGCGCGGGGTGACCCGGCGCCCGCACCGGGTGCTCAGCGGGCAAAGCTGTGCGCGTCGTCGGGGAAGGTCCCGCCGCGCACGTCGGCGGCGTAGTCGGCCGCCGCCTGACCGAGCGCGGCGCCGATCTCGGCGTAGCGCTTGGCGAACCGGGGCGACCAGTCCGTCATCCCGGCCATGTCGGTCCAGACGAGCACCTGGCCGTCGCACGCGGCGCCCGCGCCGATGCCGATGGTGGGGATGCGCAGGATCTCGGTGACGCGCGCGGCCACCTCGACCGGCACCATCTCGAGCACGACCGCGACGGCGCCCGCCTCGGCCACGGCGAGCGCGTCCTCGCTGAGGCGCTCCGCGGCGTCGTCGCCCCGCCCCTGGACGCGCGGGCCGCCGAGCAGGTTCTCGGACTGCGGCGTGAAGCCGAGGTGCCCGACGACGGGGATGCCCGCGTCCGTGAGCGCCTGGATCTGCGCCGCGACGCGGCGGCCGCCCTCGAGCTTGACCGCGCTCACGCCCGTCTCCTTGAGGAACCGGACGCCGGTGGCGAGCGCCTGCTCCGGGCCCGCCTCGTACGAGCCGAACGGCAGGTCCACGACGGTGAACGCGCGGCGCGCGGCGCGCGCGACGGCGCGGGCCGGGGGGATCAGGTCGTCGACCGTGACGGGCAGGGTCGACGCGTGCCCGTGCATCGTGTTGCCGATCGAGTCGCCGACGAGCAGCATGTCGATCCCCGCGTCGTCGAAGATGCGCGCGGTCACCGCGTCGTAGGCGGTGAGCATGGTGATCTTCTCGCCGCGCGCCTTGGCCTCGGCGAGGTGGTGCACGCGGACGCGGCGCGGTCCCGTGCCGCCGGTCGCGGCGGGCTCGGGGGCGGTGTGAGCAGACATGACGGCCTTTCCTGGGTGCGGGAGGGGGCGGACGACGCGCGGGGTGCCGGCGTCGTCAGGCGAGCGGCTCGCGCCAGCGGTTCGTGATCGGCAGACGGCGGTCGCGGCCGAACGCGAGCGCGGTGACCTTGGGGCCCGGCGGGTACTGGCGGCGCTTCCACTCGGCGCGGTCGACGAGCGTCACGACCTTGTCGACGACCTCGGGGTCGAACCCGCGGGCGAGGAGCTCGGCGCGTCCCTCGGCGTGCTCGATGTAGGCGTCGAGGACCTCGTCGAGCAGGTCGTAGGGCGGCAGCGAGTCCTGGTCGGTCTGGCCGGGGCGCAGCTCCGCCGACGGGGGCTTGGTGATCGACGACTCCGGGATGGGCGGGATCTCGCCGCGGTCGAGCGCGGCATTGTTGCGCCAGCGCGCGAGCTGCCACACGCGCGACTTGTCGACGTCCTTGAGCGGCGCGAACCCGCCGATGCTGCCGGCGTCGTAGATCGTGGCGTACCCCGTCGCGAGCTCGGACTTGTTGCCGGGCGCGATGACGAGGTGGCCCTCGCGGTTGGAGATCGCCATGAGGATCACGCCGCGCACGCGCGCCTGGAGGTTCTCCTCCGCGACGCCCTCCAGTGCGAGCTCGCCCTGGAACGCCTCGACCATGGGCGCGATCGGCTGGACGCGGTAGTCCGCGCCGAGCCGCTTCGCCAGGTCGGCCGCGTCGTCCTTGCTGTGGTCCGACGAGTACCGCGACGGCATCGAGACGCCGACGACGTTCTCGCCCCCGATCGCGTCCGCGGCGACGGCGGCGGTGAGCGCCGAGTCGATGCCGCCCGAGACGCCGAGGACGACCGAGCGGAAGCCGTTCTTGCGCACGTAGCCCGCGAGGCCCGTCACGCACGCCCGGTACACCTCCTCGTCCGGGTGCAGCTCGGGGGCGCGCGGCCCGCGCGGGGCGCCGTCGGCGGGGAGCTCCCAGACGAGCAGGTCCTCCACGAACTGCGGCGACGAGGCGACCACCGTGCCCGCGGCGTCGGTGACGAACGAGCCGCCGTCGAACACGAGGTCGTCCTGGCCGCCCACGAGGTTCACGTACGCGACCGGGGCGCTCACCTCGCGCGCGCGGCGCGCGGCGA
The DNA here is from genome assembly GCF_031119065.1 of Cellulosimicrobium sp. XJ-DQ-B-000. Taxonomy (NCBI): domain Bacteria; kingdom Bacillati; phylum Actinomycetota; class Actinomycetes; order Micrococcales; family Promicromonosporaceae; genus Cellulosimicrobium; species Cellulosimicrobium sp. XJ-DQ-B-000. The sequence continues at coordinate 322,234 of NZ_JAVHYN010000003.1, forward strand.
GGTCGGTGCGAACGTGCCCCTTGCCCTCCTCGTACGGCGACCCGTTGAGCACGAGCAGCAGGTCGAGCCCGTTGCCCGCCTCGTCGAGCGTCGCCATCTCCGCGACGGGGCCGCCGTCCTGCCAGATGTCCTCGCAGATCGCGATGCCGACGCGGCGCCCCTCGACCTCGACGACCGTCGTCGTCTCGCCGGGCGCGAAGATGCGGAACTCGTCGAACACGCCGTAGTTGGGCAGGTGGTGCTTGTCGTACGCGGCCTGCACGGCGCCGTCGCGCAGCACGACCGCGCGGTTGGTCGGCAGGTCGGCGGGGGAGCCTGAGGCCTCGCGCTCCGCGGCGCCCGCACCGCGCGGCGCGCCCGAGGTGCCCACGGTGCCGAGCACGACGGTGACCGCGCCCAGTCCCTCGGCGTCGAGCCGCGCCGCGATGTCCGCGGCGGCGTCCCACGCCGCGCGCCGGAACGACGCCCGCAGCGCGAGGTCCTCGATCGGGTAGCCGGTGAGGGTCATCTCCGGGAAGGCGACGAGCTGCGCGCCCGCGGCCGCGGCCTCCCGGGTGCGCTCGAGGACCAGGGCGGCGTTGCCGTCGAGGTCCCCCACGCACGTGTCGACCTGTGCCAGCGCGACGCGCAGATCAGCCATGCGTCCACCCTAGACGAGCAGGGCGGACGGCTCGTCCGGGGGCCCGCCGCGCGGCACGACGTCCAGGACACGACCGTGTCACCCGTTCGTCACACGGATCAGGCAGGATGTACCGCATGGACAGGCAGCAGGAGTTCGTGCTCCGCACGGTCGAGGAGCGCGACATCCGCTTCATCCGGCTCTGGTTCACCGACGTGCTCGGCATGCTCAAGTCGGTGGCGATCGCGCCGGCGGAGCTCGAGTCGGCGTTCGCCGAGGGGATCGGGTTCGACGGCAGCTCGATCGAGGGCCTCACGCGCGTGTACGAGGCCGACATGATCGCCAAGCCGGACCCGACCACGTTCCAGGTGCTGCCGTGGCGCGGCGAGCGGCACGGCACCGCCCGCATGTTCTGCGACATCCTCACGCCCGACGGCGAGCCGTCCCTCGCGGACAGCCGCAACGTCCTCAAGCGTGCACTCGCCCGGGCGAGCGACAAGGGGTTCACGTTCTACACGCACCCCGAGGTCGAGTTCTACCTCTTCAACCAGCCGGCCGACGCCGGGTCGCCGCTCGTCCCCGTCGACCAGGGCGGGTACTTCGACCACCTCGCGCGCGGGAGCACGCACGACTTCCGGCGCGCCGCGATCACGATGCTCGAGTCCATGGGCATCTCGGTCGAGTTCTCCCACCACGAGGCCGGGCCGGGGCAGAACGAGATCGACCTGCGCTACGCCGACGCGTTGACGACGGCCGACAACCTCATGACGTTCCGCACGGTCGTCAAGGAGGTCGCGCTCGAGCAGGGCGTGTTCGCGTCGTTCATGCCCAAGCCGATGGCCGACCACCCCGGCTCGGGCATGCACACGCACCTGTCGCTCTTCGAGGGCGACCGCAACGCGTTCCACGAGCCCGGCGCCCAGTTCGAGCTGTCCAAGACGGCGCGCCAGTTCATCGCGGGCCTGCTCGTCCACGCGGCGGAGATCACCGCGATCACGAACCAGTACGTGAACTCGTACAAGCGCCTGTGGGGCGGCGCCGAGGCCCCCAGCTACGTGTGCTGGGGCCACAACAACCGCTCCGCGCTCGTGCGCGTGCCCATGTACAAGCCGGGCAAGGGCAACTCGAGCCGCGTGGAGTACCGGGCGCTGGACTCGGCCACCAACCCGTACCTGGCGTTCGCCGTCATGCTGGCCGCCGGGCTCAAGGGCATCGAGGAGGGCTACGAGCTCCCCGAGGAGACCGAGGACGACGTCTGGGAGCTCACCGACGCGGAGCGTCGTGCGCTCGGCATCAAGCCGCTCCCGCAGTCGCTCGACGAGGCGATCCGCATCATGGAGGGCTCCGAGCTCGTCGCCGAGACCCTGGGCGAGCACGTGTTCGACTTCGTGCTGCGCAACAAGCGCCAGGAGTGGGACGCGTACCGCGCGCAGGTCACGCCGTTCGAGCTGAAGCGGTTCCTCCAGGTCCTGTGAGCGGGTCCACGACGACGTCCGGTCGGTCCGGCGGGTCCCGCCGGCCCACGCTCACGGGTCGGCTCGCGCGGTTCGGCTTCGCCGACATCACGCGTTCGGCCGGCCTGCTCGCGGACCCGGACCTGGCGCTGCTGCTCGACCCGGGTGCCCGGTCCGTCGACGGTCCCGAGGCCGGCGCCGCCGACCCGGCGGGCGTCGTCGACGACGAGCTGCTCGCCGCGTTCGGCCAGGCCGCCGACCCGGACCTCGCGCTCCTGCAGGTCGTGCGGCTCGCGGGCGCGCTGCGCCCCGACGTCGAGGCGCGCGGTGCGCTCGCGGACCTCGCGCGCGGCACCCTGCGGCCCGGCCCGGCCCGCGACCGGCTGCTCGCGGTGCTCGGGGCGTCGGTCGCGCTCGGCGACGACGTCGTGCGGCGCCCCGCGCTGCTCGAAGTCGTCGCGGACCCGGCGCCGGGCACCGGGGTGGCCGCGGGCGACGTGCGGGCGGAGCTGCTGCGCGCCGTGGGCGCCGACCCGGACGCCGCCGTCCCGGTCGCGGCCGAGCCGGGGCCCGAGCGGGTCGACGCGCTGCGCCGGGCCTACCGCGAGCGGATCCTGCGCATCGCGGCGACCGACCTCACCGTCACCGACCCCCTGACGCGCATGCCCGCGGTCGGTGCGGCCCTGGCCGACCTCGCCGCCGCCGCGCTCGAGGGTGCGCTCGCCGTCGCGCGCGCGGAGCTCGACGACCACGGTGCGGGGGTGCGACTCGCGGTCATCGGCATGGGCAAGTGCGGGGCGCGCGAGCTCAACTACGTCTCCGACGTCGACGTGATCTACGTCGTCGAGCCCGCCGACGGCTACGACGAGGAGCACGCCACGACCGTGGGGGCGCGCCTCGCGACGAGCCTCGCGCGCGTGTGCTCCGGCACGTCCGGCGAGCCCGCCCTGTGGCAGGTCGACGCCGCGCTGCGCCCCGAGGGCAAGCAGGGGCCGCTCGTGCGCACGCTCGCGAGCCACGTCGCGTACTACGAGCGCTGGGCCAAGACGTGGGAGTTCCAGGCGCTGCTCAAGGCGCGCACCGTCGCGGGCGACCGCGAGCTCGGGCGCGCGTACGAGGAGGCGATCGCCCCGTTCGTGTGGTCGGCCGCGGGTCGCGAGAACTTCGTCGAGGACTCGCAGGCGATGCGCCGCCGCGTCGAGGCGCACGTGCCCGCGGCGGAGGCCGACCGCCAGCTCAAGCTCGGCAAGGGCGGCCTGCGCGACGTCGAGTTCACCGTGCAGCTGCTTCAGCTCGTGCACGGGCGGTCCGACGACTCGATCCGCAGCCGCAGCACCCTCACCGCGCTCGCCGAGCTGGCTGCCGCCGGGTACGTGGGGCGCGAGCACGCGGCGCGGCTCGGCGTCTGCTACCGGTTCCTGCGCTCGCTCGAGCACCGCATCCAGCTCTTCCGGCTCCGGCGCACGCACCTGCTCCCGACGGCCGACGACGAGCTGCGTCGTCTCGCCCGGTCGCTCGGCATGCGGACCGAGGGCGCGGCAGGTCTCACCGAGCGGTGGCGCGCGACACGGCGCGAGGTGCGCGGCCTGCACGAGGAGATCTTCTACCGGCCGCTCCTGCCGGTCGTCGCGCAGCTCTCGCCGGACGAGGTGAGCCTGGCGCCGGAGGCCGCGAAGGCCCGCTTCGCCGCCATCGGCTACCGCGACCCGGCGGGCGCCATGCGGCACGTCACCGCGCTCATCGAGGGCGTGAGCCGTCGCGCCGCCATCCAGCGCCAGCTCCTGCCCGTGATGCTCGGCTGGTTCGCCGAGGGCGCCGACCCGGACGCCGGGCTGCTCGCGTTCCGCACGCTCTCCGAGACGCTCGGCACGACGCACTGGTACCTCCAGCTCCTGCGCGACTCCGGGTCCGCGGCCCAGCGGCTCGCGCACCTCCTGGCGAACTCGCGCTACATGGCCGACGCGCTCGGCCGGTCGCCCGAGTCCGTGCGCTGGCTCGCGGGCGACGCGGACCTCGTCCCGCGCGGCATCGAGCGCCTCGCCGCGGAGACCGACGCGATCCTCACGCGCGCCGACGAGGTCGAGCCGGCCACGGTGAGCCTGCGCGCCGTGCGGCGGCGCGAGCTGGCCCGCACGGGCGCCGCCGAGCTGCTCGGGGTCGTCGACCCGGTCGACGCCGCGCGCAGCATCTCCGACGCGGCGGACGTCGTGCTCGCGGGCGCGCTCCGGGTCGCGGAGTTCGTGGCGCGCGACGAGCTCGGGTACGACGCGCCGGACCCGTCGTCCGCGCCGGCGCGGCTGCTCGTCGTCGCGATGGGGCGCCTGGGCGGCCGCGAGATGGGCTACGGCTCGGACGCCGACGTCATGTTCGTGCACGACCCCGCGCCCGGTGCGGCCGGCGACGCCGCCCAGGCGTACGCGCTCGCCGCGGCGACGCGGCTGCGGCAGCTGCTGTCCGCCGTCGGGCCGGAGCCTGCGCTGCCCGTGGACGCCGACCTGCGGCCCGAGGGGCGCAACGGCCCGCTCGTGCGCTCGCTCGCGTCCTACACCGAGTACTACGAGCGCTGGTCCAGCGTGTGGGAAGCGCAGGCGCTGCTCCGCGCGCGGCCCGTCGCGGGCGACGTCGCCGGGCTCGGCGAGGCGTTCACGCGCGTCGTGGACGCCCGGCGCTACCCGGCCGGAGGTCTCGACCTCGCGCACGTGCGCGAGGTGCGGCGCATCAAGGCCCGGGTCGAGGCGGAGCGGCTCCCGCGCGGGGTCGAGGCGTCGCGGCACCTCAAGCTCGGGCGCGGGGGAGTGTCCGACGTCGAGTGGACCGTCCAGCTCCTGCAGCTCCAGCACGCCCACGAGGTCCCCGCGCTGCGGACCACGTCCACGGTGGACGCCCTCGACGCCGCGGTCGACGTCGGGCTCGTCGACCCCGACGACGCCGCGACCCTCGGCGAGGCGTGGCACCTCGCGTCGCGCCTGCGCAGCGCGCTCGTGCTGTGGTCCGGGCGCACGACCGGCACGACGGTGGACGTGCTGCCGCACGACCGCTTCGCGCTCAACGGCCTCGCGCGAGTGCTCGACCTGCCGGGCGTGGACACGGGCGCCGAGCTGGAGGAGCACTACCTCCGCACGGCCCGCCGGGCCCGCACCGTCATGGAGCGCGTCTTCTACGGCGAGGACTGACCGCGGGCCGCGCGGGGCGGTCAGATCGTGCGCGGGGCGCGTGCGAGGTTGGCCCGCAGCTCGTCGGCGTCCTGGCGCGCGACGTACGCCGGGCGGTCGCGCTCGACGCGCCACGACTCCGCGAGCGGGCTCGTGTCGACGGTGTCGAAGCCGAGCTCGTCGTAGAACCGCTCGACCCACGCGGCGGCCTCGGGGAAGTCGCTCGACGTCGCCAGCGCGCGGCGCCCCGGCGTCCCGGCGGGCGTGCCGTCGGTCGTGATGTGCGCCGACTGGATGTGGTTGAACGCCTTCGCGACCTTGGACGACGGCAGGTGCTCCTGGAGCAGGCCCGACGACGTCGCCTCGCCGCGGTCGAGCGCCTCGACGTGGCCGTCGCGCTCCCAGTAGTAGTTGTTCGTGTCGAGCACGATCTTCCCCGCGAGCGGCTCGACCGGGATCTCGCGGTACGCGTGGAAAGGCACCGCCACGACGGCGACGTCGGCGGCCCGCGCCGCCTCCTCCGCGGTCGCCGCGCGCGCCCGCGGACCGAGCTCGGCGACGAGGTCGTCGAGCGTGCGGGGGTCGCGCGAGTTCGCGATGACCACGTCGTACCCCTGCCCGACGGCGGCCCGCGCCACCTGGGAACCGATGTTGCCTGCGCCGATGATGCCGAGAGTCGTCATGGTCATCGACAACGCACCTGCGGCGTCACTATTCCGCACGGCTCGCCGTCCGGGCCGCTGTGGCATCCTGACGTCCGAGAGGGGGCCCCATGATCGATCCGCTGGTCGCCACGTTCGCGATCCTGGCCCTCGCCGTCGTGGGCTTCATGACGAACCGCCTGCCGCTCGTCGTCGTCGCGCTCTTCGTGCCCGTCGCGCTGTGGGCGACGGGCGTGCTCCCGCTCGACGAGGCGCTGGGAGGCTTCAGCGACCCGATCGTCCTCTTCATCGCGTCGCTCTTCGTGCTCAGCGACGCGCTGGACTCCACCGGCGTCACGGCGTGGATCGGGCAGTGGCTCGAGCGGCGCGCGTCGCTCGGGCGCGCGGGCCTGCTCACGCTCATGGTGGGCGTCGCGGCGCTGCTCGCGGCGGTTATCAGCATCAACGGCGCCGTCGCGGCGCTGCTCCCCGTCGCGGTGGTCGCGGCGGCGCGCGCCGGGATCGTGCCGTCGCGCATGCTCGTCCCGCTCGCGTTCGCCGCCGGCGCGGGGTCGCTGCTCACCCTCACGGGCACGCCCGTGAACATCATCGTCTCCGAGGCGGCGGCCGAGGCCGGCGGCCGCGAGCTCGGCTACTTCGAGTTCGCGCTCGTCGGCGTCCCGCTCGTCCTCGCCACCGCGGTGCTCGTCGTGACCCTCGGCGACCGGCTGCTGCCCGAGCGCGTCCCCGAGCACCTCGCCGACACCGCGACCGACCCGCGCGAGCGCGTGCGCTCGTGGCGCGAGAGCTACACGCCCGACCTCGACACGGGCCGCCTGTTCACCGGCGGCACCGGGGTCGTGGAGGTGGTCATCGCACCCCGATCGACCCTCGTCGGGCGCACCGTCAGCCCGGGCATGACGACGCGCGACGAAGGGCTCGTCGTGGTCGCCCTCCGGCGGGGCGAGGCGCACGCGTCGGCGTCCGACGCCGAGCGGGCCTCCGGGACGCTGACCCTCCAGCCGGGCGACGCCGTGCTCGTGCGCGGGCCGTGGGACGCGCTCCACCGGTACACGCAGTCGCCCGACGTGCTCGCGGTCGACTCGGCGCGCAGCCTGCAGCGTGGCGTCCCGCTGAGCCGCGGCTGGCGCCGCTGCCTCGCCGTGCTCGTCGTGACCGTCGTGCTGCTCGCGACGGGCGTCGTGCCGCCCGTCATCGCCGGCCTGCTCGCCGCGGGTGCCCTGGTGGTCGGCGGGGTGGTCACCGTGCCGCAGGCGTTCCGTGCGATCTCGTGGGACACCGTCGTGCTCATCGCGGCGCTCATCCCGCTGTCCGCGGCGTTCGTCTCGTCCGGGGCGGCGGAGGCGATCGCCGGGCTCGTGCTCCGGCTCACGGGCGACGGGTCGCCGCGCCTCGCGCTGCTCGTGGTGTGCGTGCTCACGCTCGTGCTCGGGCAGTTCATCTCGAACGTCGCGACGGTGCTCGTCATGGCTCCCGTCGCGGTGTCGTTCGCGCAGACGCTCGACGTGAGCGTGCTGCCGTTCATGATGGCGCTCACGGTCGTGGGCGCGGCCGCGTTCCTCACCCCGATCGCCACCCCCGTCAACCTCATGGTCCTGCAGCCCGGCGGGTACCGGTTCGGCGACTACTGGCGCCTCGGCCTGCCGCTCGCCCTCGTCTTCCTCGCGGCAGCGGTCATCTACGTGCCGCTCGTCTGGCCGTTCTGAGCCGCGAGCCCGTGACCGTCCTGCGGTCACCGTGGCACGACGTCGCAGGTCGTGGCACGGTATACCGCGTCGCGCGGGCACCGGGCCCGTGCCGACGTACCTGACACGGGGGAGTCGTCCATGGCGGAGACCACGAACGGCACGTCCTACGACGCGGTCGTCATCGGGGCGGGCTACTCGGGCCTGGCGATGCTGCACCATCTGCGCGAGATCGGTCTGTCCGTGCTCGTCGTCGACGCCGCGGACGGGATCGGCGGCACCTGGTGGGCCAACCGCTACCCGGGCGTGCGGACCGACTCCGAGTACCTCGCGTACGCGTACTCGTTCTCGCGCGAGGTGCGCGACGAGTGGGACTGGTCCGAGCGCTACCCGCGCGGCGAGGAGATCCGCGCCTACCTCGAGTTCGTCGCCGACCGGCTCGACCTGCGCCGGGACATCCGGCTCGGCGTCGCCGTCGAGCGGGCCGAGCACTCCGACGCGACGAACCTCTGGACCCTCACCCTCGCGGACGGCTCCCGGCTGCGTGCGACGTACGTCGTCTCCGCGACCGGCCTGCTCTCCCGGCCCCTGTACCCGGACCTGCCCGGGCTCGACACGTTCGCGGGGCCGGTCCACCACTCGGCCCGCTGGCCGCACGACGGCGTCGACCTGGCGGGCAAGCGCGTGGGCCTGCTCGGGGTCGGTGCCTCGGGGATCCAGATGCTGCCCGAGCTCGCGGCCGTGGCGGAGCACGTCACCGTCTTCCAGCGCACCCCCAACTATGTGCTGGAGACGACGAGCCCCGCCGTGACGGCCGACGAGCTCGCCGCCCTTCGCGCCCGCTACGACGAGGTCTTCGAGCGCGCCGCGCGCCACCCCTTCGGTGTCCCCATGGAGATCCCCACGCGGTCCGCGCTCGAGGTCGACGCCGAGGAGCGCCGCCGCGTCTTCGAGTCCCGCTGGGAGGCGGGCGGCTTCCGGTTCGCCAACGAGTGCTTCACGGACCTCGTGTCCAGCCCCGAGGCGAGCGAGCTCGCGTCCGAGTTCCTGCGCGGCAAGATCCGCGAGGTCGTCGAGGACCCACGGACGGCCCACCTGCTCACCCCGACGACGTACCGCTTCATGGGCAAGCGACCCCCGACGGGCCACGGCTACTACGCGGCGTACAACCGCGAGAACGTCGAGCTCGTCGACGTGCTGAGCACGCCGATCACGCGCGTGACGCCGCGCGGGTTCGTCGTGGGGGAGGTCGAGCACGAGCTCGACGTGCTCGTGCTCGCCACCGGCTTCGACGCCATGACCGGGGCGCTCACGGCGTTCGACGTCGTCGGGCGGGACGGCATCACCCTGCGCGAGCGCTGGGAGCGCGACGGTCTGCGTACCTACCTCGGCATCTCCGTGCACGGCTTCCCGAACTTCTTCATGTCGCTCGGGCCGCAGACGCCGCTGTCCAACCTCACGGTGCCGGTCCAGCGCGGCGCGCAGTGGCTCCAGCGCGCGCTCGCGTACGCGCGCGAGCACGGCATCGACCGGCTCGAGGCCACGCCCGAGGCGGAGGAGTGGTGGCGCGCCGAGACGGAGCGCGCGGCCCGCGCGACCGTCATGTACGAGGAGGGCAAGAAGGCGGGCGCCTGGTTCGTCGGCGGCAACGTGCCGGGCAAGCGCGAGGAGATCGCCGTGTATCTCGGTGGTGGGCACGTCTACCAGGACGAGTGCGCCCGCGCCGCGGCCGAGCACTACGCCGGGTTCCGCCCCGGCACGGGGCTGCCGTCCTCCCACGTCGTGCGGCCTGAGGATGACCCGGAGACTGCGCCCGACGCCGGCTCGGCATCCGGGACCGAGGAGGCGCCGGTGGCCGCCGGGGTCGGCGGCTGACCGGCGGGTGCGGTGCGCCCCCTGCGTGCACCGCACCCGCCGCTCACGCCGCCGGACGTGCTGCGGCCGACCGGCCGCCCACGCCGCGGTCCGGACCGCTCAGCAGGTCAGTCCCGAGCCCGGGGCGACGCCCAGCACCTCGGTGATCCGCACGTAGCGGTCCACGCGGGACTGCACCGACGCCGGGTTGCCACCGCCGCACTCGAGCGCCCCGTTGAGCGAGTTGATCGTCTGGCCGAAGCCCGCGCCCGACACCATCGCCTGGTGCGACGTCATCACGCCGGGCCCGTTCTGGGTGTTCCAGTACCAGAGCGCGGTCTGCCACGCGACGGAGGGATCCTCCTCGACGAGCCACGGGTCGTTGAGGAGGTCGATGCCCAGGGCGTCGCCGGCAGCCTTGTAGTTGAAGTTCCAGCTGAACATGATCGGCCCGCGCCCGTAGTAGGCCGTCTGGCCCGCCGGGCAGCCGAACGGCTGGGAGTAGTCGCACTTGATCCAGTAGTTCGCCTCGTTGATCTCCTTCACGTACCGGAGCCCGACCGACTCGAAGTCCGCGTGCGTGAGGAACGCCGCGGCCTCGCGCGTCCGGGTCTCCGGCGTCCCCGTGCTGGCGAACGCCGGGTACGCACCGAGCGCGTCGACGAACCCGTCGTACGTGTAGAACGGGTGCCGCTTCGGGAAGATCGCGTCGAACTCCGCGCGGCTCACCACGAAGTCGTCCCCGCCGCCCGTGCACCGGCCCGCGTCCACCCAGACGCTCGTCGACCCCGGCGTCTCGCGCTGGGTCCACCACCGCGCCGTCCAGTTCCGCCCGTGGTGCGACGCCGTCTTCCCGCCCGAGTACGAGGTCGTCGGCGACCACGTCGCGGCGCACGCGGCGGCGCTCGCGGGCTGGTCGGCGCTCGCGGGGGAGAGGCCCGTTCCCGCGCCCGCCGGGGCCGTGACGGACACGGCGAGGACCGCCGAGGTTAGGACGGAGACGACGGTGGTGAGGGCGCGCCGGAAGCGAGTGCTCATGAATCCCCCTGCTGTTGCGGGCGGCATCGTTACCGCCGCTCGCAAACCTAGCGCGAGGGGTGCTCCGGCGACAAGGGCATGCTCGTCGCACCACGCGGAACGGCGCCCGGCCTGCACGGGAGAGGTGCAGGACGGACGCCGTTCGCTGTCATCCTGGGCAGGGCCGTGAGGCCCTCCGATCAGATGTCGTAGTAGAGCTCGAACTCGTGCGGGTGCGGGCGCAGGCGGATCGGGTCGATCTCGTGGGTGCGCTTGTAGTCGATCCACGTCTGGATGAGGTCCGGCGTGAACACGTCGCCCTGCGTGAGGAACTCGTGGTCGGCCTCGAGGTTGTCCAGCGCCTCGGCGAGCGAGCCGGGGACCTGCTGGATCTGCGCGTGCTCCTCGGGCGGCAGCTCGTACAGGTCCTTGTCGATCGGCTCCGGCGGCTCGATGCGGTTCTTGATGCCGTCGATGCCGGCGAGGAGCTGCGCGGCGAACGCGAGGTACGGGTTGGCCGACGGGTCCGGCACGCGGAACTCGACGCGCTTCGCGGCGGCGGACGAGCCGGTCACCGGGATGCGGATGCACGCGGAGCGGTTGCGGGCCGAGTAGACCAGGTTGACCGGGGCCTCGTAGCCCGGGACCAGGCGGTGGTAGGAGTTCACCGACGGGTTGGTGAACGCGAGCAGCGACGGCGCGTGCTTGAGCAGGCCGCCGATGTACCAGCGCGCGAGGTCGGAGAGACCGCCGTAGCCCTTCTCGTCGAAGAACAGCGGCTTGCCGTCCTTCCACAGGGACTGGTGGGAGTGCATGCCCGAGCCGTTGTCGCCGAAGATCGGCTTCGGCATGAACGTGACCGACTTGCCGGCCTCGAACGCCTCGTTGCGGATGACGTACTTGAACTTCATCAGGTCGTCGGCCGCGTGCAGCAACGTGTTGAAGCGGTAGTTGATCTCCTGCTGGCCGGCGGTGCCCACCTCGTGGTGCGCGCGCTCGACCTCGAGGCCGACCTTCTCCAGCGTCGCGCACATCTCGTCGCGCAGGTCCGCGAAGCGGTCGGACGGGGAGACGGGGAAGTAGCCGCCCTTGTAGCGCGTCTTGTACGCGAGGTTGCCACCCTCCTCCTCGCGGCCCGTGTTCCACGCCGCCTCGACGGAGTCGAGGTAGTAGAAGCTCGAGTGCTGGTTCGTCGCGAAGCGCGCCTCGTCGAAGAGGTAGAACTCGGCCTCGGGCGCGAAGAACGCCGTGTCGGCGATGCCGGTGGAGCGCAGGTACGCCTCGGCCTTGGCCGCGATGTTGCGGGGGTCGCGCGAGTACGGCTCGCCCGTGAACGGGTCGACGATGGAGAAGTTCACGACGAGCGTCTTGCGCTTGCGGTACGGGTCCACGAACGCGGTCTTGACGTCCGGCACGAGCTTCATGTCCGACTCGTGGATCGCCTGGAAGCCGCGGATCGACGACCCGTCGAACATCAGGCCGTCCTCGAACGCCGACTCGTCGAACTGCGAGACGGGGATGTTGAAGTGCTGCATGATGCCGGGCAGGTCGCAGAACCGGACGTCGACGAACTCGACGCCTTCGTTCCGCGTGAAGGCGATTGCCTCCTCCGCGTTGTTGAACATCCGTTGCTCCTTGATCGGGTGGTGCCGTCGGGCTGCGCGGCGGACGAGCCGCTGACGTGGCGCCCACGAACCTAGGCCGGGGCGGTTTCCCTGCGGTGTACCCCTTGTTTCGGTCGTGTTACGTCCCGCGTCCCCGTGTGACGATCGTGCGACACGAGGGCGCGCGGCAGCCGACGTGGGGTCGGTGTGCCGTTCGGCACGATACCGCCGTCCGGCCGCCGGCGGGCGGTCCCGTCCACCGCGTGGCACGTACGCTGGTCCCGTGGTTTCACGCGAGGACATGGGTTCGTGGCTCGAGGGCGCCCCGGGCGGCCAGAACAGCGGTCGCGGTGCGCGGCTCGGACTCCCGCCGGACGGCCCCGGCTCCCTCGCGACGCTCGGTCGGCGCGTCGTCGCGCTGGTCATCGACTGGGTCCTCGCGACCCTCGTCGCGTTCCTCTTCTTCCGGCCCGCCGCCCCGGGGTTCTTCGAGGGCATCTCGGCGCTGCCGGTCTGGTCGCAGCCGCTGGTCTTCGCGATCGAGAACGTGCTGCTCGTGAGCACGCTCGGGTTCACCGTCGGCCACCGCGTCATGGGGATCCGGGTCCGGCGACTCGCCGAGCCGGCCCGCATGGTGGGTCTCGGTCGCGGCGTGCTGCGCACGGTCCTGCTCTGCCTCGTCATCCCGGCGGTCGTGTGGGACGCCGACGGTCGCGGACTGCACGACCGGGCCGCGGGCACGGTCCTCGTCCGCTCCTGACCCCGGGCGGCCGGGGCGGCCGGATCCCTACCCCACGCACGACGACGCCCGGCCGGCAGAGGGAAGATCCTCGCCGACCGGGCGTCGGTCGTGGTGCAGGGGGTGCGTCAGCGCCCCTTGAGGCCCTTGCGGTCCGGGCGGGCCCGGGTCGGGTCGATCCCCTTGGGGATCGGCAGGCGCGAGACGCCGAGCGCGCGCAGGCGCTTGGAGACCTCCGCCGTCTCGGGCTTCGTGAGGGTCGGCTTGAGCTTCTGGACGGCGCGGGGGAGCTTGGGCAGCGCCACCTGGTCCTCGCCGTCGCCGACCTGGATCGTGGTGACCGGCACGTTCGGCAGCACCCGCGCGACGCGCTTGCGCTCGGCGTCGAGCAGACGCTTGGCGCGGTGCGGCGGGCCCTCGCTCACGAGCACCACACCCGCGCGCCCGACGCCGCGGAACACGAGGTCCTGGGTGCGGGGGTCGATCGCGACGGGCTCCTCGTCGAACGTCCACCCGCGGCGGATCGTGCCGAGCGCGGCGCGCGCGGCGCCGGGCTGACCCTCGATCTGCTGGTAGGCGGCGCGCTCGGCGCGGCGCGTGAGGACGAACATCGCGCCCAGCGCCGCGAACGGGATGCCGACGATGAGCGTGTAGACCCACTGGCCCCACCACAGGCCGATGCCCAGCGCGACGGCGAGGATGCCGACGAACACGCCGAGCATGACCCACGTGACCGCCGGGTCCTGCTTGCGGGTCATCTGGTAGGCGGCCCACACCTGGTGGTACCAGCGCTGCTTCTTGGGCTTCTTCTGCTTCGCGACCTGCTCGCCGGCGGCGGGCGCGCCGGTGCTGTCCGAGTTCTTGCGGGCCATGCCGGTCAGTCTAGTGGGGTGCGCGGGCCAGCAGGCTCGCGGCCTCCTGGCGGGACGTCGTCGGCTCGGCGAGGTGCGCGAGCGCGGCGGGGATCTCCATGCCGCGGCGCGTCATGGCCTGGCCCCAGAGCCGCCCGGCGCGGTACGACGACCGCACGAGCGGGCCGGACATGACGCCGAGGAAGCCGATCTCCTCCGCGGCGTCCGACAGCTCGACGAACTCCTCCGGCTTGACCCAGCGGTCCACGGGGTGGTGCCGCAGCGACGGGCGCAGGTACTGCGTGATCGTCACGAGGTCGCAGCCGGCGTCGTGCAGGTCCTGCAGCGCCTCCTTCGCCTCGTCGATCGTCTCGCCCATGCCGAGGATGATGTTCGACTTGGTGACGAGCCCCGCCTCGCGCGCCCGCGTGAGCACGGAGAGCGAGCGCTCGTACCGGAAGCCGGGACGGATCTGCTTGAAGATGCGCGGGACCGTCTCGAGGTTGTGCGCGAGCACCTCCGGCCGCGAGTCGTTCACCTCGTCGAGCAGCTCGGGGATCGCGTTGAAGTCCGGGATGAGCAGCTCGACGCCGGTGCCGGGGTTGAGCGCGTGGATCTGGCGGACGGTCTCCGCGTAGAGCCAGGCACCGCCGTCGGGCAGGTCGTCGCGCGCGACGCCCGTGATGGTCGAGTAGCGCAGGCCCATCGCCTGGACGGACTCCGCGACGCGGCGCGGCTCGTCCGCGTCGAAGTCGGCCGGCTTGCCCGTGTCGATCTGGCAGAAGTCGCACCGGCGCGTGCACTGGTCACCGCCGATGAGGAAGGTCGCCTCGCGGTCCTCCCAGCACTCGAAGATGTTGGGACAGCCCGCCTCCTCGCAGACCGTGTGCAGACCCTCGCGCTTCACGAGCCCCTTGAGCTCGGAGTACTCCGGGCCCATGGTCGCGCGGGTCTTGATCCACTCGGGCTTCTTCTCGATCGGCGTCGCGGCGTTGCGGGCCTCGACCCGCAGCATGCGCCGTCCTTCAGGTGCGATCGTCACGGGTGTCTCCCGGTCGTCGTGGCGAGTGAGCGCCGACGTCGCGCCGAGCAAACGGGCGGGCGGCGCACCGTTCGGGTGCGCGCCCTGGTACGGCGCCGGACTCCGGTCAGACTACGCGCTCGCGCTCGTCGTCTCCCGCGCGTCGCTCACCCTGTGGACGTGACGTCAGCGACACCCCGGTCACCACGAGCAGGGCCGCCGCGACGACCGGCAGCGCGAACGCGCTCGTCGTCGAGACGGTGTCGGCGAGCGCACCGCCCCCGGACGCACCGATCGCGACGCCGACGACGTTCGCGCTGGCCACGAGCGTCATGGCCGACGCGGTCCGCCCGGCAGGCGCGCGCTCGCCCGCGACGGTGAACACGGTGACCATGACAGGGCCGACGAACAGGCCGGTCGCCGCGACGGCGACGACGACGGCGGTCAGCGAGCCGCCCGCGGCCGCCAGCACCAGACCGGCGGTGCCGACCAGGAGCCCGGCCGCGAACGTGATCCAGCGGCTGCGCAGCCCCCAGCGGCGGGGGAGGGCGACCACGGAGAGCGCGGTGATCGCGGAGCCGACGCCCATGACGGCGTACACGAGCCCCGCGCTGCCGGGCACGCCCGCGTCGCGCGTGAGGGCGGTGAGCGCGGCCTGGGTCCCGCCGAACAGCAGCCCCATGGCGAGCATCCCGACGAGGACGACCGCCTCGCGACGCACGAGCGCGGCCGTCCCGCCGTCCGCCGCACCGGCCGTCGCGGCGTGCGGGCCGTGGCCGTGCGGCGTGGTCGCGCGCGCCGTGGGGTGGAGCGCGAACGCGGCGCCGAACACGGCGATGCCGCCGGCCGCGGCGAGCACCGCGACCTGGGGCGAGCCCGCGGACGCGAGGACGCCCACGAGGGCGGGCCCCAGGACGAAGCTCACCTCGTCGGCCGTGCTCTCGTAGCTCATCGCCGCCTCGACGGTGCGGGGCTCGTCGGCCGCCAGACGCAGCCAGCGCACGCGGGCCAGCGGACCGACCTGGGGAGCGCTCGCGCCGGTCGCCGCCGCGGCGAGCAGCACCGCGGCAGTGGCGCCCGGCGCGGACGCCGAGAGGACGAGCGCCAGCACGGCGACCGTCGCGACCGGCACGCACACGAGCAGGACCCGGCGCTGACCGACGCGGTCGGCGAGCGCGCCCTGGGTCGGGCCGCCGAGCGCCGTCCCGAGCGCCGTCGCCGCGGAGGCGAGGCCGCCGAGCGCGACCGACGACGTCGTCGACGACACGAGCAGCAGCGTCCCGATGGTCAGCATGGAGAACGGCAGGCGCGCGAGGAAGGCGACGGGGAGGAACGCGCGGCCCGCGAGCTGGGGGAGCCGGGCGTAGCCCGTGCGGACGGGAGCGTCGCCGGGCGGGGGAGGTGCGGGGGTGCGGGTGCGCGACGCCGCGCGCGCGGGGGTGGTGGTCATGCGGTCCAGGTCCTCGGGGTACGTCCTACCGCGCGCCGACCCACCCGTACTCCGGCGCGCGAGGATTCCCTGGAGCCTCCAGCCTATCCCGCGAGCGCGGCCGGTGGGGCGTCCGGAGCGTTGGCCGCGAGCAGCGGGCCGAGTGCCGTCCCGAGCGCGTCGACGAGGAGCGGTGCGACCTCGGCGAGCGTGACCTCGCGGCCGAGCTCGGCCGTGAGCGACGTCACGTCCGCGTCCTCGATGCCGCACGGGACGATCCGCTCGAACCGCGACAGGTCGGGCACGCAGTTCAGCGCGAGCCCGTGCATCGTCACGCCGCGCGCGACCCGCACGCCGATCGCGCAGACCTTGCGCTCGCGGCGGGACGCGTCGGCCGCGACCCAGACCCCGCTGCGGCCCTCGACGCGCATCGTCGCGAGCCCGAGGCGGGTGCAGACCGCCATGACGGCCTCCTCGAGCGCCCGGACGTACGCGACGACGTCCACGGGCTCGGCGAGCCGGACGATCGGGTAGACGACCTGCTGGCCGGGACCGTGCCAGGTGATCTTCCCGCCGCGGTCGACGTCCACGACGGGCGTGCCGTCGTCGGGCCGGTCGGAGCGGTTCGTGCGGCGCCCGGCCGTGTAGACGTCGGGGTGCTCGACGAGGACGAGGGTGTCCGGCCGCGTGCCCGCGACGACGTCGTCGTGCACCGCGCGCTGCAGGTCCCAGGCCTCGTGGTAGTCCGTGATCCCCGGCAGCGCGAGCAGGTCCATCGGGCCAGGCTAACGCTCGTCGCCCGGTGTGCGGGGGAGGGTCTCGAGGAGCGTGAGGAGCGCCGCGCGCAGGGCGGCGATCTGGTCGTCGTCGAGGCCGCGGGTCGCGAGGTCCTCCGCGGGGCGGCGGCGCGCCGCGGCGAGCCCGGCCACGCGGCCGGCGTCGGTGATGGCCACGGCCCGACGACGGCGGTCGGCCGGGTCGTCGGTGCGCGTCACGTAGCCGGCCCGCTCGAGCCGCGCCACGATCCGGCTCATGGTCTGCTCGGTGACGCCCGACTCGTCCGCGAGGACGCGCTGGGACCGAGGCCCGGACAGCAGGTGCATGAGCACGGGGAAGCCGGCGTGGTTGAGGTCCCACTGCCCGAGGTGGGCGTTCCACTCCCGTTCGATCCGGCGCGCGACGGCGAAGAGCAGCCGGCCGGTGGCCCACTCCTGGGGGTCGCCGGGGGTGGGGTCGCCGACGTCCGGGTCGACGTGCGGCCCGGTGCGGTCCCTCGGTGCAAGCTCCAACGTGCATTCCTCCCTCCACCATGGCACCATTCCTCAGCATGCTGAGCAATCGGACGGGCGGGTTCCTCCGCGGACTGATCATTGTCGCAGTCATCGGTCTCTGGATGGCCATCGGCGCACTGGGTGGTCAGGCGCAGGGTCGTCTGAGCAGCGTGCAGACCAACGACGCCGCGGCGTTCCTGCCCGCGAGTGCCGAGTCGACGCGCGCCGCCGAGGTCGCGCAGGAGTTCACCGACTCCGAGACGCTGCCCGCGCTCGTCGTCGCGACGACTGGCGATGGGAGCGCGCTCACTCCCGACGACCTCACGGCGCTCGACGCCTACGCGCAAGCCGTCCCCGCTGCGCCGCTCGAGGGGACCTCGGGCGACGAGCCCGCGACCGTGGGCGACGTCTCGATCGCCGACCCGGTCCTCGTGCCGTCCGAGGACGGGGAGGCCGCGCTCGTCGTCGTCTCGCTCGACGCGTCCGTCGCGTCCGACCGCATCGGGGCGGACGAGAGCAGCGTGAGCGAGCTCGCCGTCGGCGCGCTGCGCGACCTCGCCGCCGCGGACGCGGCCGACGGCGGCCTCGCCGGCACGTCGCTCGACGTGTGGGTCACCGGCCCCGCCGGGTTCGTCGCCGACCTCGTCACGGCCTTCGGCGGGATCGACACCGTGCTGCTGCTCGTCGCGCTCGGTGCGGTGCTCGTCATCCTCGCGGTCGTCTACCGCTCGCCGATCCTGCCGTTCATCGTCATCCTCACGGCCGTGCTCGCGCTGACGCTCGCCGGTCTCGTCGTCTACGAGCTCGCGGCGGCGGACGTCCTGACGCTCAACGGGCAGTCCCAGGGCATCCTCTCGATCCTCGTCGTCGGGGCCGCGGTCGACTACTCGTTGCTCGTGGTGGCCCGCTACCGCGAAGAGCTGCGCCTCGTCCGGTCGACGGCGACGGCGCTGCGTCGTGCCGTGCGGGCCTCGGTCGAGCCGATCGCGGCGAGCGCCGGCACCGTCATCGCGGGTCTGCTCTGCCTGCTCCTGTCCGACCTGTCGTCCAACCGCAGCCTCGGCCCCGTCGCGGCGATCGGCATCGCCGCGGCGTTCGTCGCCGCGCTCACGCTCCTGCCGGCGCTCCTGCTCGTCGCGGGGCAGCGGTCCCGCGCGCTGTTCTGGCCGCGCATGCCGCGGTACGACGCCGACCACGCGGCCCACGAGGCCGCCGTCGCCCAGGCGTCGCCCGAGAACGAGAACAGCGTGAGCATCGACGGGCACGGCGTGTGGTCGCGCGTCGCGAGCTTCGTCGGGCGCCACGACCGGCGCGTGTGGATCGTCACGGCGCTCGTGCTGGCCGCGTGCGCGGCGTTCGTGCCGACGCTCGACGCCGAGGGGACCGGCGACTCGGAGGTCTTCCTCGCGGACGTCGACTCCGTCGCGGGCGAGGAGGCGCTCACGGCGCACTTCGAGGGCGTGTCCGCGCAGCCGGCGACCGTCATCGCGCCCGAGGCGGACCTCGACGCCGTCGTCACGGCGGCCGAGAGCACGGACGGCGTCGCCGCGGCGACCCCCGTCACCGACCAGCCCGCCGTCGCCCCCGGGGCGCCCGCGCAGGGCGACCCGCTCGTCGTCGACGGGCAGGTGCGCGTCGACGTCACGACCGAGGCGCCGTCCGACAGCCAGGAGGCCGTGGAGACGGTCTCGGCGCTGCGCGAGGCCGTGCACGAGGTCTCGCCCGAGGCCGTCGTCGGCGGTGCCGCGGCCGAGCGCCTGGACACCCAGCTCGCGGGGCAGCGCGACCTGCGGGTCATCGTGCCCGTCGTGCTGGTCGTGATCCTGCTGATCCTCATCCTGCTGCTGCGGTCCGTGCTCGCGCCCGTGCTGCTCATGCTCGCGAACGTGCTCTCGTTCGGGGCCGCCCTCGGCGTCGCCGCGATCGTCTTCAACCACGTGCTCGACTTCCCCGGCGCAGACCCGGCCGTCCCGCTCTACGCGTTCTGCTTCCTCGTCGCGCTGGGCGTGGACTACTCGATCTTCCTCATGACCCGGGTGCGCGAGGAGAGCCTGCGCGTCGGGACGCGGCGCGGCGTGCTGCGCGGCCTCGCGGTCACGGGGTCGGTCATCACGTCCGCGGGCGTCGTGCTCGCGGCCACGTTCGCCGCGCTCGGGATCATCCCGCTGCTCTTCCTCGCCCAGCTCGCGTTCATCGTCGCGTTCGGCGTCCTCGTCGACACCCTCGTGGTGCGGTCGCTCCTCGTGCCTGCCCTCGTGCACGACGTCGGGCGTCGCGCCTGGTGGCCGAGCGCCCTCGGGCGCCTGGACCGCGGACCGGCGGAACCGGCTCAGCCCGCCGGCAGCGGCTCGGCCGGGCAGTCCGCCAGCACGCGCGCCATCGCCTCGGACTCCGACGGCGTGACCGAGAGCTCGTAGGCCGCCTTCACGGCGATCTGCCGGGCGACGTACGGGCACCGGAACGCGTGGTTCGGGGGCAGCCACGCCGACGCGTCGCGCGCGCCCTTCGACTGGTTCGCCGGGCCGTCGGACGCGAGCAGGTTGAGGGGGTCGTTCGCGAACTGCCGGCGCGTCTCGTCGTCCCAGGCGCGAGCGCCCTTGCGCCACGCGTCGAGAAGCGGCACGACGTGGTCGATCTGGACCGCCGCGCTCGTGGTGTTGCCGCGGCGGAAGTCGATCGTCTCGCCCGTGTACGGGTCGTGGAAGGTCCCGGTCCGGACCTCGCAGACGTCGCCGCGGGTCGAGAAGGTCAGGTCCGTGAGGTCGCGCGCGAGGATGTCGTTGCGGGTGTCGCACCCGTTGCCGTCGACGTCGGCCCACGCCGGACCGAACAGCGCGCGCTCGTAGCCGGTGTCCGGGCCGGGGCCCTTGACCTCGAGGCCGGCGAGGGCCTCGAGCGCGCTCCCGGCGACCGGCTCCGGGTCGGTGTCCGCCGCGACTGACCGCTGGTTGATGACGTTCGCGACGACGATCGCGATCGCCAGGGCGATGAGGACGTAGCGCAGGACGCTCCGACGAGGGACCTGGCGGCTCGTGGTGCTCAAGGGTCGACCTTCCCGAAACCGATTCTCGGCCCGACCCCCGCGAGACGGTACGCAGCGCTCCATATCGGACCAACGCGCACATTCTGCCAGGTCGCCCGGAGTGCTCCGGGCCGCGCCCGACGTGCCCCGCGCACCCCCGGCGCCCGGCCGCGACGCGGCTAGATTGGTCGGCATGGACACCGCCGCACGCACGCTCAGGGTCGGGATCGTCGGGTACGGAGGGGCCGGCCGCGGCATCCACGCACGTCTTGTGCGCGAGGCCGGGCACACCGTCACGGCCGTCGTCGTGCGCTCGCCGGAGCGACGCGCCGCCGCCGCCGAGGACTGGCCCGGCGTGCACCTGCACGACGACGTCGAGGCGCTCCTCGCCGACCGCGCGGCCTACGACGTCGTGGTCGTGGCCAGCCCGTCCGCGCTCCACGCGGACCACGCGACGGCGCTCGTGCGCGCAGGCGTCCCCGTCGTGGTGGACAAGCCGCTCGCCCTGGGCGCCACGGCCTCGCGCGCCGTCGTCGACGCCGCCGAGGAGGCGGGGACGCCGCTCACCGTCTTCCAGAACCGCCGGTGGGACCCGGAGCAGCTCACGCTGCGGTCCGTGCTCGACCGCGGCGACCTCGGCCGGGTCCACACGTTCGAGCGCCGCTGGGAGCGCTGGCGTCCCGTGCCGCAGCAGCGCTGGAAGGAGAACGACCTCGTCGGGGGCGGCCTGCTCCTCGACCTCGGGCCGCACCTCGTCGACTCCGCCACGCAGCTCTTCGGTCCCGTCACCGGCGTGTGGGCCGAGCTCCGCTCGCACACGACCCCCACCGAGGACGACGTGTTCCTCGTGCTCCACCACGCCCCGGACGCCGACGGGAACGCCGTCGTGAGCCGCCTCTGGGCGGGGTCCGTCGTCGGCGCGCCCGGCCCGCGCACGCGCGTCCTCGGCACGGGCGGGGCGTACGTCGTCACGACGTTCGAGAACGACGCGTCGCCCTTCGAGGTGTTCGACGACGCCGCGCCCGCGGGCACCCTCGGCTGGGTCACGCGCGGTCGCGAGCGCGAGCCCGTGCCGCAGGCCCCCGGCGGGCACGCGGACTTCTACCGCGCGGTCGCCGCGTGGTTGCTCGACGACGGCCCCGTGCCGGTCGACCCGCGCGACGCCGTCCGCACGGCCGAGGTGCTCGACGCCGCGCGCCGCAGCGCGCGGGAGGGTCGCCTGCTCGACGTGTGACGGGGTGCCCGGCCCGGACCCGGCCCGGGGCAGACTCGTCCTGTGGACGACGGCTCGCGCGGGCGTGTCGTGAGGTGGGATGGGGGCATGCCGTCGTCGTCCCGCCGCCCGCGCCCGCCCGGGCCGTCCGTCGCCGACCTCGCGCCGGCGCTCGCGGCGGCGGGGTGGTCGCTGCACCGGGAGCCGGGCGCGGTCGGCGGGGTGGTCGCCCGCGACGCCGCCGGGACGGTGTGCGAGGTCGCGCTGCTCGCGGCGCCCGCGGACCCGGGGGCGCGGGCCGCGCTCGTCGAGCACCTGCGCGGGCTCGGCGGGGAGCACGACCACCTCGCGGCGGTGCGCGGCGTCGTGGCGGGGGACGGCTCGTCGCTCGCCGTCCTCGTCGACCACGTCGGCGGCCTGCGCCTCGACGAGCTCGCCGCCGCGCGCGAGCCGCTCCGCGCCGGGGAGGCGGTGACGGTCCTCGTCCCGGTCGCCCAGGCGCTGACGGCGCTCCACCGCGAGGGTCGCAGCCACGGCGCCCTGGACGCCGCGTCGGTCGTCGTCGCCCCGGACGGCCGGACGGTGCTGCGCCCGCCGCTGGCGCCCACGACGGCGTCGAGCGCCGACGACGTCCGCGACCTCGCCCGCACGGTCCTCGGTCTCGTCCCTCCGCCCGCGTCGAGCCACCCCGCGCACGCGGCGCCGCCCGACCCCGACGAGGCGCGGGCCCTCGCTGCGCTGCACGGCGAGCTCGCCGTCGCGCTCCGTGACGAGCCGGCCGCCCGTCCCGCCGTCGGGACGTTCGCCGCGCGCTGCTACGACGCCGTCGAGCCGCAGCCGATCGTCATGCCGGACCCCGCGCGCCTCGTCGCCGGCGCCCTGGCGGGTCAGCGGGCTGCCCGCCCAGCGGTGCCGGGGCGGCGAGCGGCCCGCGACGACGTGGCCGCGGCGCCCGGCCGCCGTGGGGTGCGTAGACCGCGCGGGGTCCCAGGGCGGTCGGCGCGAACGTCCGGCCTTGCGCGCGGGACGACGGCCGGTGCGCACGCCCGCCGGCCGGACCGGCGGCGCCTCCGGTGGCCCGGCCGCACGACGACGGCCCTCTTCACGTGCGCGGGGCTCGTCGTCGCGGTGGTCGTCGCGCTCGCGCTCGGCTCGCCGTGGCCCTCGCCCGTGCGCGACGACGGCCCCGCGACCACCCGCACGGCGTCGGCCGCGGATCCGGCGACCGACCCCACGCTCGACCGGGCCGACCCGCTCGTTGCGGCGCGCACCCTCACCGCGCGGCGGCTGGAGCTCCTCGCGGACGGTGCGGGGGACCTGTCCGCGGTGGTGGTCGACGGTTCGGCCGCCGAGGCGCGCGACGCCGAGCTGCTCGCCGCGCTCGACGGCGTCGACGTCGTCGGGGCACGGGCCGAGGTCTTCGACGCCCGGCACGCCGAGCCCCGGCCGCCGGATGTCGACGAGGGGCACGGGGCCGAGGCTGCGACGGTGGCCGTGGACTACGCGGTGTCGGCCCACCACCAGCGCACGGCCGCGGGCGAGGTGGCGGTGCCCGCCACGCCGCGGACCACGGTCGTCCTGGTGCTGCGGTGGACCGACGCGGGGTGGCGCGTCGCCGAGGCGCGGTGACCTCGCTCGCGCCGCAGGGTGAGCGAGCCGTCGACGAGCGCGACGGGGCCCGTCCGCGGGGAGGCCCGGCTGTGAGGACCGCCGGTCAGCGGCTCTCGACGACCTCGCGCGCGGCGTCCTCCAGGACGGGGTCGGACCACGTGAACCCGCTCGCCTCGAGGACGGTGGGCAGGGCGCGCTGTGAGCCGAGGATGTCGGACGCGAGCTCGCCGAGCGCGACGTGCAAGGCGAACGACGGCACCGCGAGCACGGCAGGACGGTGCAGCGCCCGCGCGAGCGCCCGGGTGATCTCGGCGTTGGTCGCCGGGTGCGGGGCGGACAGGTTGACGGGGCCGTGCACGGGCGCGGTGAGGAGGTGCTGCAGCGCGGCGACCTCGTCGCGCAGCGTGATCCAGCTCCAGTACTGCGTCCCGGGGCCGAGGCGCCCGCCCACGCCGAGCCGAAGGAGGGGCAGCAGCCGGCCGAGCGCGCCGCCGTCGGGGGAGAGGACGATGCCGGTGCGGGCGTGCACGACGCGGACCCCCGCCTGCTCCGCGGGAGCGGTCGCGGCCTCCCACTCGCGGACCAGCCGCGCGAGGAAGCCGTCTCCCGACGCCGACGTCTCCGTGAGCACCTGGGAGCCCCGGTCGCCGTAGTACCCGATGGCGGAGCCCTGGAGCCAGACCGGCGGCGGCGAGTCGAGGCCGGCGATCGTGCGGGCGAGCAACCCGGTGGTGCGCGTGCGGGACGTGACGAGCGTCCGCTTGTACGCCGTCGTCCAGCGGTGGTCGCCGATGCCCGCTCCGGCGAGGTTGACGACGGCGTCCGCCCCCGCGAGCACGCCCGGGTCCAGCCGGCCGGAGTCGGGGTCCCACTCGTGCTCGTCCGAGGTCTGCGGTGCGCGGCGCACGAGGCGGCGCACGTGATGACCGTCCGCGCGCAGACGTTCGAGCAGCTCGGTGCCGATGAGCCCGTGCGAGCCCGCCACGACGATGTCCATGGGGACACGCTACGGGTCTGCGGCGGACTCGGCACAGTCCGCGGGACGCATCCGCGGCCGGGAGGGAGGGACGAGCGAGGGCCCCGACCGGCGTGCGGTCGGGGCCCTCGTCAGCGTCGCGCCGGAGCAGGCCGGCGCGGTCCGCGGCGGGTGCCGCGGAGCGGGTCCGTCAGAGGCCGACCTCGGCCTCGAACGCGCCCTCCTCGATGCGGTTCTTGATGGTGGTGAGGAAGCGCGCGGCGTCCGCACCGTCGACCAGGCGGTGGTCGTAGGACAGGAAGATGAAGCACGTCGAGCGGATGCCGATCGTGTCGTTCCCGTCCACGTCCGTCACCACGACGGGGCGCTTCGTGATCGTGCCCGTGCCGAGGATCGCGACCTGGCCGACCGGGACGATCGGCGTGTCGAAGACGGCGCCGCCCGAGCCGGTGTTCGTGATCGTGAACGTCGCGCCCGCGAGCTCGTCCGGGCCGACCTTGTTGGCACGCGTGCGCGCGCCGAGGTCGGCGATCTTGCGTGCGATGCCGGCGAGGTTGAGGTCGCCCGCGTCCTTGATGACGGGGACGACGAGGCCGCGCTCGGTGTCGACCGCGATGCCCACGTTCTCCTGGCCGTGGTAGGTGATCTGGTCCTCGGCGAAGGTCGCGTTGATCTTCGGGTAGGCCTTGAGCGCCTCGACCGCGGCGAGCGTGAAGAACGGCAGGAACGTGAGGTTCGCGCCCTCGCGCGCCTTGAAGTCGGCCTTGGCGCGATTGCGCAGGGCGGCGACGCGCGTGACGTCGACCTCGACCGCCGTGGTGAGCTGCGCCTGCGTGCTCAGCGCCTCGACCATGCGGCTCGCGACGAGCTTGCGCAGGCGGCTCGTCTTCTCGGTCGTGCCGCGCAGCGGCGAGACCGCCGGGACCGACGCCTTCTTCGGGGCGCCACCGGCCGCGGGGGCGGCCGGTGCGGCAGCGGCGGGCGCCGCCTTGGCCTCCTCGGCCTTGCGGGCTGCCTCGAGCACGTCCTCCTTGCGGATGCGGCCGCCGACGCCCGTGCCCGTGAGGGACGAGAGGTCGACGCCCTTGTCCGCGGCGAGCTTGCGCACGAGCGGCGTGAGGTACGTGCCACCGGCCTTGGCGGCGGGGGCCGGGGTCGCGCCAGGAGCCGACGGCGCGGCCGGCTTCTCCGCGGCGGGAGCGGGGGCGCTCGTCGCGGGGGCGGGCGTCTCCTCCTGCGCGGCCTGCGCGGGGACGTCCGCCTCGCTCGCCGGGGTGCGCGCCTCGGTCGGCGCCTCCTCCTGCTTCGGCGCCTCCTGCTTCGGGGCCTCCTGCGCGGGCTGCTCGGCCGGAGCGGCGGGGGCCGCGGCCGGGGCGGCACCGGAGCCGACGATCGCGAGCACGGCGCCGACCTCGACCGTCTCGTCCTCCTGGACGAGGATCTGCTGGACGGTGCCCGCGACGGGCGAGGGGACCTCGGTGTCGACCTTGTCGGTCGAGACCTCGAGCAGCGGCTCGTCGACCTCGACGGTGTCGCCGACCGACTTGAGCCACCGCGTGACGGTGCCCTCGGTGACGGACTCGCCGAGCGCCGGGAGCTTGATCTCCTCGCCGCCACCGGCGGAGTCGCCGGACGGCGCGGGCTGCTCGGCGGGCGCGGAGGCGGCGGGCGCCTCCTGGGCGGCCGGCTGCTCCGGCTCCGGCGCGGCCTGCGGGGCCGGAGCCTCGGTCTCGGCCTCGGCGGGGGCCGGCGCGGAGCCGCCACCGCCCGAGCCGTCGCCGATCACGGCGAGGTTCGCGCCGACCTCGACGGTCTCGTCCTCCTGGACGAGGATCTGCTCGAGCGTGCCCGCGACGGGCGACGGGATCTCGGTGTCGACCTTGTCGGTCGAGACCTCGAGCAGCGGCTCGTCGACGGCGACGGTGTCGCCGACCGACTTGAGCCAACGGGTGACGGTGCCTTCGGTGACGGACTCGCCGAGGGCCGGCATCTGCACGTTCTCAGACATGACCTGCCTGGTCTCCTTCGATCGTTGGGGTCAGTTGTGGGCGTGCAGAGGCTTGCCGGCCAGGGCCAGGTGCGCCTCTCCGAGTGCCTCGTTCTGGGTGGGGTGGGCGTGGACCAGGGCGGCGACGTCCTCGGGGTACGCCTCCCAGCCCACGATCAGCTGGCCCTCGCCGACGAGCTCGCCGACGCGGGCGCCGATCATGTGCACGCCGACGACGGGACCGTCCTTGCGGCGCACGAGCTTGACGAAGCCGCTCGTCCCGAGGATCTTGCTCTTGCCGTTGCCGGCGAGGTTGTACTCGAGGGACTCGACCTGGTCGGCCCCCCACGTCTCGGCGGCGTCGGCCTCGGTGACGCCGACGGACGCGACCTCGGGCTCGCAGTACGTGACCCGGGGGATGGACGACTCGACGATCGGCGTCGGGTCGAGGCCCGCGATCTGCTCCGCGAGGAAGATGCCCTGCGCGAAGCCGCGGTGGGCGAGCTGGAGGCCGGGGACGATGTCGCCCGCGGCCCAGATGTTGCCGACGCCCGTGTGCAGGCGCTCGTCGACGATCACGAAGCCGCGGTCGAGCGTGAGGCCCTGCTCCTCGAACCCGAGGTCCGCGGTGCGCGGGCCGCGCCCGACGGCGACGAGCAGCAGCTCGGCCTCGAACGTCTTCCCGGACTCGAGGGTCACGGTGACCCCGGAGTCGGTCTCCTTGACGCCGGCGAACCGGTCGCCGAGCGAGAACGCGATGCCCCGCTTGCGGAACGCGCGCTCGAGCGCCTTCGACAGGGCCACGTCCTCGTTCGGCACGAGGTGGGGCAGCGCCTCGACGATCTGGACGTCGGCGCCGAACGACTTCCACACGCTCGCGAACTCGACGCCGATGACGCCGCCGCCGAGCACGACGACCGACTTCGGCACGCGGTCGAGCCGCAGCGCCTGGTCGGACGTGACGACCCGGCCCCCGATCTCGAGACCGGGCAGCGACCGGGCGTACGAGCCGGTGGCGAGCACGACGTGGCGGCCGGTGTAGCGGGTGCCGTCGACCTCGACCGTGTCCTGCGACACGAGGCGACCGTGGCCCTCGACGTACGTGATGCCGCGCGAGGAGACGAGTCCCTGGAGACCCTTGTACAGGCCGGCGACGACGCCGTCCTTGTACGCGTTGACCCCCGCCATGTCGATGCCCTCGAGCGTGCTGCGCACGCCGAACTTCGCGCCCTCGCGGGCGCCGTCGGCGAGCTCGGCCGCGTGGAGCAGCGCCTTGGTGGGGATGCACCCGTTGTGCAGGCAGGTACCGCCGAGCCGGCCCGACTCGACGAGCGCGACGTCGAGACCGAGCTGGGCGGCACGCAGCGCGGTGGCGTAGCCGGCGCTGCCTCCGCCCAGGACGACGACGTCGAATGGTGTGCCGGGTTCGGCCACGTGCGACTCCTTCAGCGAGGGGAGAGCGAGAGCGGGCGTCCACGGCACGACGGCGGGCCGGACGGGAACCGCTGACCCACGGTGCGTGAACGTTCTCCGGGAGCCATCTTGGCACCTCGGGGACGGGCTCCCCAATCGAAACCTGGGCCGTACGGCTGTGACGCTGGAGACAGCGCGCCCACCGTATGACCAGGGTCACGCTGTACCCTGCCGCTGTGCCCCGGCTGCCCAAGCTGTCCAGCCTGTTCTCCCGCCGTCCCGCGACCACCTCGTCGCCGGGCGGCGCCGCGGCCGCGCCGTCGGACGCCCGCCGCGCGACGCTCGCACACCTGCAGGAGTTCGTGCGCACGCGCGTCGGCGTCGAGGCGTACGTCGAGCCGCCCACGCCGGACACGGGCGCGACGCTCCTGCTCATCGCGACGACGGGGGAGTGGACACGGCGCCGCGTGCCTGACGAGAAGACGGCGTTCGACGTCGCCGGCTCGCTGGGCGTGCCCGTCTACAACGTCCGCTTCACCGGCTACCCGCAGCGCATGCGGGACTGGAACTCGCGCCAGCGCAAGAGCTCCTGACCGGGCCGCCCGCCGGGCGAGCAGGCGGTCCTGGTCCGTCGGGGCGACCGGACGGACCAGGACCACCTGCTCGGCGGGGTCGGGTCAGCGGCGGGCGCGGCCTTCGACCAGGCCCAGCAGGGTGCGGACGGCGACGCCCGTGCCGCCGACCGGCGTGTACCCGTGCGCGGAGCCCTCGTTGAACGCGGGGCCGGCGATGTCGAGGTGGGCCCACGGCGTCTCGCCGACGAACTCCTGGAGGAACAGCCCGGCGACGAGCATCCCGCCGAACCGGTCGCCGATGTTGGCGAGGTCCGCGACCTTCGACTTCAGCGACGCGCCCAGCTCCTCGGGCAGCGGCATCGGCCAGAACTGCTCGCCCGCGGCGTCGGCCGCCGCGACGACCTCCGCGCGCACGTCGTCGGCGCCCATGACCGCCGAGACGCGGTTGCCGAGCGCGACCATCTGGGCGCCGGTGAGCGTCGCGACGTCGAGCACGACGTCGGGCTTCTCCTCGACCGCGGCGACGAGGCCGTCGGCCATGACGAGGCGGCCCTCGGCGTCGGTGTTGAGCACCTCGACCGTCTTGCCGCCCCGGATCGTGATGACGTCGGACGGGCGCTGCGCGGTGCCGGACGGCATGTTCTCCGCCAGGCACAGCCAGCCCGTGACCGCCACGGGCAGGCCCAGGCGCGCGGCGGCGACGACGGTCTGGAGCACCGCGGCGGCGCCGGCCATGTCGGACTTCATCGCCTCCATGCCCTTCGCGGGCTTGATGGAGATGCCGCCCGAGTCGAACGTGATGCCCTTGCCGACGAGCGCGACCTTCGCCGCAGGGCGCGACGGCGTGTAGGCGACCTTGACCAGGCGCGGCCCGCGCGCCGAGCCCTGGCCCACGCCGACCAGACCGCCGTACCCGCCCGCGGCGAGCGCCTTGTCGTCGAGCACGGTGACCTTGAGGCCCTTGGCGCCGGACTCCTTGACGGCCTGCTTCGCGACGTCGGCGAACGCGGCCGGGTACAGGTCGTTCGGCGCCGCGTTCACGAGGTCGCGCGTCGCGTTGACCGCGGCGGCGACGACCGTCGCGCGCTCGACCGCGGCCTTCGCGGCGGCGCTGCGCGCGTTCGCCGCGAGGATCTCGACGGTCGCGGGCGGACGGCTCCCGGCCGACGTCGCGGCCTCGCCCGTGCGGTAGCGCGCGAACGTGTAGGTGCCCAGGAGCGCGCCCTCGGCGACGGCGGCGAGCTGCGCGTCGTCCTCGACGGGCAGCGCGACGGCGACCGACGCGGTGCCGGCGAGCGCGCGCAGCGCGGCCCCCGCCGCACGGCGCAGCGCCTCGGCGCCGAACGTGCCGTCGGCCCGGCGGGCGCCGAGGCCCACGAGCACGAGCACGCCCGCCTTGAGGTCGGGACCGGCGGGGACCTTGCGGACCTCGTCGGCGGCGCCCGTGATGCCGAGCGCGGGTGCGAGGTCCTCGAGGGCGGCGACCACCGGACGGGGCAGGTCGCCCCCGACGATCGCGACGCCGTCGGACGTCGTGTGGGTGCCGACGACGAGCGCGTCGACCTTGGCACCGGCGGGATTCTTGCTGGAGACGGTCAGTTCAGCCACCCCGCGATGCTATCCCCGGCCGCCCGCGGGGTCCGCCGGGCCTGTGGACGATTCCCGCGGCGCCCACCGCCCCCGGTACGCTCGGCGGCGTGGTCCTCCCCCTCCTGCTCCTCGTGGTCGCGGCGTGCGTCGCGCTCGCCGCCTGGGCGGTCGTGTTCGTCGCGCGCGACCGCGCGGTGATCCTGCGCCAGCTGTGGGGCGCCGCGGTGATCGAGGGGCTGATCCTCGTGCAGGCGGTCGTGCTCGGGGTGCTCGGCGCGACCGGGACGGCGCCCACCGACCCGGTGCTGCTGTGGGGCTACCTCGTGACCGCACTCGTCATCCTGCCCGTCGCCGCGCTGTGGGCGTTCGCGGAGCGCTCGCGCTGGAGCTCCGTCGTGCTCGCGGTCGCCGCGCTCACGGTCGCGTTCCTCGAGTGGCGGCTGTGGCAGATCTGGAACGCCTGACCTGGAGGCCCTCGCCATGAGCGCACCTGCCGCCCCCGACGGGGCGGACCCGGCGGCGACGCCCGCAGCGGGCGGTCGCCCGGACCCCCGTTCGGGGCAGCGCCGCACCAACGGCGGCTTCGGCCGGGTGCTCGTCGCCGTCTACGGGATCTTCGCGCTCGCCGCGACGGCCCGCGCCGGGGTCCAGCTCCTGCGCGACTGGCACGAGGCGCCGCTCGCCTACGCGCTGTCGGCGCTCGCGGCGGCGGTCTACGTCGTCGCGACGATCGCCCTCGCGCGGGGCGGCCGCGTCGCGCGCCGCGTGGCGTGGCTCGCCGTGGGCGTCGAGCTCGTCGGCGTCCTGACCGTCGGCGCGTTCTCGCTCGCCGACCCCGAGGCCTTCCCGCGCGCGACCGTCTGGTCGGGCTTCGGCCAGGGCTACGGCTACGTCCCGCTCGTGCTGCCGTTCGTCGGGCTCTGGTGGCTCTGGCGCACCCGGCCCGCCGCGCCCGGCGTGACCACCCCGCCCCCCACCACCCCCGTCACCGACGCCCCGGAGGACGCCGTATGACCCGCCGCCGACCGCTCCTCTACGGCCTCCTCTTCGACACCGTGTTCCGCCGGATGGACCCCGAGCGGGCGCACCACGTGGCGTTCGACCTCATCGGGTTCGCCGGGCGCGTGCCCGTGCTGCGCGACGTCGTCCAGGGGGCGCTCGCGCCCTACCTGGGCCGCGCGGCGGGGGGCCGGGGGAGCGTCGAGGTGCTCGGCAAGGTCTTCCCGGCGCCGTTCGGGCTCGCGGGCGGCTTCGACAAGGACGCCCGGGCGGTGCGCGGGCTGACGATGCTCGGCTTCGCGTTCGTCGAGATCGGCACCGTGACGGCGCACGCCCAGCCCGGCAACGAGCGGCCGCGCCTGTGGCGCGAGCTCGACGTCCAGGGCGTGCGCAACCGCATGGGGTTCAACAACGAGGGCGCCGCGGCGGCCGCGCGCCGGCTCGCGGCCCTGCGCTCGACGCGGGGCGGGCGTGCCGTGCTCGTCGGGGCGAACATCGGCAAGACGAAGGTCACGCCCGCCGAGGAGGCGGCCGCGGACTACGCGACGAGCGCGGGCCTGCTCGCGCCGTACGCGGACTACCTCGTGGTGAACGTGTCGTCCCCGAACACCCCGGGCCTGCGCGACCTCCAGGAGGTCGAGTCGCTGCGGCCGATCCTCGTGGCCGTGCGCGAGGCGGCCGACGCGGCCACGGCGGACGCGGGCGTCGGCCGGGTGCCGCTGCTCGTCAAGATCGCCCCGGACCTCGCGGACGAGGACGTCGACGCCGTCGCCGACCTCGTGGACGAGCTCGACCTCGACGGCGTCGTCGCCGTGAACACGACGATCGGGCACGACCGCGGGCCCGGCGGCCTCTCGGGCCCGCCCGTCCGCGCGCGTGGCCTGGCCGTCGTCGCGCGCCTGCGCGAGCGGCTCGGGCCGCAGCGCGCGATCATCGGCGTCGGGGGGATCACCACCGCGCACGACGCGCGCGACTACCTGCACGCGGGCGCGGACCTCGTGCAGGGGTACACCGGGTTCCTCTACCAGGGCCCGCTGTGGGCGGCGCGGATCAACCGCTCGCTCGCGCGGCACCCCGAGCCCGGCGCGCACGTGCGGGGCGCCGACGCGAAGGAGGCACGATGATCCGGCCGCAGTGGGTCTGGGAGCTCGACGACGCCGAGGGGCGCGCCCTCGCGGCTCCGGTGAGTCCCGTCTTCACCACGCAGTACGACGCCGAGCAGTGGCTCGGCGAGACCTGGCGGAGCCTCGCCGCGGAGGGCGCTGCCGCCGCCCGGCTCCTGCACGACGGCAGCCAGGCGACCGCGACGGTGGAGCTGCGCGTCCCCTGACCGGGTCGCCCGCCTCCTGACCTGGACGCATGGCCGGCTGGTCCGGCCCGGGCGACGCGGGCGCGCGAGCCCGTCGCGCGCCGTCGCCCCGGAGGACCGTCAGCCCGCGACCCGGGCCCACGCGGCGGCGAGCCGCGCCACGGCGTGCTCGAGCTGCTCGGGCGGTCGGGAGAACGTCAGGCGCAGCCGGTCGGCCGCGCTGCCGTCGGGCGTGAAGGTCGGGCCGGCGTTGACGAGGACGCCCTCGGCCGCCGCGGCGGCGGCGAGCGCCTGCGCGACCGGCGCGCCCAGGTCGACCCACAGCGAGAGACCGCCCTCGGGCACGTCCACGCGCCACTGCGGCAGCGCCCGGGCGAGCAGGCCGCACAGGAGGTCGCGCTGCGCGCGGAGCGTCCGACGGCGCTCGGCGAGCACCGCGGGGGCGTCGTCGAGCAGCTCGACGACGGTGAGCTGCTCCAGCACCGCGGTGGCGATGTCCGCCGACTGCCGCGTGCGCGCGAGGCGCGCGACGAGGTCCGGGTGGGCGCGGACCCAGCCGACCCGCAGCCCGCCCCAGAACGACTTGGACGCCGAGCCGACCGTGACGACGTACGGCGAGGTGCCGTCGCCCGCGAGCGGCTCCACGACCGGACCGGTGGCGTCCGGGTCGCCGTCGAGGTCGAGGTCGGTGAGCGTCTCGTCGCCGACCACGGTCACGCGGTGGCGCGCCGCGGCGTCGCGCACACCCGACCGCTCCTCGGGCGTGAGGGTGTAGGCGGTCGGGTTGTGGAAGTCGGGCACGAGGTAGACGAGCCGCGGCGCGACCTGGCGCAGCGTGGAGTCGAACAGGTCGACGTCGAACCCCGGCGCGTCGTGGTCGTCGCTGCCCCGCGCCCCGTGGCCTCCCCGGCCTACGGGGACGGGCACCAGCCGCGCGCCCGCCCGTCGCAGCGACTCCATCGCGTGGTAGTACGTGGGCGACTGCACGACGGCGCGGTCACCCGCCCCGAGGAGGGTGTCGGCGAGCGTGGTGATGGCGTGCTGGGCGCCCGTGGTGACGAGCACCTCGTCGGGCGTGGTGGGCGTGCCGCGGCGTGTGTGGTGGTCGGCGAGGGCCTCGCGGAGGACGCCGAGGCCGTACGGCTCGTAGCCGCCGCCGGACAGGTACTCGGGCAGCCGCTCCAGCGCGCGCGAGTAGGCGGCGTGCAGGCCGCTCGGCGCGGCGGAGGTCGCCTGCGACAGGTCGGCGAGGTCGATCGGCGCGGTGCGCGGCGCGGGCCCGGGCGGGGCGTCGCCGCCGGCCGCGCGGTCCGCGGGCCGGCGCGCGCTCGGGCGGGGGAGCACGACGACGGTGCCCGAGCCGGTGCGCGAGCGCGCGAACCCGAGCTCGCGCAGGCGCGCGTACGCGGCGGCGGTCGTGGTGCGCGAGACGCCGAGAGCGACGGCGAGGTCGCGCTCGGACGGCAGGCGCGTGTGCGGCGCGAGGGTTCCCGCGAGGACGGCGGCCCGCAGCGCGTCGGCGAGGGCGGTGTACGCGGGGCCGCCCGCGTGCCACCGGCCGAGCAGCCGCGCGGCAGCAGCGGGGGACAGGTGGCGGTGGACGTCGACCGTCCCGGCCGGGGCAAGGCTCATGGGGCCACTCTCTCGCGATTGGCTATGGATGTCGATGCCACTCGGCGGTCAGGATGACACCCATGAGCCCCACCCGCCGCACCGTCCAGCTCCTCCTCGGCCTGCTCGGCTACGCGCTGTCCATGGCGCTGCTGATCCACGCGGGCCAGGGCGGGATGCCGTGGGACGTGCTGCACCAGGGCGTCGTCCGCCGCACGGGGCTGCCGTTCGGTGTCGTCGTCGGGTCGCTGAGCGTGCTGGCCCTGCTGGCCTGGATACCGCTCCGGCAGCGGCCCGGGATCGGTACGGTCGCGAACGTCGTCGTCATCACGCTGACGATCGACCCGGCCATCGCGCTCGTCTCGCGCCTCGTGCCCGACCCGGGCGTCGCCGCGAGCGTGGCCCTGGCCGTCGGGGGCATCGTGCTCAACGGCCTCGCGACGGCGGCCTACCTGGGCGTGCGGCTCGGCCCGGGACCCCGCGACGGACTCATGACCGGCCTGGTGGCGCGCACCGGCTGGTCGGTCCGGCTCGTGCGGACCCTCCTCGAGGTCGTCGTCGTGACGCTGGGCTGGTCGCTCGGCGGCACGCTCGGCTGGGCGACGGTCGCCTACGCGCTCGCCGTCGGGCCGATCGTCCAGCTCACGGCGCGGTGGTTCGCGCCGCGCGGGCTCGTCACCGCCGCGGCCGTGCACGCGCCCGCGCGTAGCCACGGCCGCGAGAGCGCGGCCTCCGAGGCGGCGGCGGACGGCGAGCCCGCGTCGGACGTCGAGCCCGCGTCGGACGTCGGGAACCTGTCGCGGGAGCCCGTCCCCGCGATCGCAGGCCCCCGGCCGGACGAGGGAGGCATGCCCGCGTCCGGCCGGTGAGGAGACGACGACGGCCCCGGCGTGCTGCCGGGGCCGTCGTCGCGTGCGGTGGCGTGCGTCAGGCGACGCGGCCCTGCGGGGCGTTCTCCGCCGTCTTGCCCGGGTCGCGCTCGACGGCGCCCCCGAGGATCTCGTCGATGCGGGTCATGAGCTCGGCCGGGATCGTCACGCCCGACGCCTTGACGTTCTCTGCGACCTGCTCGGGGCGCGAGGCCCCGACGAGCGCCGCGGCGACGTTGTCGTTCTGCAGCACCCACGCGATCGCGAGCTGCGCCATGCTCAGGCCCAGCTCGTCGGCGACGGGCCGGAGGTTCTGCACGCGCGTGAGCACGTCGTCGGTGAGGAAGCGCTGGATCATGCGCGCGCCGCCCTTGTCGTCGGTCGCGCGCGACCCTGCCGGCAGCGGCTTGCCGGGGAGGTACTTGCCGGACAGCACGCCCTGCGCCATGGGCGACCAGACGATCTGCGAGAGCCCGAGCTCGCGCGACGTCGGCACGACCTCGTCCTCGATGACGCGCCAGAGCATGGAGTACTGCGGCTGGGAGGAGATGAGCTGGAACCCGAGGTCCTGCGCGAGCGCGTGGCCCGCGCGGATCTGGTCCGCCGTCCACTCGGAGACGCCGATGTACAGGGCCTTGCCCTGGCGCACGATGTCGGCGAACGCCTGCATCGTCTCCTCGAGCGGCGTCTCGGTGTCGTACCGGTGCGCCTGGTAGAGGTCGACGTAGTCGGTGCCGAGCCGCTTGAGGGAGCCGTTGATCGACTCCATGACGTGCTTGCGCGACAGGCCGGTGTCGTTGGGGCCGCCGGGGCCGGTCGGCCAGTAGACCTTCGTGAAGATCTCGAGCGACTCGCGCCGCTGGCCCTTGAGGGCGTCGCCGAGCACCTGCTCGGCCTTCGTGTTGGCGTAGACGTCCGCGGTGTCGAACGTCGAGATGCCGGCGTCGAGGGCAGCGTGCACGCACGCCGTCGCGACGTCGTTCTCGACCTGGGAGCCGTGGGTGAGCCAGTTGCCGTAGGTGATCTCGGAGATCTTGAGACCAGAGTTGCCGAGGTAGCGGTAGGTGGGCATGGACCCAACCTAGCCGCGGGCCCGGCCGCTCGCGGGGCCGGGCGCCGTCGTCACTCGGGGTAGACGCCGTGCTTCTTGTGCGTCGGCTTGGGCAGGCGCGCGCGGCGGAGCTGGAACGCGCGCATGACCGCGTACATAACCGTGCCCTTGGGGATGTCGCCGAACTTCGCGAGGAGGCGCTTGCGCAGGCGCCGCCACATGATGAACCCGTCGACGACGGTGAGCAGCACGATGACGTACAACGTCATGACCGTGAGGAACGCGAGCTCCTGGTTCCGCGCCGTGAGGAACGAGAACACGATGAAGACGAGGGCGACGGGCAGGAAGAACTCGCCGAGGTTCCAGCGGGCGTCGACGTACTCGCGCACGTAGCGCTTGACCGGGCCCTTGTCGCGCGGCGGCAGGTAGCGCTCGTCGCCGGTCTGCATGGCCTGGTACTGACGGTCGCGCATCTCGCGCTGCTTCTCCCGCGCGGACTTCGCGGCGGCGCGGCGGTCGTTCGGCACGAGGGGGCGCTTGTTCGCGGCCTCGGAGACCTTGCGCTTGGGGGTCGGGCGGCCCTTGCCGGCGCGCTCGATCTCGGCCGCCTCCTCGACGGGGTCGGGGGCGGCGGGGGTCGCGGCGGCCTTGTTGCGGGAGAACACCCCTCCAGGGTAGTCGAGCCGACGGGGTGCCCGGACGCGGGTCCGGGGCCGCACGGTGTCGTACCGTGCTGGTCGTGACGAACTCACCCGAACCCACCGCCCCCGTGCCCGGCACCGCCCTCGCGACCACGCTCCGCGAGACCGTCGCCCGGCTCTTCCCGGCGCTGCGCGCCGACCTGGAGTCGCTCGTGCGCGTGCCGAGCGTCTCGAACGCCGCGTTCGACCAGGCGCACGTCGCCGCCAGCGCTGACGCCGTGGCCGCGCTCCTGCGCGACGCCGGACTGCCCGAGGTCCAGGTGCTGCGCGCCCGGGCCGAGGACGGCAGCGAAGGCGCGCCCGCCGTCGTCGCGCGCCGCCCGGCGCCCGACGGCGCCCCGACCGTCCTGCTGTACGCGCACCACGACGTCCAGCCCCCGGGCGACGCCGGCACGTGGGAGACCGACCCGTTCGAGCCGACCGAGCGCGACGGCCGCCTCTACGGCCGCGGCGCGGCCGACGACAAGGCGGGCGTCGTGGCCCACCTCGGCGCCCTGCGTGCCCTCCTGGAGGTCGGCGACCTCCCCGTCGGGGTGACGGTGTTCGTCGAGGGCGAGGAGGAGATCGGCTCGCCGACGTTCCTGCCGTTCCTCACGCAGCACCGCGACCTGCTCGCGGCCGACGTCATCGTCGTCGCCGACTCCTCGAACTGGAAGATCGGCGTGCCCGCGCTCACGACGTCGCTGCGCGGGCTCGTGGACTGCGAGGTCGAGGTCGCGGTGCTCGACCACGCGGTGCACTCGGGCATGTTCGGCGGCCCCGTGCTCGACGCCGTGACGCTGCTCGCGCGGCTGATCGCGACCCTGCACGACGACGCGGGCAACGTCGCCGTGCCCGGGCTCGCCACCGCGGACGAGCCGACCGTGGACTACGCCGAGGCCGACTTCCGCGCCGACTCCTCGCTCCTCGACGGCACCGTCCTCGCAGGGGAGGGCAGCATCGCCGGGCGGCTGTGGACCAAGCCGGCGATCGCCGTGATCGGGCTCGACGCGCCGAGCGTCGCGCACGCGTCGAACACCCTCACGCCCCGCGCGACCGCGAAGCTCTCGGTGCGGCTCGTGCCCGGCCAGGACCCGGCGGCCGCGATGGCGGCGCTGCGCACGCACCTCGAGGCGCACGCGCCGTTCGGCGCGCGCGTGACCGTGCGCGACGGCGAGCAGGGCAAGCCGTTCCTCGCCCCGGCGGACTCCGAGGCGATGCGGGCCGCGCGGTGGGCGTTCGCGACGTCGTGGGGCACGGACCCCGTCGACATCGGCATCGGCGGGTCGATCCCGTTCATCGCCGACCTGCTCGAGGTCTTCCCCGACGCGGCGATCCTCGTCACGGGCGTCGAGGACCCGGACTCGCGCGCGCACGGCGCGAACGAGTCGGTCCACCTCGGCGAGCTGGAGAAGGTCGTGCTCGCCGAGGCGCTCCTGCTCGCCCGGCTCGGCGGCGCGGTCGCCTGACCCGCGACCGCCCGGTCCGCACGCGGCGGCGCTCCCCGGTCGGCCGGGGAGCGCCGCCGTGCGGCGTCAGGCGTCAGGCGCGGTGGGCGACGTCGACCGCCCGGGCCCACCGCGCGACGTCGTCCGGGAGCTCGGGGGAGGTGACGTCGCCGCCCAGGAGCCCGACGACGTCGGGCGCGGCGATCCGGTCGCCGGACCCGCGCGCGAGGAAGCGCCCGGCGACGAGCCCGCGCGCGCAGAGGTCACCGCGGCGTGTGAACACCTGCTCGAGGTACACGACGCGCTCGTCCCACCCGAGCACGCGCGTCGTGATCTCGAAGCGGTCCCCGAGCTGCAGGGAGCGGCGGTACTTCATGGTCGACGCCGCGACGACGGGGTACCAGCCCTTGTCCTTGAGCAGGGGGAACCCGCCGAGGTCGGCGATGAAGTTGCTGCGCGCGACGTCCATCATCTGGAGATACACGCCGTTGTTCACGTGCAGGTAGAAGTCGAGGTCGCCCGGGCGCACGCGCATGCGCGTGACGGACGGCTCGAGGACGCCGCGGCCCGGCACGGCCTTGCGCGGCATCGTGCTGGCGACGAGGAGCTGGATCTGGCGGGTCACCGGGGCAGGCTACTACCCCGCACCAGCGGTATCGGGTATCTGTCGTCGACGGCGAGCGATCCCCCTCCAGGTCGGTGTGCGAGGATGCGCGCCGTGACGACGACGAGCCCCGCCCCTCGCCCCACCGCCACCGCCGCCACCGGGTCGCCCGCACCGCACCCGTGGCAGGTCCGCGCGTTCCGCGCGGTCGCGATCGCCGAGGCGTTCTCCTGGGCCGGCCTGCTTGTGGGCATGTACCTCAAGTGGGTCGCCGGGACGACCGAGCGCGGCGTGGAGATCTTCGGGCCCGTCCACGGGGCGCTCGTGCTCGTGTACGTCGCGCTCGCCGTGCTCGTCGCCGTGCGCGTCCGCTGGTCGCTCTGGACGACCTTCCTCGCGCTCGCCGCGACGGTCCCGCCGTTCTGCACCGTCCTCTTCGACGTCTGGGCGCACCGCACCGGCCGCTACGCGCGCCGCTGACCGCTCGGGTCGGCTGACCCCAGGCTCGCCGACCGCTCGGTCCGATCAGACCGGCGGGTCGGGGTCGTACTGGATCCCGCGCCGTACGGCGCGTGCGACGTCGGCGCTCTCCAGGCGCGCGACGAGGTGCAGCGCCATGTCGATCCCCGCGGACACCCCGGCGGAGGTGACCACGTCGCCGTCGTCGACGTAGCGCGCCTCCGTGTCGACCACGACGCTCGGGTCGATCCGCGCGAGCTCGTCGTAGTGCGCCCAGTGCGTCGTCGCGGGCCGGCCCCCGAGCAGCCCCGCCGCGGCGAGGACGAGCGAGCCCGTGCAGACGCTCGCGATCACCGGGGTCCGCGCCCGCATCGCGCGCCGCCACTCGAGGTGCGCGCGGTCGGCGAGCAGCGGGCGCGTCCCGCGGCCACCCGGGTACACGAGCAGGTGGAGGGGGCCGACGTCGTCCGCCGAGCGGTCGGGGAGCAGGCGGAGGCCCTTCGCGAGCCGCACGCCGCCGCCGTCCCACGAGAACGTCGACACCTGGGGCTTGAGCGCGGAGTGCTCGGCCCAGGCCGACAGCACCTCGAACGGCCCGGCGACGTCGAGCTCCTCGGCCTCGTCGAAGACGAAGATGCCGACGTTCGTCCCGTTGCCCGTTCCCATGGCCACCTCCGCGCGCCCTCGCGTCCCGAGGGCCTCGACCGCTCCTGCCCGCGCGCCTAGAGGCCGGGCAGGGCGAGCATCTGGTCGAGCGCGACGCGCGCCCAGTGCGCGTCGTCGGCGTCCACGACGATCCGGTTCACCACGCGACCGGCGACGAGCGACTCCATCGCCCACACGAGGTGCGGCAGGTCGATCCGGTTCATCGTCGAGCAGAAGCACACCGTCGAGTCGAGGTAGTGCACCTGCTTGTCCGGGTGCGCCCGCGCGACGCGGCGCACGAGGTTGAGCTCGGTCCCGATCGCCCACGCCGAGCCCGGCTCGGCGGCGTCGAGCATCTTGATGATGTACTCCGTCGACCCGACGAAGTCCGCCGCCGTGACGACCTCGTGCTTGCACTCGGGGTGCACCAGCACGTTGACGTCCGGGACGGCCGCACGGACGTCCTCGACGTTCTTCGCCGAGAACCGCCCGTGGACCGAGCAGTGCCCGCGCCACAGGATCATGCGCGCGTCGCGCAGCTCGGCGTCGGTGAGACCGCCGTTCGGCTTGCGCGGGTCGAACACGACGCAGTCGTCGAGCGACATCGCGAGCTTCAGCACCGCGGTGTTGCGGCCCAGGTGCTGGTCGGGGAGGAACAGGACCTTGCCGGTGCCGTCCACGCCGCCCACCTGGTCGAACGCCCAGCGCAGCGCGACCTCTGCGTTCGACGACGTGCACACCGTGCCGCCGTGGCGCCCCGTGAAGGCCTTGATCGCGGCCGAGGAGTTCATGTAGGTCACGGGGATCGTCGAGTCGGCGATGCCGACCTCCTGCAGCACGTCCCACGCGTCCTCGACCTGGTCGATGGCGGCCATGTCCGCCATCGAGCAACCCGCTGCGAGGTCCGGCAGCACGACCTGCTGCGCGTCGGACGTGAGGATGTCCGCGCTCTCGGCCATGAAGTGCACGCCGCAGAAGAGGATGAACTCCGCCTCGGGGCGGGCGGCCGCCTCGCGCGCGAGCTTGAAGGAGTCGCCCGTGACGTCGGCGAAGTCGATGACCTCGTCGCGCTGGTAGTGGTGGCCCAGGACGAACGCCCGCTCGCCCAGCGCGGCGCGCGCGACCCGGGCGCGCTCGACGAGGTCGGGGTCGCTCGGCGCGGGCAGGTCGCCCACGCACTCGACGCCCCGCTCGGACGCGAGGTCCCGGCCCTGCCCCAGCAGGAGCAGGGCGGACGGGTTGGGCTCGACGAAACCGCCCGGGCGTGCGGTGCTCGGACCGCCCACGGACGACAACAAGGTGCTCCCGGTGCTCACGGGACCATCGTCGCACAGCGCCGCGGAGACGGAGAGGGTCCTCTCACCGCGGATCGGCGCGCCCGGGCACGACCCGCCGGGCCGCGCCCGGGCTGGCACAATCCGGGCATGCGCGTGCTGCTCACCGGGTCCGCCGTCCCGCCCCCGCCCGACGGCGCGTGGCCGGGCCGCGACGTCGTGCCGGCTGCCGCCGGACCGAGCCTCGCCGACGTCGCCTCGTGGTGGTCCGCGCACGGCGCCGTGGACACCGTGCCCCTCGCGGCCTCGGGGCCCGCGTTCCTCGACGCCCTCGCTCCCGTCGCGCCCGAGGTCCTCGCGGGCGTCGTGCCGGGCCCGGGCGGCGCGGAGGTCCCGGTCGCCGTCCGACGGCGCGCGTCCTCGCCGCACGAGGGTGTGCAGGCCCGGACCGTCGTCGTCGACGCGTCCCAGGTCCCGGCCACCGGGGAGGCCGTCGTCGTCGATGCCGACGGGACGCCGACGACGGTGCCCGCCCGCTCGTCGACCGCCGTCGGGCACCTGCTCGCGCTCGCGGTCGACGCCGCTCGGGCGGGGTCGGATCCCGGCCGGGTCGTCCTCGCGACCGGGGGCAGCACGAGCCACGACGCGGGCCTCGGGGCGCTCCTCGCGCTCGCGGGCGAGCCGTCGGCGTCCGAGGTGGCGCCCGCCCGGCTGGCGGACGTCGTGCGCGCCGCGCGCGCCGCGCTGGGCGGCACGCACCTCGTGGCGGCCGTCGCGTCCGACGTCCCGCTCCTCGGTCTGCACGGCGCGAGCGCGACCCTCGACGCGCGCGGTGTCGACCCGCTGGTGGCCCAGCACCTCGAGCGCGCGCTCGGCGCGGTCGCGCACGACGTCGCCGCCGCCGTCGACCGCGCGGACGCGGCCGGGCCGGGGGAGCACGGGACCGTCGGGCGCGACCTGCTCGCGGGCGCGACGGCGGGCCGCCGCCTCGCCGTGCTGCCGGGGGCGGGCAGCGGGGGAGGGCTGGGCTTCGCCGTCGCGGCGCTGGGCGGCAGGCTCGTGCCCGCGCTCCGGGTCGTGGCGGACGACGTCGGGCTCGACGCGCGGCTCGCGGACGCGGACGTCGTCGTGGTGCTCGCGGACGAGCTCGGCGCGCACGAGCTCGGCGAGGGGACCGTCCGCGAGGTGGCCGGCCGGGCGGCGCGGCACGCGCTCCCGGTGGTGGTCGTCGCGCGTGCGGTCGTCGCGGGCCGTCGCGAGCAGGCGGCCGCGGGGCTCAGCGGCGCGTACGCGTGGGGCGACGGCGACCCGCGCGACCTCGTGGAGCGCGTCGCGCGCACGTGGTCGCGCGGCTGAGGCGCGCGTCGGCCGAGGCCGACGGCGCCACCCGCGCGGCTCCTCCGTCGTCGTCCTCGCACCCCGTGCGGCGAGGCCCGTTCGACCTTCGTGCCGCGCGGGGTCGTAGACTCGGGAACACCACCGGCACGAGTGGTGTTGAGGACCTGACGGGATCTCTCTCTCGAGAGATCCGAGAAGCCGGCCACCACCGGGGCAGCACTGCCCCCGACAGCGCGGAGACGAGATGAGCGAGACCACCGACATTGCCACGCACGGCGTCAACCTGACCGACGAGGCCGCGGACAAGGTCCGCACGCTCCTCGAGCAGGAGGGTCGTGACGATCTGCGCCTGCGCGTCGCGGTGCAGCCCGGCGGCTGCTCCGGCCTGATCTACCAGCTCTACTTCGACGAGCGCGTGCTCGACGGCGACGCGCTGCGCGACTACGACGGCGTCGAGGTCGTGGTCGACAAGATGAGCGTCCCCTACCTCGAGGGCGCGACGATCGACTTCGCCGACACGATCGAGAAGCAGGGCTTCACGATCGACAACCCCAACGCGGGCAGCGCCTGCGCCTGCGGCGGCTCCTTCAGCTGAGCCGTCCGGCGTGCCGCGCGCACGCCACCGGACCGCACGAGCCCGGTCACCCGTCCGCGGGTGGCCGGGCTCGCGTCGTCCGCGGGTCGTGCCGCCCTGCCGCGCCCGCGGCGGGTCAGCCGCCGATCTCGACGGTGATCGCCCAGGCCTCGGCGTCCCCCTGACCGGGGAGCCGTTCCTCGCCCACGACCGCGTGCCCGCGCATCCGCGCCCACGCGGGGACGTCGAGGCGCGCGGCCGGGTCGGTCGACCACACGGTGAGCCGGGCGCCGGGTGCGAGGGCGCGCGCTGCCGCCGCGAGCCGGATCACGGGGAGCGGGCAGCGCAGCCCGCGCGCGTCGACCACGTCGCCGGACGCGCCCGCGTCGCCGGACGTGCCGGACGACGCCGCGGGCGGGGGAGCGCCGGTCACAGGCCCTGCACCCCCAGCGCCGCGCGCACGCGGGCGACGGCGTCCGGCAGTGCGGCGAGCAGCCGCTCGACGTCGTCCTCCGTCGTCGAGCGGTCCAGGGCGACGCGCACGTTGCCGTGCGTGAGCACGCCCATCGCCGCGAGGACGTGCGAGGGCTCGAGCGAGCTCGACGTGCACGCCGACCCGGAGCCGACGGCGATGCCCTCGCGGTCCAGGTCGGTGAGCAGCGCCTCGCCGTCCACGTAGAGGAAGGAGAAGGTCGCGACGTGGGGGAGCCGGTCGACCGGGTCGCCGACCACCTCGACGTCGGGGATCTGCGCGACCCGCGCCCGCACGCGGTCGACGAGCGCCCGGCGCTGCGCGTCCTGCGCCTCCCGGTCGGCCAGCACCGCCTGCAGCGACACTGCGGCGGCGAACGCCGCCGGGACGGACACCCCGCCGGGGGCCCACGGGTCCGCGTCCTCCGGGAACGGGCTGCGCCGTCGGACGCGGGAACGCACCGCGAGGACACCGACGCCGGGCCCGCCGCCCCAGTCCGCCGGGTCGGCGGCGAGCGCGTCCCAGGTCTCGGGGACGACGTCGTGCCCGAGCGTGGCCCCCGCGTCCACGAGCAGCGGGACCCCCGCCCCCCGCG
Organism: Cellulosimicrobium sp. XJ-DQ-B-000; assembly: GCF_031119065.1. Lineage (NCBI taxonomy): Bacteria > Bacillati > Actinomycetota > Actinomycetes > Micrococcales > Promicromonosporaceae > Cellulosimicrobium > Cellulosimicrobium sp. XJ-DQ-B-000. The sequence goes on from NZ_JAVHYN010000003.1 coordinate 365,907, forward strand.
CCGCCTCGTGCACGGCCGCGACCGGCTGCCGCGTCCCCACCTCGCCGTTGGCGGCCTGGAGCGCGGCGAGCGCCACGCCCGGGCGGCCGACGGCGTCGGTCATCTCCGCGGCGTCGACGCGGCCGGACCTGTCCACCCCGACGACCTCCCGCTCCAGGCCACCGTGCTCGGCGGCGTGCAGGACGGCGGCACGCTCGACGGCGCCGACGACGACCCGTCGCCCCGCGCGGTGACGCGCACCGGCGAGCGCGGCGACGGCCGTGTGGAGGGACGCGGTGTGGTTCGCGGTGAAGACGACCTCCTCCGTGCGCGCGCCCAGCGCGGCGGCGACGGCTTCGCGGGCGCCGTCGAGCAGGGCCGCGGCACGCCTGCCCTCGGCGTGGAGGCGTCGGGGGTCGGCCCAGCCGTCGTCGAGCGCGCGGTCGAAGGCCTCGCGCGCGAGCGGGTGCCAGGGGGCGCGCCCCCCGTTGTCGAGAAGGACCCGGCGATCGGGGGTGGTGTGTGTCACATGGCCTCCAGGGCGCGGGCGGGGCCGTCGCGGAGCGGGGGACGGCCGGGCTGAGACGGCCCGAGCGGGCGCAGGGCGCCGGTCGAGGTCCGGCGCACGGCGTCGGATCGTTGCGCTCGCGCGCCCCGCGACGAGGTGCCTCCGGGAGTCCGAAGGTCCCACCGGCACGCTACCGTGCTGCCCGGTGGGCCGACGGTGTGGCAAGGATCTGACAGACTCGGGACGGGTGTGCCGAACCCACCCCTGACCGGCCACGACGTGTGCCGCATCTCGCCCGTCCGCAGCGCGTTCCGGGCCACGAAGGGCGGAATCCCGCGCTAGGCTTCGTGTGTCGAGGACGAAGGTCCTGTGCTGGGCTCGTAAAGACGGGCACGGGCAGGACGTGACGTGAAAGGCCCCCCTTGCACTCGCAACCCCCTAGCCGCACACGGCGCACCATCCTGCGGGCGACGGCCCTCGCCGTCGCCGTCGCCGCGGTGGCGTCCGGCTGCGCCACCGACACCGTCCAGCGCGGGTTCCTGCCCGGTTACGAGGACGGGGAGGTGACCAACCAGACCGCCCGGATCACGTCGCTGTGGACCGGCTCCTGGATCGCGGCCCTCATCGTCGGCGTGATCACGTGGGGCCTGATGCTGTGGTGCGTCGCCGCGTACCGCAAGCGCAAGGACGACCACCAGCTCCCCGTGCAGACGCGCTACCACCTGCCGCTCGAGATCATGTACACGGCCGTGCCGATCCTCATGGTCCTCGTCCTCTTCTTCTACACGGACCGCGACATGAGCGCGATCGTGGACAAGGACGTCGAGTCCGACCTCACGGTCCAGGTCATCGGCAAGCAGTGGAGCTGGGACTTCAACTACGTGGACGACGACGTCTACGAGACGGGCCAGCACCTGGCGGACGTCGGCGACACCATGACCGACGACGCGACGATCGACGGTGCCCCGGGCACGGCGGCGGCGCTGCCGACGCTCTACCTGCCCGTCGGTGAGTCGGTGCGGTTCGAGCTGCAGTCGCGCGACGTCATCCACTCCTTCTGGATCCCCGCGTTCCTCTACAAGCTCGACATGATCCCGCACCGGACGAACGAGTTCGTGGTCACCCCGGAGCGCGAGGGCGTCTACGCCGGCAAGTGCGCCGAGCTCTGCGGCGAGCACCACTCCGGCATGCTGTTCAACGTCGAGGTCGTCGACCGCGCGGAGTACGACGCGCAGATGGAGGCGCTCCGCGAGAAGGGCCAGGAGGGTCAGATCCCGGTGGAGGGCTTCAGCCGTCTCCAGGACCCGAACCCTGTCACCGCTACCACGGAGGGTGAGAACTGATGGTCGCGCAGGCCGAAGTCATCCCCGGTCTCGCGCCGCGGCGTCAGACCCTCGGGCGGACCGTGATCAAGTGGGTCACGTCCACCGACCACAAGACGATCGGGTACATGTACCTGATCACGTCGTTCATCTTCTTCTGCATCGGCGGCCTCATGGCCCTCGTGATCCGTGCGGAGCTCTTCGAGCCCGGCATCCAGATCGTGCAGAGCAAGGAGCAGTACAACCAGCTCTTCACGATGCACGGCACGATCATGCTGCTGCTGTTCGCGACCCCGCTCTTCGCCGGGTTCGCGAACGTGATCATGCCGCTGCAGATCGGTGCGCCGGACGTCGCGTTCCCGCGACTGAACATGTTCGCGTACTGGCTCTACCTCTTCGGCGGTCTCATCGCCTCGGCCGGCTTCTTCACGCCGCAGGGCGCCGCCTCGTTCGGGTGGTTCGCGTACGCGCCGTTGTCGAACACGACGTTCAGTCCAGGGCTCGGGGGAGACCTCTGGGTGTTCGGGCTCGCGCTCGCCGGCTTCGGCACGATCCTCGGTGCGGTCAACTTCATCACGACGATCATCACGATGCGCGCGCCCGGCATGACGATGTTCCGCATGCCGATCTTCACGTGGAACACGCTCATCACGAGCCTCCTCGTGCTCATGGCGTTCCCGCCCCTGGCCGCCGCGCTCTTCGCGCTCGGCGCCGACCGGCGCCTCGGTGCCCAGATCTTCAACCCCGAGAACGGCGGCGCCATCCTGTGGCAGCACCTGTTCTGGTTCTTCGGGCACCCTGAGGTCTACATCATCGCGCTGCCGTTCTTCGGCATCGTGTCCGAGATCTTCCCGGTGTTCGCCCGCAAGCCGATCTTCGGCTACAAGGGCCTCGTCTACGCGACGATCGCGATCGCGGCGCTGTCCGTCACCGTGTGGGCCCACCACATGTACGTGACCGGCGCGGTCCTCCTGCCGTTCTTCGCCTTCATGACGATGCTCATCGCCGTGCCGACCGGCGTGAAGTTCTTCAACTGGATCGGGACCCTCTGGCGAGGGAAGCTGACGTTCGAGACACCGATGCTGTGGTCGATCGGGTTCCTCGTGACCTTCCTCTTCGGCGGTCTCACGGGCGTCATCCTGTCCAGCCCGGCGCTCGACTTCCACCTGTCCGACTCGTACTTCGTGGTGGCGCACTTCCACTACGTCGTGTTCGGCACCGTGGTGTTCGCGATGTTCGCCGGCTTCTACTTCTGGTGGCCCAAGTTCACCGGGCGCATGCTCAACGAGCGCCTCGGCAAGGTCCACTTCTGGCTGCTCTTCATCGGCTTCCACATGACGTTCCTCATCCAGCACTGGCTGGGCGTCGAGGGCATGCCGCGCCGCTACGCGGACTACGCGCCCTCCGACGGCTTCACGTGGGAGAACCAGGTCTCGACGGTCGGAGCGTTCATCCTCGCCGCGTCGACGCTGCCGTTCCTCTGGAACGTCTACACGACCTGGCGCAACGCGCCCAAGGTCCAGGTCGACGACCCGTGGGGCTACGGCCGCTCGCTCGAGTGGGCCACGTCCTGCCCGCCGCCGCGGCACAACTTCACGTCGCTGCCGCGCATCCGCTCCGAGTCGCCCGCGTTCGACCTGCACCACCCCGAGGTCGCCGCGATGGACCACGCGGAGCCGAACCCCAACGTCCTGGAGAAGGTCTACGGGGAGGCCGACCGCCGCGGTGAGAAGAGCGTCGCGCTCGACCGCCTCGGCGACAAGCAGGCAGGCAGCGACTCGACGTCGACGATCATCATCGACGAGCCGCGCACGGGTGACACGGACGAGGAGGCCGGCAAGTGAAGGTCGAGTACAAGCTGTTCATCTTCCTGACCCCCTTCTTCGCGCTCATCGGCGTGGTGTACGGGCTCTGGAGTGGCTGGGAGCCCGTCGGCAGCGCCGCGCTCCTCCTGACCGCGGGCCTCTCGGGCATGATCGGCGCCTACCTGGCCCTCACCGCCAAGCGGATCGACGCGCGGCCCGAGGACGACCCGGACGGCCTCATCGAGCAGGGTGCCGGCGACCAGGGCGTGTACGCCCCGTGGAGCTGGTGGCCGCTCGCGATCGCAGGCTCGGCGGCGATCGTCTTCCTCGGCCTCGCGGTCGGCTGGTGGCTTGTCTACGTGGGTATCGCGCTCAGCGCGATCGCCCTCGTCGGCTGGGTCTTCGAGTTCTCCCGCGGCCAGCACGCGCACTGACGCACCGCTTCCGGACGGCCCGATCCCCTCACGGGGGTCGGGCCGTCCTGCTGTCTGCGCGGGGGCGTAGGGCGTTCGTTGCTGCGGGGACACGTCCGAGTGCCGGAGCCGCTCTCTGTGGCGCTCTGACGGCGTTCTAGCGTCCCAGGCCGGAATGGGGCGCCAACGCCTGGGCGGGAGCGCCCCCGTTCGGGCGGGAGCGGACACGGCAGGGCAGGGCTGCAGGTTCGCAGGGCGGCCTCACGTCGAGCGGGGAAGCCGTCACGACGACGGCGGCCCGGACGCGCCCCGGCTCGCTCGCTGAACGGCTGTGGCGTCTTCGTCCAGTGGTCCAGCGCGGGACGGTGCGTGGTCGCGGTGCGGGGCAGTGTGAGGGGCGGTGTGTGGGGCAGGCGACGGAGCGCGCCGGAACGTCGTGACGGCCGGAGACGCTGCCGGCGACGCCCCCCGGGGCCGACGCCACGACGCGGCACCTATGGGCGACCGCGGACTGACCGGGTCGTGGCCCTGGGCGGCCGCCGAGAACGAGGTTGGTCCCGCTATCCACCGGATAGCGGGACCAACCTCGTTGTGGTGGGGGAGCGGGGTCGTGCTCGCCGACCGGGTGTCGTGCGGCGGGG